>CAJQIC010000074.1 GCA_905478335.1 uncultured Bacteroidia bacterium | reverse complement strand
ACGGTCACAACTTAACTTACGCCTTAGAGTTAGATCCTACTGCTGGATCTTACGCTCAAATCGATTTCGATGAAGACGTAACGTTAACAATCACTTACACAATATCTAACCTTTAATATCTTCTAGTCACCTCTCTGGGGTAACTAGCTATTACAATACTATTAGGTCGCCTCCAAAGAGGCGACCTTTTTTTGTGTCCTGTTTTACGTTTATCTATATTGAGATTTGGTCTCTTTTTGGTATTTTAGTTTCATATTGGGACATATGTGGGTGTGGCACGCCTTGAGCCTAAAACCCAAACAGCATCTCAAAACCCTTACAAACACTACGTTCTTTACTTTTCATTCGTTTTTGTGGCACGCTTTGGCACATCCTTTGGATATTCTCTAAGCGTAAGTTCGCATGATATTTCTCCTTTGATACTTTTGATTTATTCATTCGAGCTTCTACTACAAAATAATATTACGAATGAAAAGAAAATTATTTGCACTTGCTGCTCTAGGAGTAGTTTTTGCTTTCAACGCTAACGCACAAGATGACGCTGACGACGCTCACACTGTTGCTATCTCTATCCCTGAAGTTGCTATTCTTGACTTAGAAGGTTCTACTGCTGTATCTTTATCTGTTGACGCTCCTACTGAAGCAGGTGAAGCTGTTGATTTCTCTAACGCTACAAATGACGACGTTTGGATTAACTACTCTTCTATTGTTGGAAAATCTGAAAACTCTAGAGACGTATCTGCTAAAATTTCTGCTAATGCTGTTCCTGATGGAATGTTACTTAAAGTTACTGCAGCTAAAGACGCTGGTAACGGTGACGGAACTATGGGTAGCTCTGCTGGTACAGTAACACTTACTTCTAGCGATCAAAAAGTAATCACAGGTATCGGTAGCTGCTATACTGCTGACGGTGCTAGCAACGGTCACAACCTTCAATACGCTCTTGAGTTAGATACTAAAAAAGGTAGCTATGCTAAGATCGACTTTGACCAGGACGTAAACCTTGAAATTACATACACCATCTCGAACAACTAATCAAAACATTGTATACTACTATAGAAAAAGGCTCCGCTTCGCGGGGCCTTTTTTGTGTTTCATTTTTTGCTATCGATATGTTAAGGGCACAAGAAAGTTGAGAATTGAAAGTTGAAAGCTGAAAATGTTTTGACTTAGGACTGATTGACTAAAGACGCAGGACTATAATTCTGTTCTTCAGTCAGTCAATCCTTCAGACATTCAAACATACAATCCTTCAATCCCTCCATCCTTCAATCCCTCAACCCTTCGGTCCTTCAAACCTCAACTCCCAATATCCGACATCAATCCATTTACCGAACTTAATACCGACTTTCTTGAAGTCGCCAATCTTAACAAAGCCAAGCGATTCATGAAGTTTGATACTAGATGCATTGGGGAGAGAAATCCCACCAATCAAACATTTGTATCCCATTTTTTCTGTTTGGTGTAGCAGCTCACCGTACAAAGCTTTGCCATAACCATTCCCCTCTGCGCCCTGCTTTAAATAGATTGACGTTTCTACGGTAAATCGATATGCAGACCTCGACTTCCATTGACTCGCATAAGCATACCCGATTACTTCGTCTTCGACCACGCCAACCAACCAAACATACTTTTCAGAAACGGCTTTTACTCTTTTAGCAATCTCTGCTTCAGGCAAAATGCTTTCTTCAAAAGTTGAAGGTGAAGTTTCGATATAGAAATTATATATGTTAGTAATAGCTGA
Source organism: uncultured Bacteroidia bacterium (assembly GCA_905478335.1). Taxonomy (GTDB): domain Bacteria; phylum Bacteroidota; class Bacteroidia; order NS11-12g; family UBA9320; genus UBA987. The sequence continues at coordinate 18,489 of CAJQIC010000074.1, read as the reverse complement.
AACATCGGACTGTTTCACCTCTCGAATGGTTAACATGTTACCACTCGATTTCATATCTATTGTAAATATTTGTCCATCAAATAAATGATTGAGGTCATAGCCCCGCAGCCAAGCTCCAATTCACGTTTGTTGACATTTTCGAAAACATCAGTATCGCTGTGATGGTAATCGAAGTACCGTTGAGAATCAGGTACCAAACCCATCATTATTAGATCAGGATTAACCTTGTTTTCTTTCGTGTCAAGAGGACTAATATCTACACCGGCATACCCTGGCTCAAAGTGATGTAAACCATAAGGCTCAAGTACTTCTCGAAACTGACGTACAAAATCAACCTGACTCGAATCGGCCAAAATGTTAAAGCCTCGGGGACTAAACCCGCCACGATCACTTTCTAGTGCAATGACATGATTTTCGTTCTTGGCTTTTGCTTTAGCCGCATAGCCTTTACCGCCCATGTTTCCATTTTCCTCGTTCATAAATAAAACGACTCTTATCGTATATCTTGGTGTATAGTTTAACGCCTTCAGAATGCGTAAGACTTCCATACTGTGAACAACGCCAGCACCATCATCGTGTGCACCTTCGCCGACATCCCAACTATCCAAATGGCCTCCAATGACAATCACTTTATTTGGATAAACGCTGCCTTTTATTTCTCCAATCACATTGCTCGAAACAACATTTTCGTTGGTATGGGCATTCACGTTCAACTCAACTTCTGTTGATTCATTTTTTTGCAGATGGTCATGAAGCACATTGGCATCATGTGTACTAACAGCAACTGCTGGAATTTTATTGACGCCCGTTTTATAGCCCATGCTTCCTGTGTGAGCATGTCCATCGTCTTCTAATAACGACATACTTCTCACCATAACGGCAATCGCCCCATATTCTGCTGCAACTGATGCACCAGCATAGCGCTGATCAACGCATCCTCCATAACTCTGAAACGTACTGATGGGTTTAGGGTCCATTGGTCTGTTATAGAATACAATTTTACCTGCTATAGCTTCTTTACCCAGTTTAGCCACTTCTTCAAGGCTAGAAACCTCAACAACACTGCCCTGCATTAAGCCATTCGTACCCACAGAACCACCCAAGGTCCGAATACTCAGTGTAATATCCTTGTCTGATTTTATGGATGCGGATTCAATGTCTCCCCTTTCCCAAAACGGCACATCTATCGATTGAAGATATACCCGATCTAGGTCAAGTCCGTCCATGACCTTCTTTCCCCATTCTACGGCTTTTTCAGCTGCTTTGGACCCACTCAAACGATGGCCAACATCCTTACACAAATGTTCCAAGTTTTGGTAGCTCTCCCCTTCTACTAAGGCTTGATCAAATATATTTCTGATAAAAACAGAATCCGCAGTAGTGGTTAGATCTTGTGCCGATAACTGTAAAGTTAATAGGCACATCAGGTTAAATGTTAATACGCTTTTCATATTCAAATGTCAGCAATTATACATATGAACTACAGTTCATCAAAACGATGGCTTTATAAAGAGACAAAAAAGGAATGGTATTTGACAAGTCTTAAGTACAAAAGCGACGTAAAAACACGTTTTACAAATAAATTTGCAACGATTAAAACAATAAGATGAAAAAGCTACAAATAATCACAGTCCTGATAATCACTGCCTTGTTTATAGGTCTAAAGTCCGACACCAATAAGGCTCAAGAAGAAGGGATTAATTTCTCTCACATTAATTTTAAGGCAGCCAAGGCGTTAGCTAAGAAGCAAAATAAACTCATCTTTATTGATGCTTATACGACATGGTGCGGCCCATGCAAGTTAATGTCAAAAACAGTGTTTACAGAAAAGGCCGTTGGTGACTATTACAACGAACATTACATCAACCTTAAGGTTGATATGGAAACGGCAGAAGGTCTTGCTTTAGGAAAAAAATATAACGTTACTGGCTACCCTACATTTCTGTACGTAAAACCAGACGGATCTCTAATTAAAAAGACCATGGGAGCAACAAATAGTAGTACGTTTATTGGGTACGGTAAGTCAGCCATAAAAAAGCAATAAGGCTATCCGAACAAGGACTTAAATCCTTGTGGAATTGCTGTCACTTTCCGCGTATCATAGTCAAAACAAACCATTCTTGTTTTAGCCAACGCCAAAACTTGGTTAGTGGTTTCATTGGTCAACCGATATACCAAATCGAAACTTGAATTGGTTACATCATTTACGGCTATTTCAATTTTTATCTGATCGTTCAGAAACCCTTCACTTCGATAACTGATTGCCGCGTCACCCTGAATCAAGCTTGTTCCCCAAAAGTCTAATTCACTCATGTTGTGAGACTTAAAAAACTGAATACGTGCCTCTTGTGTGTATCCAAGCACACGATCATTACCTAAATGGTTACCATAATTCAAATCTGTAACACGAACCGTTAGCAAAGATTCGTGAACATATGATTCAGGAGATTCAATTTTTACTCTAGGCATTTTCTAAAGGTTTAAAGTAAGAAACCAAAGTATCTGAAATAGTCACAGCCCGATTATTCTGGGTGTCGAACAACACGAAAGTGACTTCAGCCTTGGTTGTAATTTGTCCTGAAACCTCAATGGTTTGAAAAAAAGAAATGGTTTTACGTTTTAAGTTTCCTAAGGATGTGGAGATTGTAGCAATATCGTCGGTAACGACAGGTTTTTTGAAGTCAACGTTTACATTCACAACAAAAAATTGTAGCTGTAACTCATGAAGCTTAGTAACCAAATCGTAATCATGTAAAGCGGACCAGCGGGCTTCTTCAAAGAATTCGAGGTATCGAGCGTTGTTTACATGTCCGTAGGCATCGCAATGAAAGCCACAAACACGTTTATTTATTGTATGAACCAATTTCTAATCTACTGTATCAATAATATGTTGTTCAGCTCTATCATCGTCTTCATACTCTACTTCAACATAGCGGTAAAACATTGCGGATAGTGCCGCGATGGAAAGACTATAAACCAAGATAGACATCCCAATTTGCACAACCATCATCAATATATTACCAACATTACCAATAAAGCCAAGAAGACTGCTAACAAGCAATAATGCCAGTCCGTATACAATCATGAAAACAATCAAAACAAGCATAATCTTAAATCCTCGACCCCATGAAATGTTTTTCATACTGAATGATATGGATTCGCTAAGCGACATCTTACCATGCACAATTGCTGGGTAGGCTCCTAAAAACCGATTTAAAAATGCAATGGTGAATAGAAACCCGAGAAACGCCAAACTAAAATGTAGCCCTGCCAGCATAAAGGAGACAAGCGTCAAAACGATATACACCAGCAGAATAACTGCCGTTAATCCGAATATCTTAAATACATCTTTGGAAAATGCCTCTGAGAATGCACCGGAAACATTCAATGGAATCTGGTTAATCACTTGGTCACTGATTATCAATAAAAAGTTTAACACCCAAGACATGACAACCATACCGATTAAGTACGCCAAAGTCATTAATCCGATGGCTTTACCGATACCAAAATCTTGAAAATATTGAGCAAACTGTTGATTGCGTTCCTCCATCGACTCTAAATCGAACATGCTCGATGGATCCATCATTTCTTGAAACCCGTCTTGCCCTAACATTTTTGCGAATACAAAAAAAGTTAATGCCATGGAGACAATAAAACTTATCAATGCGACAATAGACATCGGTTTGAATAGATTTTTAGCATGCTGCCAAATTCCATTCCATAGGTCGTTTTTGAACTGTTCGATTATATTCATGCATCAAATATATCAATATAAAGATTCTGAATATGCCGTTGTTTGCTAGAGGTGAACAACATTTCGACGTACGTTTTCATCTGCATTGGTTTTTTATATAGTATTGAATATAATTTCTAATCTATGGCAGAGTTACTGCATTCGAAGGGGAAGTTTGGAACGGCTCCTGTTTTCTTGACTGCGATATCTACGATCTTGGGTGCTGTTATGTTCCTAAGGTTTGGTTATGCTGTTGGCACAGTTGGCTTTATTGGTACACTTAGCATCGTCATTATTGGACACATGGTTACCATTCCGACCGCCATGTCATTGGCTGAGATTGCAACCAACCAAAAGGTAGAAGGTGGTGGAGAATACTACATAATCTCGCGTTCGTTTGGATTAACCATTGGCGCAAGCATAGGCTTGGCGCTGTATTTATCTCAAGCCATTAGCGTAGCATTTTATGTAATTGCCTTTTCTGAGGCTTTTGGCCCAGTGCTTTTGGCTTTACAAGAAAGTACTGGAATTGACATCGCAATTTCAAAGAGATTACTAGGGTTGACGAGTGTTGGCTTATTGGCCGCGCTGATGTATACCAAAGGGGCAAAAACCGGTATGTGGATGTTGTATGTTGTGGTTGCAATCCTCGCAATATCACTCATCATGTTTTTTGCTGGCACGGGCGAGGTTGTAGAGAGTTTCCTTTGGCGTGCAGACAAAGACAACTTCTTTGTCGTGTTTGCCATTGTATTTCCCGCGTTTACCGGAATGACGGCGGGTGTCGGCCTTTCTGGAGACCTCAAAGATCCCAAGAAATCAATACCACAAGGAACATTATTTGCCACCATAATAGGCATGATGATTTACGTATTGATTGCCTATAAGTTAGCAGGGGCAGCGTCTCAAGAAAGCTTGATTGGCGACCAGTTGGTTATGTCTAAAATAGCGGTTTGGGGTCCTATTATTCCAATAGGTTTGGCTGCCGCTACTATTTCAAGTGCGTTAGGCAGTGTGATGGTAGCACCAAGAACCTTAAACGCTATAGCCGCAGATAAAATTATCCCAATCCCGCGATTCAACCGCGTTTTTGGCACAATTAAAAAAACAAACGGTGAGCCCGTCAACGCATCCATGCTCACTTGTGGCATTGCCTTTTTCTTTGTTCTGCTTGGAGACATCAATGCCGTAGCAGAGGTTATATCCATGTTTTTCATGGTGACGTATGGCGCAATCTGTTCTATTTCGCTGCTGGAAAACTTCGCGTCAAACCCTGGATATCGACCTTCATTTAAATCCAAATGGTACATCAGTTTAATTGGTGCGGTCTTGTGCGTTGTCTTGATGTTTAAGATTAATACCATTTATGCCATTTTAGCTATGGGGCTGATGGTTCTTACGTACTACGTACTGACTCAATCCCAACGCAACAAGAGTGACATGGCGAGTATTTTTAGTGGTGTTATTTTCCAAATAAGTAGAAACCTGCACGTATTCCTGCAAAAATCAAAACAAGAGGAAAATATGGACGAATGGAGACCAAGTGTGGTATCCATTAGTAAGGATTCTTTTAGCAGACACGACGAGTTTGACTTGTTGCGCTGGATTTCACATCGCAAAGGTTTTGGCATGTTCATTCACCATATCGACGGATATTTAAGCAAAGAATCGGCAGAAGAAGCACGAGAGTGCTTGAAGAGGTTAATCAAGCTGACTCAGGTCAGCAAGAGTAGTGTTTTTGTTGACACCATTATTAACCCAACCTACAAAGCAAGTATCAGTCAGGTATTACAGCTTCCAGGCGTATCGGGTAAAGAGAACAACATGGCCTTGTTTGAATACTACAAAACCAAATACGAAGCTCTGGATGAGATATTAGACAACATTGGTTTGGTTAAAGCGGTTGGGTACGACACATGTATTCTCTGCTCGAGTGAAAAGAAATTTGGGTTTAACAACGAAATACACCTTTGGATTACCAGTAATGATTATCAAAACGCAAATTTGATGATTTACTTAGCCTACATCATTCTTGGTCACCCAGATTGGGAAGATGGCATTATCAAGTTGTTTGCAATACATCCAATCGATGAAATTGCCAGTGAACGAATCAAACTCAAGGAGATGATTAAAACAGGTCGATTACCTATTTCGGCAAACAACATTCGCATTATTCCGATGAAGGAAGATGTGACAACAAAAGAAATAGTGAATCAAAACTCGAAAGATGCGGATTTAACCATTGTTGGGTTTAGAAGTGCGTTGGTCAAAAAAACGGGTAAAGACTTCTTCATGGGTTACGATAACGTTGGTAATGTGCTGTTTGTTAATAGTCAGAACGAGAAGGAGATTACATAGTTCTTAGTTTTGAGGCATTGGCATTCTATTTCAATCGTTTCGTGAAAGGGATTTTACTCTAAGACCAGAGAATAGTTAAAAAACTTCGCACTACATTATACATTAGTAATAGCGACTCACGTGTTTTCTCAAATCTTTTCACTTTTAATTAAGTATTTTCACCGCCCAAAAGTAAGGGCATTTTAATCCACTACTTATCTTATACTAAACGTTGTAGTCAATAGAAATTAAATGAAGTCAATCACCCTGATACTTACGGTATTTTTTTCGTTCCTATCCTCTACTAATGCAATTGCTCAAGAAGAATCAAAACATAGCCTTGAACTTAAGGCTCACAGCATCTCCCTTAACCTGATTGGATCCCCAAGTTGGCCGATTGGGTTTTCATATGGTCAAATGCTAAACAATAGGGTGTCAGTTGAACTTGGTGTCGGATTGCTTTCTTCAGGTGCTGGAATTGATTTTTACATTACAAATCCCAGACATCACCAAGTTAACCTTAATACAGGAATTTATGGCAGTGTCAATTATGACGGATTTCCTATGTTTTACATTCCTGTCGGCGTATCTTATCTAGGAAAAAAAAACATACAATTCAATTTCAATGCAGGCGTACTTTACGCGGAAAATGTTAGCATTACAGAAGCGGGAGGAAATATTTCTCCTTGGTTTGGATTAACAATAGGAAAAAGATTTGGGCCAGACATTCAATTAGTAAAGGATGCACAAAACACTAAATCAAAGAATATAGTTTATTTAAAGTTAGGTGCATTGGACCCCTGGGTAGGCATTGGTTATGAAAGGCTATTATCTCCAAATATTAGTGTCGAAGCAACTATAGGGTTGTTAGGGATCGCTGCTGGTGCCAATTTGTATTTTCCTTCAATAAAACCGGGTAAAATTGGCTTTAAGTCTGGATTAATACATGGCTGGAGCGCTAACCCTTTTGACCTTAGTACAAAAGGGTATGTACCTTTAGGAATTAATTATTTATCTAAAAGCAATGTCAGCCTTTGTGTTGATGCAGGTCCTGCATATTGGTATGACAGTGGTGAAGTATTGGTAAGTTTTAATTTGAAAGTAGGTAAAGCCTTTTAACCAAAGGACTACAACACACCCCTAAATGCATTAAAACTGCCGTCCAAACAGAACGTTGGCAACAAGCTAAAAAATCAAAACTTATAAAATTCAATTTGAAAAGAATAAAAAGGTTAAAAACGTTAGTAGCTATTTCACTCCTCTCTATTTGTCTTTTAAACATTTCTTGTAATGAAACAACTGACTCTACAATAGTGAAACAAAGTGAACTGATTATAAGAATCAATGCTGTTCAAGAACAGGTAATGGCGCAAGGAAATTTGACAAAAGTAGAGGAGCAGGCCTTATCAAGCCTATGTCGCATTGTGTCGCATGATGACGGTTTAGCACATTATACTACTGACAATAGTATGATATTAAGAGATGTTAAAATTACCCCAGTGTTTAATGGTTGTGAAGGACTCTCAATAGAAGAAACTCGAGAATGTTTTAATAATAAAGTATCGACATTTATTAAGCAAGAGTTCAACTTGAATGTATCTAAAGATTTAAAGCTTTCAGAACCACAACTGGTAGAAGCTTTTTTCATTATCAACGAAAACGGAAATTTAACTGGTATGAAAGTGAGAAATTCAGAAGTAACCGTTCAGGCAGAAATCTTAAGGGTACTTAGAAAAATGCCATTGATGAAACCTGCTACCCACAATGGTGAAAGTGTTTCTGTATTATGTTCTATTAAAGTAAAATATGGAAATAACGTCGATGTTGATGTTGTTTATATTCCTGAAAGACCCGATTAATATTTAATAATAAATACTATCTTGTAAAGGCAGTTGCCAGCAATGTGTATTAGTAGTCGTGTCTTAACCGCTAAAACGAAAACATAGTATAATGGTAAACCGAAAGGTTTAAGAGTAAAAATCCACTACGCTTTATACACGCAATCATTTGCGGTAATTAGAAGGAATGAATAAATCAGTTGACAACTATTTCATTGAAGGCTGTGGACGTTGTCCTCTTGGAGGCACCCCAGAATGCAAAGTTCATACTTGGACTTCAGAATTGGAATTATTAAGAAAAACAGTCATTGACTGTGGATTGACAGAGGAATCTAAATGGGGAACTCCTTGCTACACTTTTCAGAACAAAAACATTGTTATGGTGAGTGCTCTAAAAGAATATTGCTGCATAGGCTTTTTTAAAGGTTCTTTGTTAAGTGACGACAAAAACCTATTGGTGAAACAAGGGCCGAATTCACAAGCAGTGAGGCTGCTTAAGTTTAAATCAATCGACGAAATACTTAATATTGAAGATGACATAAAATCATACATTTTTGACGCCATTGAAGTGGAGAAAGCTGGATTAAAGGTTGAATTTGATAATAGCCGTGAACCCATCCCGTTAGAATTAAAATCGAAATTTGATGAAGACCCTGTCTTAAAAACAGCATTTGAGGCGCTAACTCCCGGAAGGCAGAGAGGCTACATCCTTCATTCTGATGACTGAAACAACCAAATATAGAATTATCAAATATTGGTTAAAAGGAGATAAGAAAGGAGCAATAGAAATATTTAAGGAAAATCTACCTGGATTCCCTAATGGCATTTCAATAAGAGAAGATGGTAGTTTTTGGGTGGGTTTTTCAACAAAAAGAAATGATGCTTTGGACAAAATTCATCCTAAAAAAGGAATGAAAAAACTTGTTTATGGTCTTCCTGAATTTATGCAACCAAAGCAGGATGAATTTGGTATGATTCTAAACATATCTGAACAAGGAGAAATCCTATCCGCTCTGTTCGACAACACAGGGAAAGTTATTCCAGAAGCTGGATCAGTCAAAGAAAATAATGGAATTTTATATATTGGAGGAGACATTGTTCCTTACATTGCAAGTTACACGATAGAAACACTGTGTTCAACAAAAACTAAACTGCGTTAAAGCATAGTTTAACCGAATCTAAACTGTAATTATCAAACGTATGAAAATAGCATTTTCAATAATTTCAATAGTTCTTTTAACTGCAAATTCACTATATGCTCAACTCGACAGCATATTTGACCAAGGTGTATATAGATCTTTCATAGTTCACAAACCGGCAGGTTATTCTTCCATCAATGAATATCCAATTGTTCTTAACTTACATGGACTTAGATCAAGTGCAACAGGCCAACAAACCTACACCCGGTTTGATGATATTGCTGACTCTTTGGGTTTTATTGTTGTCTACCCAAATGGCATATCGAATTCTTGGACAACTACAGGAGATATAGATGTTGATTTTCTGTCGCATTTAGTTGATAGTATTCGTGCCAATTACGCTACTAACAATTGCTTATTCGTTACTGGAATGTCACAAGGTGGGTTTATGACCTATAAATTCGCGAATACAACTGCACACAGTATCACCGCTATATCAGTTGGATCAGGAAACATGTCAAATGCGCTTCAAAACGCATCATCTTCTGCTCCGCAAATACCCGTTATGCATTTTCATGGAACGGAAGACAATTTGGTGTCATACAACGGAACTGCTTTTATTTCGCCTGTTGACAGCACGATTCAATGGTGGGTAGAACACAACAACTGCAACAGCAACCCTGTGTATACTGCTATTCCAAACTCGAATTCAGCGGATAGTTCTACCGTTGAGAAATATTACTTTGGTGGTGGATCAAATGGAAGTGAAGTAACTTTCTACAAAGTGCTTAATGGTGGGCATACATGGAGCGGAGCAACGCCAATTCCCGCTTTTGGCTATACCAATCAAGATATAAATCAAAGCGCCATAATTGGAAGCTATTTTGCAGAATTTTGCTCAGAAACGGTTGGAATTGGTGATAAAAAAAGAAATCTCTCTTTTAGCCTTTACCCAAATCCATTTAACAATGAACTCACTGTCCAGTCTTCGGCAAACGAGAAACTTACATTTATCCTGTACGACCATCTTTCACGTCAAATCCTAAAACAGACCTATAATGATAATTCAACCATAAATACCGATTTCCTGTCTAACGGAATATATTTATATGAAATACGTAACTCTAAAAAAATATTAAACTGTGGTAAGGTCATTAAAAATTAAATACCTGAACACAAAAAAACCAAACTTTGCACTCGATTTTTCAAGATAGTTGTGTGCACCTATGTATTGGCTTCCTGTTATGGTATAAAGCATTCACTATGCATTGAAGAAGAAGTAAATAAGCTATCAATTCTCAACTCTCAACTCTCAACTCTCAACTCTCAATTCAACAACTCCCGTGCATTAGCAAGCGCCCCTTCCGTTGGGTTTTCTCCGCTCAGCATTTGCGCTAGCACTTGTACACGTTCTGTATCGTTGAGTTCTTTGACAAATGTTAATGTCTTGTCTTCATCAAGTTGTTTGTAGACGTAGAAGTGTGTATTCCCTTTAGAAGCAATTTGTGGCAAATGGGTAATTGACACGATTTGCATGTTGCCTGAAAGTGATGACATCATCTCCCCCATTTTCAAAGCGATTTCGCCAGAAACTCCTGTATCAATTTCATCAAATATTAAAGTAGGAAGCTTGCGGTTCTTAGCTAAATATGATTTTAAAATCAACATCAATCTCGACAGCTCACCACCAGATGCAACTTTATGCGCAGGCTTTGCCACACTTCCTTTGTTAGAAGCAAACAGCAATTGAAACGCAGTTACGCCATAAGGTGTTAAGGCTTCCGTTTGTTGTAGCTCCAACACCAATTCTGCATTAACTAAACCGAGATATTGTAAATCGCCATTGGCTTGTTTCTCGATGTTAGGTATACGCGACAATCTCTTTTCGTGAAGTTCGTTAGCCAAGCCCATACAGGTATTGGTAAGCTCCTGTATTGACTCTTTTAATCGCTCAAGTTCATGCTCTCTACCTACATTCAACGACAATTTTGCCTCAAGGTCATCTCGTATAGCAATTAAATCCTGAACAGATTGTGATTTATGTTTGGTTTGCAACAGGTGCAGTTTACTCATTAAGTCATTCAACTCAGTAAGACGTTCTGGATCGGGCTGCATGCCAACACCAAAAGACTTTAAATCTGATGCAACTTCTTCTAGTTCATATTGAACGCTCAATAAACGTTCTACAATTTTAGTAAGGGCTTCTCCCCCTTTTAATTTACTCAGTATGTGACCAACTTCTTGCAACCTACCAAGTAATGCCCCTTCATCGTCTTGCAAAGCCTGTACACTTTGCCCTACAACCTCACCGATTTCCTCTGCGTTTTGCAGCACTTCATATTCCGATTCGATATCTGAGGACGAAAGGCTTTCTAGATTTGCCTCTTCCAGTTCGGTATATAAGAATTGGTAATAATCTTGTTCGGTAAGTTGTTGGTCGACCTCCGACTGCAATGATTCCAACTTTCTCTTGGCCTGTTGCAGCTCGCTATATGCTTTACTATAAGTATGGGTGATTTGATTTACACCACTAACGGTATCCAACCAATCAAACAAAAATGCTTGATTGCCCAATTGCAAAGTTTGATGTTGCGAATGGATATCCACAAGCTTGCCTCCAACCTCCTTTAGTGTGGCTAAACCAACTGGTGTATCGTTAATAAATGCCCTTGATTTTCCAGAAGCGAGTATTTCCCGACGTAAAATCGTCTCGTCATAATGATCTAAATCATGACGGTCAAACATCGACTTCAAGCCCAGTTTTGAGACATCAAATACACCTTCAATCACACATTTCAATCCAGACTCGGCAACAACTTGCGTATCCGCACGCTCGCCAAGGATTAAGCCCAACGCGCCAATTAAGATGGACTTTCCTGCTCCGGTTTCTCCTGTAATAATGTTAAATCCTTCCGATGGACTGAAATGCAAGGATTTTATCAATACATAGTTATCTACTTTTAACACTTTGAGCATACACAAAAATAACGAGCATTCGTTCTACTTCTGTATGATTTTGCAAAATGTGAATTATGTTTTGTTGACTGTGTACATCAGGTTAATTTCGCCATAATGAATAGCAAGCCTCTTATATTAGTAAGCAACGATGACGGGATAACAGCGCCAGGCATACGTGTTTTGGTAGACTGTATGAAGAAACTTGGTGAAGTTGTTGTTGTGGCTCCCGATAGTCCACAATCAGGCATGGGACATGCCATCACCATAAACGAATCTTTGCGTTTAGAAAAGAGCGATTATTTTGGCGATGAAGTGCTTGCATATCAATGTTCAGGAACGCCTGCAGATTGTGTCAAGCTTGCTTTAGACAAGGTGCTGGATCGCAGACCTGACCTTTTGGTATCAGGAATAAATCATGGTTCTAACTCTTCTGTAAACGTAATTTACTCTGGCACGATGTCTGCCGCAATGGAAGGTGCCATCGATGGCTTACAAGCTATTGGGTTCTCTTTGCTTGACTACAGCATGGAAGCTGACTTCTCTGCTGCTGCTGAAGTTGTGACTCAGGTGGCAACAAAGGTGCTCGAAAAAAAGATCCCGACAGATTGCTTACTTAATGTAAACATACCAAATCTACCAAAAGACCAGTTAAAAGGAATAAAGGTTTGCAGGCAAGCTAAGGCCAAATGGGTGGAAGAGTTTGACGAACGCATAGATCCATACAAACGGAAATATTATTGGTTAACCGGAAAATTTGTGAATATGGATAACGGACAAGATACAGATGAATGGGCATTGCATAATGGATATGCTTCTGTTGTACCCGTTCAGTTTGATTTGACCGCACATCACGCCATTGGAACCTTAAACAATTGGAATTTAAATGAATAGATTCAATACAATGCCTTGGGGACTCGTTGTTGGATTGCTTTGTCCGGCAATTGCTTTGTTGCTTATATATGTTGGAGTAGATCCAGATATCGACTTTACCAATATGGATCATTTGAATTTGAATCTTAAACGCATAAGCCCATTTTTACGCCTGAGCTTAATTGCCAATATGATTTTTTTCATCCCTTTCAAGAAAAAGCCTAAGGTGAAGTTTTTGAGGGGTTTAATTGGGGCTACCATCCTATATGGCATCATTATCTTGATTATCCATTTTCTGTGAAATACTTTATAATAGCTGGAGAAGCGTCTGGTGATTTACATGCCTCGCATGTAGTTTCAGAGATTAAGCACATAGATTCGACCGCAGAAGTCAAAGGAATGGGTGGGCCTAAAATGTCTGCGTCTGGAGTCAATCTCGTAGTAGACTACAGCGATTATAGTTTTATGGGATTTGTAGAAGTGATTGCAAATCTTGGTAAGATTAAAAAATTATTTAGCACCATAAAATCTAACATAGATGCGTTTAACCCTGACAAAGTAATCCTAGTAGACTACGGCGGATTTAATCTAAAAATTGCTAAATACTGTAAGGAAAAATGCATTGAAACACACTTTTATATCCTGCCGAAGGTTTGGGCTTGGAACGAAAAGCGTGTTAAAAAAATAAAACGTTTTGTCGATGTAGGGTATTGCATATTCCCTTTTGAGCAAGACTATTTCAGAAAACACGGTGTTAATGCGTACTACGTTGGAAACCCCGTTGTCGAACAGATTTTGGACTATTTAAAAGACCAGAGTGATACTAGTCGACAAGACTATATTGCACTGTTACCTGGCAGTAGACAGCAAGAAATTAAACGCATACTGCCTACGCTGCTAGATTTTGCTAACAGTCGGCAAGATTTGGCTTTTAAGATTGCGGCTCACAACCCTAAACCATTTGCTTCCTTCACATTCCCGGACAACGTGCAACTATCGGAGGAAAATACGTATGCAACTGTGCTCCATGCCAAAGCAGCCATCGTTACCTCAGGAACAGCCAATCTTGAGACAGCATTATTAAACACGCCCCAAGTAGTGTGTTATAAAGCCAATCGTATATCATTTTTTCTCGGGAAACTATTGGTAAAAATTAAGTACATATCACCAGTAAACTTGATTCTGGACAATCTCGTGATACGAGAATTAATTCAGGGCACGTTTAATGTGGTACATTTGGAAGAAGAAGTGAATAAGCTTTTGCATGAAACCACTTCCGAAGAAATAAGGCAGAGTTATAAAACACTTTGGACGGTTTTAGGTAAACAATCAGCAGCAAAAAAAACTGCAACAAAAATTACAAGCACATTAATGAAGACAAAAAACATACTATTTCTAGTTCCAGTTTTAGCAATCCTAATCGGTTGTAAAGGAAAGTCGAAGGTTAACGCAGACGACAAAAATGCGCGTACCATAAGCATTGAGTATAACGAACAATATTGTGGCGGCGCAGAGCCTACTGACGAAATGATGGAGGAGATTGACAAACAAAAACCACTAGTCAACCAGACCGTATACATTTCAAGATATGAAAAAGGTCGGATGTTTACAGATGAAATAAAAGTGAATACCGATAAGGCTGGATATGCAACAGTAGTATTAGATACAGGAGTCTATGTGGTATCTTTTTATAAACTAAACATACCTGCTCCGGTAGTTGAAGACAAAGCAGAACCAGACAATACACAAGACGTACCTAACGACCAAGAAGAAGTTGTTGATGAAGAAGCGTATAAAGCTGAATGCGAGCGTCAATGGAAACAGATGACCGCTACACCCTTTAAGATAATTGGAGGCAAATCTGCCTACAAAGTGATTATGAACAAGGAATGTAATCCTTGTGAAGAACCACGACCATAATCAAGGAGGCGGAGGCAAACACGGATTACATCCGAAGTGCAAATTGGCAACCAGTGTTGTGTCCCCTGCAACGTCGAACATAGATAAAATCCGCTGCTTATAAGCGCTCAGGCACCTTTGCTCTTCACCTTGAATGGCTTCAAGGTCTTCAAGTTGTGGCACCAAGCGTATCGTATAATGTCCTGAAGGAAGCAGGGCTTCAATATTGGTTTCATCCGCTGTTGTGCTGTCGATACAAACTAAATCATCACCAAATACATACACCTTTGGCCCTGAATAGGGTTTAGGCGTTGCCAAGTCCTTTATTAATTCAGGTGGCGGCATAGCACCACCACAATAGGCTTCAGTTTGTGTCAATGACAGGTTAACTGAATAACCAGGTATCTGATTACATTTCTCAGCAGACAAGCCTAAAAACAACAGAACGGCAATGAGGGTATTGCGCATATTATAAGTTGCCTCTACGCTCTTGTTCGCGTTCTATAGATTCGAATAAAGCTTTAAAATTTCCTTTCCCAAAAGATTGAGCCCCTCGGCGCTGAATTATTTCGAAAAACAACGTTGGACGATCCTCTACCGGTTTAGTAAATATCTGCAACAAATAGCCTTCGTCGTCTCTATCCACCAAAATATTATGTTTTTTAAGATCTGCGATATCCTCTTGAATATCACCTACACGATCTAACAAGTCTTCATAATAGGTATCAGGGACGTATAGAAACTCAATACCACGTTGTCTTAACTCACTAATGGTATGCAATATATCGTCCGTTGCAACGGCTATATGCTGTACCCCAGCACCACCATAAAAGTCTAAATACTCTTCGATTTGAGATTTCCGCTTACCATCCGCAGGCTCGTTGATTGGAAATTTCACATAACCATTTCCATTACTAACCACTTTTGACATCAATGCGGAATACTCGGTAGAAATGTCGTCGTCATCGAATGTCAACAATAATCTAAAACCTAAAACGTCTTCATAAAACTTGACCCAGTCATTCATCTTGCCTAACTCTACATTACCAACGCAATGGTCAATATGCTTTAGGCCAACTGGTGTCGAATCTATTTTATGCGATGGCTTTTCATAACCTGGTAAAAACGGGCCATTGTAATTCGATCTTTCGACAAACTTGTGAATCGTCTCACCGTACGTATGAATACCTGAAATGATCACATAACCATTTTCATCTTCAAACTTGGTAGGCTCCATATACGACTTAGCACCTCGCTTAATCGTCTCTTCGTATGATTTTGTAGCATCATCTACCCACAACGACAGATACTTTACACCATCGCCGTGTGTATTAACGTGGTTCGATATTTCCGTATTTGCGTTTAGCGCGGTAGAAAGGATAAGAACAATTTTACCTTGTTTTAACACGTATGACGCTTTATCACGTACACCTGTTTCTGGTCCGGCATAAGCTATTAATTCGTAGCCCCATGCTACTTGATAATAATATGCCGATTGCTTGGCATTACCGACGTAGAATTCAATATGGTCTGTACCGTTAAGCGGAAGAAAATCCACTTCGGGTTTTATGCTTTCTAAAGTTTCTCGCTGCATTCCTTTGTTTTTTACAGTTGCAAATATCTAAAACTTCGGGTATATAGAAGTTATGAGACACAAAAAAAGGGCATCTGAGATGCCCTTTTAAATATTATGTTTAAAGTGTTATTCTTTTGAATCACCTTCTGCTTCAGTTGAAGCCTCAGGTGTTGCTTCTGGTGCTTCTTCAACTACCTCAGCAACTGCCTCAGCAGCAACTGTTTCAGTCTTTTTACCACCACGACGCGTACGTTTTGCTTTAGTCGCTCCAGATTTCTTAGAAACCTTTTGATCTAACATTGCCTCGTTAAAGTCTACCAACTCCATCATACACATTTCAGCGTTGTCACCTTGTCTGTTGTGTGTTTTAAGGATTCTAGTATACCCACCTGGTCTGTCAGCCACTTTCTCCGCTACTGTACCAAACAATTCCTTTACAGACTCTTTGTTCTGCAAGTAGCTAAAAACAACACGTCTTGAGTGTGTAGAGTCTTCCTTAGATTTGGTAATCAACGGTTCTACATATACACGCAACGCTTTAGCTTTTGCTGTTGTGGTAAAAATACGTTTGTGAAGTATTAACGAAGATGCCATATTGGACAACATCGCTTCTCTATGGCCTTTCTTACGACCTAGATGATTAAATTTCTTTCCGTGTCTCATTTCCTTCTTAAGTCAAATATTATTCGTCGTCTAAATTGTATTTAGCGACATCCATTCCAAAATTCAATCCTTTTTCTCTTACAAACTCTTCCAGTTCGGTCAATGACTTTTTACCGAAGTTTCTGAATTTCAATAAGTCTTCAATGTGGTAGCTTACTAGCTCACCTAAAGTTCTAATTTCTGCTGCTTTCAAACAGTTGTATGCACGTACAGACAGATCAAGATCAGCAAGAGAAGTCTTTAAGATTTTTCTCATGTGAAGTGTATTCTCGTCTACTTCTGCAGTTTTAGTTTTCACTTGGCTATCAAGTAAAATGCTTTCATCTGAGAACAACACTAAATGTTGAATCATGATTTTAGCCGCTTCTTTTAAAGCATCTTCAGGGTGAATTGAACCATCAGTAGAAACTTCAAAGATTAATTTTTCGTAATCCGTTCTTTGCTCTACTCTAAAATCCTCAACTCTAAACTTTACATTTTTGATTGGTGTAAAGATAGAATCGATAGGTACTAAACCGATTGGAGCATCAGCAGGAAGGTTCTCATCAGATGGAACATACCCTCTACCCTTATCAACTGTCAATTCAATTTCTAGGTTAACAAAAGGTTCCATATCACAGATAACTAAATCTGGATTAAGGATTTCAAAAGAATTTGTATATCTAGAGATATCACCAGCTGTAAAAACATCTTTTCCTTTTAAGGAAACATAAATTTTTTCTACTTCGTGACCTTCAGTTACTTTCTTAAATCTTACTTGCTTTAAGTTTAAGATTATCTCAGTGATGTCTTGAGAAACACCTTTTATTGTTGAGAATTCGTGATCTACACCAGGAACTTTGATTGAAGTAATCGCATAACCTTCCAAGGAAGACAACAAGATTCTTCTCATCGCATTACCAACAGTAACACCATATCCTTTTTCTAAAGGAGAAAATTCAAACAGACCATAATTGTCTGTTTCCTTATGCATGATAACCTTATCCGGTTTTTGAAAATCTAAAATTGCCATTTCTTCTTTTAATTATGATTACTTAGAATATAATTCAACGATCAACTGCTCCTTGATATTTTCAGGGATATCAACACGCTCTGGGTGATTCAAATAAGTCCCAGTCAATGCTTTATCGTCCCACTGCAACCAAGAAAACTCAGATCTGCTTGCAAGTGAATCAGTGATAAACTCGATTGACTTTGACTTCTCACGTATAGAAACCACATCACCAGGACGTAATTGGTAAGATGGAATGTTTGTAACAACACCATTTACCATCATGTGCTTGTGTGAAACCAACTGACGTGCACCACTTCTAGTTTTAGCAATACCTAAACGGTACACTGTATTGTCTAAACGTGACTCCAAGAACTTTAATAAGTTCTCACCAGTAATTCCTTTTTTACGCGCAGCTTTGTCAAACAGATTTGCGAATTGCTTCTCTAACACACCATACGTGTATTTTGCTTTCTGCTTTTCAG
>CAJQIC010000073.1 GCA_905478335.1 uncultured Bacteroidia bacterium | reverse complement strand
AAAGGAAAAGCGGAATAGTGAAGATAAACTCACATATTCCGCTTTGGTAGCCCCTAGGGGAATCGAACATAGCTTCGTATCATTCGCTGGAGCTAATATACCTATTTTAACATTTTAATTTCCAGCACCTTGGGTCTTACGGCTTTTCCGAGGTTACCCTTCGAAAATTACTGAAGGGTTAAAAAGGGGGATTTAGGATTTAGGAATTAGGAGTTAGGGGAGGAGAGGAAAGAGAAAAGAGAATAGAGAAAAGACCTTACTAATCTGCCAATAGCTAATAGCCAAAAGCCAATAGCGATTAGGGATCGCCTAAATGAATAGAGAAAATAGATTTAAGAGATTAAGTCTAAAATTTCTCAATACTTTATACTTATATATCCCTTCTCCGTTAATAACTTTTACTCCAAACAAATTATTAGAACTTTGGGTTTGCTATTTTTGAATTGTGCAAAACGAAAATCTTGATCCGTCTTTAGATAACTTGTCAAATTCTGATAGAGACATTGAGAAAGTACTCCGCCCTGCCAGTTTTAGTGACTTTAGTGGGCAAGACAAGATTCTGACAAATCTGAAGATTTTTGTTCAAGCCGCCGTTCAGCGGGGAGAAGCATTAGACCATGTATTGCTTCATGGGCCTCCAGGGTTGGGTAAAACGACTTTAAGTAACATTATCGCTAACGAGATGAATAGCGCGATAAAAGTGACAAGTGGTCCTGTCTTAGAGAAACCCGGTGATTTAGCAGGTTTGTTGACGAACTTAGAAGAAGGCGATGTACTTTTTATTGACGAGATACATCGACTGAGCCCGGTAATAGAAGAGTATTTGTATTCGGCCATGGAGGATTATCGAATCGATATCATGCTCGATACCGGTCCGAACGCCAGAAGTGTGCAGATAACCATTAACCCATTCACCCTTGTGGGCGCCACGACACGTTCAGGATTGCTTACGGCGCCTTTACGCGCACGATTTGGTATTACTTGTCGATTAGAATACTACGATGCATCCTTGCTCGCTCAAATTCTGAAACGGTCGTCCGATATTTTACATACACAGATTGATGACCAAGCGGCGAATGAAATAGCGCGTAGAAGTAGAGGTACACCACGTATAGCGAACGCACTTTTACGTCGGACAAGAGATTTTGCCCAGATTAAGGGTAACGGTCAAGTAGACCTTGAAATAGCTAAATATGCCTTAGAGGCTTTAAATGTAGATGCTACTGGTCTGGACGAAATGGACAACCGTATTTTGAGTACGATTATTGAAAAGTTTAAAGGAGGCCCAGTCGGTATTAATACCATTGCTACAGCGGTCGGAGAGGAAGCCGGCACGATTGAAGAAGTGTACGAACCTTTTTTAATTAAGGAAGGCTATATCCAACGAACAGCCAGAGGTAGAGAAGCAACGCATTTGGCATACGAACATTTGGGTAAAATCCCTCCGCAAAAAATAAACAGTTTGTTTTGAGTTCGCTCACGCTTAGACAACGAACGGAATTCGTAAAAAAAACAGTTAAAGAACACGGATTTCTCAATTGCGGAATCAGCCAAAGTGGATTCCTCGAAGAAGAAGCTCCTCATGTAGAATCATGGCTTTCCAATGGCTATCATGGGTCTATGCAATGGATGGAGAATCACTTTGATAAGCGTCTTGATACCTCTAAACTAGTTGAAGGGTCCAAATCCGTCATCACCATGACGTTCAATTATTTTCCAGAAGAGTTTCAAAAACCTGGAGCTCCGAAGGTGGCGAAATACGCTTATGGGGAAGATTATCACTTTGTACTCAAAGACAAAATGCGGTTGGTGCTAGAAAGCCTGCAGAGAGAAATTGGTGCATTCGAATCACGCATATTTGTCGATAGCGCCCCTGTACTTGAACGCGCATGGGCTGCTAAATCTGGATTAGGTTGGATTGGCAAACACTCCTTATTGCTGAGTAAAAAACAAGGCTCATTTTTCTTTATTGCTCAAATCATCTGTGATTTAGAGCTTGACTACGACGGGCCAACGACAGATCACTGTGGTAGTTGTACGGCCTGCATTGACGCTTGCCCCACAGATGCGATTGTGGCGGATCGGATTGTTGACTCGAACAAATGTATTTCATACTTAACCATCGAGTTGAAAGATCAAATATCAAACGACTTTAAAGATCAGATGGAGGATTGGATCTTTGGTTGCGACATCTGCCAAGATGTGTGCCCTTGGAATAGATTTTCAACGCCAAACCAAGAAGCCAGGTTTAAGCCTCGCGATGCAATACTTCAAAATTCTTTGGAGGATTGGGAAGAAATAACGGAAGATGTTTTTAAGGATATATTCAAAAAGTCGGCCGTCAAAAGAACGAAGTTTTCAGGTTTTTTACGGAATTTGCGGTTTGCAAACCAATAATGAATGGCAGATCAAGAGGAAGAACCTAAGGAAGAAATAAAATCCAATGCGTCCGGATTGTTTCGAGGTATTCGAAACTTAATTCGTGAGATTTTTAATATCCATGACGAGGTTGATCGCGTAGGGACAGCCAAAACAATTCGAAAAGACGTCGTTTTTAAGGGGTTTAATATTTGGATCCTCATACTTTCCATTTTGATATGTAGCATCGGACTAAACCTAAACTCACCGGCTATAATCATCGGCGCCATGTTGATTAGTCCACTTATGGGGCCAATTACAGGAATTGGTTTTGCTGTTGGTACATTCGATCGGGATCTATTGTTTTTGGCCCTGAAGAACTTCTTCATAGCCGTAATCATAAGTGTTTTAGCCTCATTCGTGTTTTTCTATTTTGCTCCGATTGGTTTTGATCGTTCGGAATTGGAAAGTAGGATTTCTCCAGGTGTCTTGGATCTATTTGTTGCTATTTTTGGCGGGTTTGCCGGGATACTGGCAGGTACGAGGGGCAGTAAAACGAATGTTATTCCTGGGGTGGCTATTGCCACAGCATTAATGCCGCCATTGTGCACTGCTGGCTATGGCTTGGCTAATGGCGACATGACCTATTTTTTGGGAGCGTCCTATTTGTTTTTCATTAATTCCGTATTCATAAGCTTGTCTGCGTTTTTAGTAGTGCGTTATTTACGTTTTCCTATTGCCAGCTATGTGAATCCAAAAGTTAGGCGAAGAACCAAAACGTTAATTGTTCTTTTTGTGATCATCGTTGCCATACCGAGTGTTATCATTTATAGTAAGGCGTTACGAGAAACTATATTTAACACCGAAGCAAGAACCTTTATCAATACACATGTAAACGACAGCAAGCACAGCGCGATTAACCCACAGTTAAGTTTTTCAGACACGTTGAATACCATCAAACTTTTTGTTTATGGAGAAGCGTATTCAGAAGAAGAAAAAGACTCCATTGCCTTATTGATGCAAAACTACAGACTGCAGAATACGCGTTTGGAAATTCATAACATGGGCACCTTTGACACCTATAAGAGCTTAGCGCAACAAAAGGACGCCATCATTGGGGAAACTCAGCTGTTAAGTAATCAATTAAGTGTTGAGTTGGTGTCTAAAAATATTGAAAATCAATCGCTCAATACCCGGATAGAAAAAGTAAATCAGTCTTGTGCTGCCTTAAATCAGCTTACAAAAGAGGCCCAACTCATATTTGAAAGTATTGAGACGTTGGACTATGCAATAAAACCACTTGACGACAGTTTACATAATATGGCGTTGGTAATTTTGGTTGACTGGGATGTCAAACAGCGGGGTACAAATCATGAAAAGGACAAGCAACGATTGTCGGATTGGATTAACCTAAAGTTTGCCTCAACTGATTCTATTCGCCTTGTGGATGTGCATTAACTATGAAAAAACTGTTTGTCTTATGGGCCGTTTGTGTTTGTTTTAGTTTTAAAACAAGCAATGCTGACTTTGAGCAGGACTATGTGGACACACAACAAATTGAATCTTTAATTGTCAAGAGGCTCAACGAAATCAGAGCCCAAAAAGAACTTTCTGTTTTAACTGAAAACACAATTCTAAAAAAGGCAGCTGATGATCAAGCCCGCTACATTTCCAACAAAGGTTCGTTATCACATAGTCAACCTTCTAAGGCTAAGGAAAAAACACGTAACAGGGTGGAGTATTACGGAGGCAAAATGCAAGGTATAGGAGAGAATACAGCCTACTTAAAGGTGTTCGGGAGGGCCCTGTTTAAAGGAAAAGAGGGTCAAATAGATACCGTTAATATTAACACTGTAGATAGAGCAGTGGATTACTTCGTTTATGCATGGATGAACTCTGTACCGCACAAAACCAACATTCTATACCCCGATTACAGTGAAACGGGCTTAAAGGTTATTTACAACAAGCAGCGCAAAGCCTTGTATGGTGTTCAAGTATTTGCCTACCCGTATAAATGAAAATCTTCGGTCGATGTATTTGGTTTTTGGTGTTAACCGTTGTAACCCAAGTCGGGGGAATTATCTATCTATTCAATATTGGCATACATAGATATGTTTGGAAACCCAAAAAAAGCAAATGGTTAAAGCGGCAGTTTAGCTTTATCGTTATGTATGTTTCGATTTGTTTGATGGTTGTACCGCCAGTAGCAAGGTTGAATGACAGACAGCCACTACCATGGTTTAAGGTAACGACCTTGCAGCCTCAAAACTGGTTTACCATTGTCTGTAATCGACATTATGTGCACACCGCGTTATACCCATTAATCACTCAAGTTGCCGACGATTTTAATGCGACTTCTGAATACAACGAAGCATCATTGACCATAAACTACCTTGATGCGAACTTTCCATTTATAGATGGATTTCCACTGATTCCACATTTGAGTCACAACGATGGGAAAAAACTCGATCTCGCTTTTCGATATCAGTCAATAAGTACGCCGTTAGCCGTAAATCAAACTAAGTCTTTGTTGGGTTATGGTGTATACGTTGAACCTGCGTCAGGTGAGTTAAATCAAACAACGGCTTGCAAGAAAAACCGCTGGCAATACGATATTACCAAGTATATCGGGTTTCCAATTAACGATGGTCTCATCTACGACGAAGACCAGACTAAACGCTTAATGACGCTTTTGGTTGCTGCGAATACGGAGAAAATATTCATCGAACCGCATTTAAAAACACGGATGGGAATTCAATCAGATAAGGTGAGATTCCATGGTTGCCACGCGGTCAGGCACGACGATCATATACATATTCAAGTACAGTAGGTGGGTGGAGGAATAAAGTAATATTCTTTAACTTCGTTACTCAATGAAAACCTTAACCCTAGTAAGACATGCAAAATCGGACTGGACTTACGATTTACCAGACCATGATCGGCCATTGAATAAAAGGGGTAAACACGATTTGCCCATAGTAGCAGACCGTTTAAGTCAATTTGATTGTTCACCAGATGTTTGCTATTTCAGTTCTGCTCGACGAGCAACTGATACCGCAAATGGCTTACTTGATTATATGAATGTACCGAGCAAACGTGTACAAACTAAGGAACTCTACACATTCGATTCCGGTGAGCTGTTGAAGTTTATAAAGGGAATTGACAATGACGTTAATCATGCGATGATTGTCTCGCATAATCCGGGATCCACCGATTTAATCAATCAAATAAGTCACATAAACTTGGATAACCTGCCTACCTGTGGTTACGCACAGTTTACATTTAAGATAACAGCTTGGGCCGAGATTGCAGATGTTAAAGGGGATTTAGACTTGCTGGAGTATCCTAAGATGATTGGGAGCTAATAGAGAATTGAGAATTAAAAACTGTCCTGGGTCACCAGTCAAGCATCTAAACCAGTCTCACTACTTTATTCTTACTACTTAACCTTAAAAATAGTTTTTCTGCCGTTTAGATTTGCCTCAGCGTAATGATCGCATGCCCCATTATCGAATGGGTCGTAATTGATAGACACGACTTGTGTCCCTTCTTTTGCTGCTACGGTGACTACTCCAGAAACAAAAGTTCCGGCGCAACCTTTTTCCATTTGCTTAACCAACGGCTGGTCTATAGAAACATGAAAAGGATCGCCATCTCTGTTAGTCCCAGAAGCCGAGCCAGTAACGGCGTATACGTCACCCCAAATACCATCTCCATTGTCCTTTGTTTGAACTATAACACGATCGCTTTGCCATGTAAATG
The DNA here is from genome assembly GCA_905478335.1 of uncultured Bacteroidia bacterium. GTDB lineage: Bacteria > Bacteroidota > Bacteroidia > NS11-12g > UBA9320 > UBA987. The sequence goes on along the minus strand of CAJQIC010000073.1, from coordinate 11,140 downwards.
AATTGTCGTCAGAAATAACTTGTGCATCAGTAACACGTACGCGAATTCCGGCCACCCCAGTAAGATTAATCGTTGTTTTACCGACAAGTTGAACCATATCAATTCCATTTCCAGAGAAGAACGAATCTTCCTCGGACGTTGTGACAACGGCTCTAAATTCGGCTGATTGAATGGACTGACTTACATAAATATGCATTTTACCTGCACGATAACGCCCGTCTTGGCACAGTGTTCCTTTTGGTTCGTCGTTGCCTAATCCGCCAAAGTCAACTAGTACGGAAACACCGTCTCCATCTAAATAAGACGTATCAATAAATTGAATATCCGTAGTACTTGGAATAATGGTGGTTTCAGACTTACGAAACTTTTTATCCGTGGCTATCACATCGTATGCCGCATCAAAAATGGCGAAAAAATGGGTTTCCGCCTGACTGTTGTCTTGCGCTGAATTTATATTTTCTTTAACCTCAGGCAATTGTTCTGTACAATTACTAAGTGAGAGTAGTAGTCCGAGACTTAAAACTAAAAGAAGTTTTTTCATTATGTGCTTACGCATTCTTTTACGTGTGCAAATATAACGTGCGGTTTTGTTCTAAATTTTCACAGATTTGTAAATTGCTGATCACTAAATTGTATTGAATCTATTTAACGACTATACCAGCCTGTATGTCAAGGTGTTATTACCCTTGTCATTACCTCAAGAATACACGTATCGCATCCCTCAAGAGTTCAATGAGGAGGTTGCTTTGGGTAAACGGGTGATGGTGCAGTTCGGAAAAAAGCGAATTTATGCTGCCATTGTGGTCGAAATCGACAATAAACCCCCAGAAAAGTATCAAGCCAAATACATTTTAGCCGTATTGGATGACATGCCAATTGTAACAGAACAACAGCTCGAATTCTGGGCCTGGATATCGCGTTACTATCTCTGCAATTGGGGCGAAGTGATGCAGGCGGCTTTACCTAATGCGTTAAAACTACAAAGTGAAACACTTGTTGAGCTCAATCTCGACACAGACTTGTCACATATAGAATTAGATTCTACGGAGTTGCCTATTGTAGAACAGCTTAAAGTTGCCGGTAGTTTAACACTCGACCAGGTTTCAAGCTTGTTGAAATCAAAATCTAGCTATAAGCAAATACACTCTTTATATGAAAAAGGTGTCATTCATATCAGGGAAGATTTACATGAAAGGTACAAACCGAAACTTAAAAGGCACGTTAGGTTCGCTGAAGCGTTTCAGTCAAAATCTGCAATGGCTGAGTTGTTCGACAACCTTGCAAATAAAGTCCAACAGCTAAACGTCGTGATGCAATTGATGTCTGTTGACCCTTTGTTTGAAGGCGTTGATAAGCTCAATTTTATTTCCGAACACGGCCTCAGTCCGTCGTCTGTTCGAACATTAACAAAAAATGAAGTCCTTGAGGAATTTCAAGTTGTTGTCGATCGCATCGTGTATGAAGGTGAGGAGGTAACAAAAGAAAATCAGTTAACCGATGAACAGCTAGACGTCTATAACGCAATAACGACATGGTACAAAGAGAAGGAAGTTGTTTTGTTACACGGAGTAACTTCAAGTGGCAAAACGCATGTATATATCAAACTCATTGAAGATCACTTGGCCAAAGGCGAGCAGGTGTTGTACTTATTGCCAGAAATATCACTTACCACGCAGCTAATCAAGCGCATACAAACTTATTTTGGCGACAAGGTTCTTGTGAATCATTCGAAGTTTAACGACAACGAAAGGCTTGAAATCTGGCAAAAAATTAAAGACAATGACGCGCAAGTGTTGTTGGCTCCGCGATCTGGCATTTTCATGCCATTCGATAACCTAGGCCTAATTATAGTTGATGAGGAGCACGAGAATACCTACAAACAGTCAGAACCTTCACCTAGATATCAAGCACGCGACTGTTCTATCGTATTGGGTCAGATTACTGGCGCAAAAGTATTACTAGGAAGTGCAACGCCTTCTGTCGAAAGCATGCAGAATGCAAAGTCAGGCAAATATGGTTTTGTAGGCTTATCCAACAGGTTCTCTAACGTTACGCCACCACAGTTCGAAGTTGTTGACATGCGCGACGAAAAGAAGAAAAAGAAAAACAAAGGCATTTTTAGCAGTGTTTTGCTGGATGCCGTGAAACATGCCATTGGTGCTGGTGAGCAAGTGATTTTATTTCTCAATAGAAAAGGCTACGTCCCAATTACCGAGTGTAACGAATGTTCTTGGTCTCCAAGATGCATTCAATGCGATATCACCTTAACCTATTACAGAAAAGAGAACCGATTAAGGTGTCATTTTTGTGGGTATAACATTGCACCGATTTCTCAATGTCCGGCGTGTGGAAACACCGCCATGAAGATGCTTGGATATGGGACTGAGCGGATTGAATCAGAACTACAACAGTTTATTCCTGACGCCCGTATACAGCGACTAGACTATGAAACTACGCGCACAAAATCCGCATTTGAAAACATCATAACTGGTTTCGAAAAGAAAGAAATTGACGTATTGGTAGGTACGCAAATGTTGACCAAAGGTCTGGATTTTGAAGCCCTTTCATTGGTCGGTATTTTGGACGCAGATCACGCGTTAAACTTTCCTGACTATCGCGCTTTCGAACGCAGCTTTCAGTTGTTTACGCAAGTAGGAGGTAGGGCAGGTAGACGGAATAAACAAGGTAAGGTAATCATCCAGGCGAACCAACCAGATCACTTTGTGATTCAACAGGTTGTAGAAGGAAGCTATGACGCCTTCTTCGATAAAGAAGTGACCGATAGAGAAAAGTTTAACTACCCGCCGTTTGGGAGGCTGATTAAGATAACGGTGAAACATAAAGACTATTTGGTAACAGAAAAAGCGGGAGATATGCTGGCCTATTTATTAAGACCTCAGCTAGGTGCCATGATGCTCGGACCAGAAGAACCGTATGTCACTAAGATTCGGGGTTTGTTTATTCGACAACTCTTGATCAAGGTGGTGCCACCCATGCCATTGAAGGGCATAAAAAAACACATTCAAGAAAAGGTATTACAATTCAAACAGACCAAAGAGTATCGTCAGGTGCGGGTGATCGTGGATGTTGATCCGTGATTGTTGGGCTGAAGGATTGAAGGATTGAAGGATTGAAGGATTGAAGGATGGAATTGTTCATCCGTGTTCCTTTCTTTATTCAATCAACACAGGAACAGAATACACATCCCCGTCGTGTTTCATAAGCAACATATAGGCTCCAGCAGATGTAACCGAAGCGTTAATCTGTATGCGTCCGTCGCTTTGTGTTGCCTCTTTAAAAACAACCCGACCATAGATGTCAACTAACTGCATCTCAACACTACCAATTAAATCACTATCGATAACAAACGAACCTGAATTCGGATTAGGGTACAGAGTTATGTTCTTTAAATTCAAGTTTGAAACAGAAACATTTGCTCCTTTAATCTTTTTGGTTTGACTGCAAGCGCATCCGGCAGCATTTGTAACAATAAGTTGCACCTCAAAACTATCTGCAGTGCTAAAATCGTGTGTAGGATTAACTTCAGTAGACGAATCGCCATCACCAAAATACCACTGGTAACTTGTGTAGTTAACACTATCTGCATTAAATACGACGTCACGTTTAGGCCAGGTATAATCAACATCGAAACCACAATACGGAAGTTCGTGAATCGTGATGGTTTTATTCTTTCTATCAACACAACCTTCTGCGTTTTCTAAAATGAGAGAAGTAAAGTACGACGTTGTAACATCAATATCGTAACGGTGTTTAGGGTTTACATCGCTCGACGTATCTCCATCGCCGAACAGCCATTTTTGACTAACTTGCTGGGTGCCAATAGTCGAATTATTTTCAAACAACGTTGTATCTCCGATACAAACATTACCCACTTCAAAATTTGCTTCAGGTGCAGGTTTTATGGTAATTGATTTTGAAATATAGTTGGTGCATTGAGCACTACTTGCTGTTAATACCACGGTGTAATCTCCAGGATTTTCATAGGCGGCTAAACCGTTCGTGTCGTTACTGGTTGTGTTATTCCCAAAATCCCAGTGGTACGACACGTCAGCACCTTTAGACGTGTTATTAAACGGACTTATGTCGTTTAAACAGAAAGTCGCTAAGTCAAAATCCGCAATGGTTTCTTCAATTTGAATGGTGTCGTGGACTATAACCTTACATCCGTTGTCGTCGCGTACTTCTAATCCGGCAAGCATCGGTTCTGCATTGGTTGCTATATTAAAAGTGGTGTCTTTGTTGTAAGGTCTAAAGAAGCCAAAATCCCATTTAATCCAGGTAATTGACGTTGGATGTACAGTCGTATTAATAAACGTTACGGTGTCTTTATAACATGGGTTGGAGTACGTCCAAGTCGGTTTAGGGTTTTGGTAAATTTCTATCGTATCCATCATCTCAGACTGACATATTGTGCCCAAATCGGTCGCTGTTAATGTGATGTGCACTTCTTGAACACTGTCTAAGGTAAAAGTAGGTTCATACCCCGTAAAGGTTAAGTCTTGACTCATTTTATCGCCTGAAATAGTCCAATCGAAGGTTACTGGCCGAGATGTATCAGAACTGTTTTCAACAATAACTTCTTTACCCTGACATACCGATTTTGCAGTAAACCTTGCTTTTGAAACTTCCACAGGTGATATGTATACTTTTTTCTTTGAAGAACAGCCAGTTTTATAATAGGACGTTAATTCAATACTGAAGTAATATTCCAAATCTTTTAGAGGTAGCGCTAAATCGGTGGTGGACTCTTGTATATCATACGGCTGGATATCCCAGTCATGATAAAGTGTTTGGTTTTTATCGAAGTTTGTCGTCGTGTTTGTAGCGAACAATGTGTCATTAAAACCTTTACAAAACTCTACTTGGCTAGGCGTAAAGTTAGCTTCTGGTTGGGCATTTAACCTAAATTCTAAGGTATCAAAAAACGCCTTGTTGCAAACCTCTGTTCTCAATAAGATGTTCATGGTGCCATAACTTGAAAATGACTTTTCGAACGACAATTGGCTTGAGGTATCACCTGACGCGCCATACGTCCAAAGTACTTCTCTGCTTGGATCGCCTATAGAACTAAACTTTTGTTTGGCTGGAAGAAAAGAGCAACGTAACGTAGGAGCGACAATACCATGGTCTAAATTAGTAAGCTTAACCGTTGTGTCGATTATTCCTGCAGCTTCCCAAGCATCCCAAACCATTTGTAACTCTTTCCCGCAAGTCCCGTATAAGTCTTTAGTAGCTTTTAACGTAAAAGTTGCCATGTCTTGAAACTGCGTATTGGGTGTAACGTAATAAAACATCGCTCTAAAGATGATCTGCGTTGCAGAATCTCTTCCTAAACCAGCTATATCATATTTCACTCCATTATCGTTTGTTCCAGTGTCACCCTCAACCATCATATAAAACCAATGGTTTTGAACCTCACCATTGTTATGGCAGCCACCTGCCCAATGTTGGCCTTTGTAGGTATCTGGGTGACGTTTGGCTTTTGGGTTTTTCATATTTCTGATGCCACCTCTTGAAGCCCAAACTTCTTCGCCCAATAACCAGTTTGATTTACTCGAGTCTTCGTAATGTTCTAAAACACTGCCGCTAATGTCTGCAAACGATTCATGTAACATACAAGACTCGCCAGAGTATATCATACCTGCATTTTCGTCGGCTATACCATGGCCAAATTCGTGTCCAATAACGTCTATTGAAGCACATGGGTTTACGCTAGTCGTTTTTGCCACAAGGAAGGTCGCAAAATTGCCTGATAAGTTCCAAAAAGCATTTCCGCTACCACTAAAGTTAAGCACGCTTGAGATGGAATCTCCATTGTTGGCATAACTGTTCCAACCAAAGGTGGTATCCATAAAAGTGTGTAAAAGATACAAGGCGTAGTGCACGTCGCCAGCTATTTCTTTGCCTGTTGTATTCCAGTTATTGTCGGCGTCTGTCATGTAATCACCCAGTCGAGAGTCGTATGTGTTCAGTGGGATTCGGTTTTGTTTCATCCGGAAACTATTCGTCCCTAAGAAATCGGTCGTTACAGGTTTGGTACCCCGGTAATACGTTTTAGCCGTTCCAACAGAATCGCTGTGTATGAGCTGAGGTTCAATCCGTGTTAAGTTATTGGCGTTTGGATTAAAAAACACAAAATCATCGCTAGAGGCATCTGGGGCTTCTAATCTAAAGCGGTAACAAAACTCAAGGTTCTTGTTGTCTGTGGTGGGGCAATATATTCCTGTCGAGTTCTTTTGCTCGTCCAGAACGGTATGACTGGCATAGTCTGGGTATTGTGCAAAGAATAATTTCTTTACAGCGTTGTAGGTATGCGATGTGTTAACCTGTTGTAGTGGCTTATACACTTCACCATTAAATGATTCGACAATATTGTTCTTGATATGTACGTTCAGTACGCCATGATTGACTAAAATCTGATTGATGTATTGCTGATAGCGCACATGTGTAAACCCGTAATCGTCTTCTGTTCGTTTAATTTCTTTAAACGTTACATCAAGGTCTGATAGATAGATGTCTGAATACACTTGAATAAAGTCAGATTCAGAAAAGGTAGATGTTTTTTGATCAAGCTCACCATACCACGGGATATCAAACGCGGTATTCATTCTTACTGATGATAAGACAATTTCTTGGTCAACCCCGTAAGAGGTTACAGTAGATAGTAGAATAGTAAAAATTAAAGATGAGAAACGGGTAAAGTTCTTCATGATTGAAATCTAACGATTTTGAGCCAGATTTTAGCTATTCTCGGTAGCTCAAGCCAAAATCATGACATTAAACAGAACCAGAATTTCTAACTTTCAATCTCATATGGCGCTACAAGTAGTACTTCTTCGCGGTCGACTCTGACTTGTCCTGGGAGTGCGCCTTTGAATTTCCGTACGTATTTCGGACTGGTGTAAATTACCGCTGCTAAAGACTCGTGTTGGTTTTTAGAAAAACGTGCAGCTAAACTGGCAGCATACTCCAAAACATCTGTGGTGACTGATTTCTGCTCAACATTTTTCAATAAAACGTGGGAACCTGCAACACCTCGGGCATGAAACCATAAATCGTTTTTATGCGCCAATTTTAGTAAGGCATCATTGTGTTTAGCACTTTTGCCGACCCAAATGTCAAATCCTCTATAGGCGTAGCTGCGATACGGAAGTTGATGATTTGATTTTTTGACCGCCTCTTTTTTTGTTTGATTTTTGTTAAACGATTGGAGCTTGCGAAAATCTTCGGTCAACTCAATGCGCTTCTTTTCAGCGGTTAATTCTTCAATTTGATTGCTTACGCCTTCGAGTAATTTGTTATTGTGTTTAATCTCAACATGGACGTTTTTGGATTTTTGGTAATAACGCTCTGCATTTTTTTGAGCACTTAAATTCTCTTTGAGGACAATGACAACGGTTTTATTTTGATAGAAATCAAACAGTTCTGCCTTTTTGGCCTTTGCCGGAATGTTGTGCAAGTTGGCCATGATGACATCAGCTTGTTGCCTCAAGGTATCACCGTTTGCCAATTTGCCGACGTGTTTTTCAATCTTTGTTTTTCGCGCGTTTAGTTTCTTAAGTTCTTTGTTGATCTGGGATATCAGACTGGTTTTTAAAGACGACAGCCTATCTTGGCCCATATACAGTTTGCCAAAGTCATGCATCGCGTCGCCGATGTCGTCATATTGCACTATGGTGGTTTCAGTTGGATAAAGCGTTAACGTGTACGTATCGTTAATAGACTTAGAAATGATTACAGGTTTTGTGTTTAGATCGGCAACGAATGCTTGCCACGCTTTGGGTTGATTGCTGCTTTCAAAAAAAGCAGATTGCTTTAAATCCCTGATCATTTCGGCTGTAACAAATGGGTGCGTTTTCTCAAATTCCTCTGCATTAGGTGAAAACGAAATGCTTTTATCCGGATTGTTAAAAGTCTCGGGTGGTTGTAATGCCTTAAAATGATCGATTACCGAATCGTTTTGTACCAAAAGTATTCCGCTTCGCCTTCCAAAACATTGAATATGAAGCGACTGATCTCCAAAACAAAGTTCTATTCCTCTGTCATATGTGTACTCATGGATACCATCAATTGTTTTTCCTACAATGGATTTGAATTGATGAAGCACATTCTTTTTAGGAAAATGAGTGACCTCCGGCAGAATGAAAAAAGTGTGTTGTTTGTAAAACCGAACTGACAAATAAAAGCCATTCTCAAACCGAAAGTGAACATCAGTAGGTAACGTACTTACACATTCGAGTAACGTATGATTTAAACAGTGCTTATTGAGGAACTCTGCATACCGCGATAAAACAAAAGCATTGTTGTGCATGTCACTCCTTAATAGTCGCCGTAGACGTCTGTAAGTGCCTCACAGCCATCTTCCGTAATTAATATGGTATGCTCGTATTGTGCCGATAGTCCGCCGTCAATCGTTCTAGCCGTCCAACCGTCTGATCCGTCAACCTTGCTTCGCGCTTTGCCTGTATTAATCATCGGTTCAATGGTGAATATCATACCAGGTCGCATACGTTTACCTGTATTTTTATGTGCAATGTGGCTTACTTCCGGATCTTCATGGAATTGCAAACCAACACCGTGTCCACAGAATTCATAGACAACGCTATACCCTTGTTTATGTGCAAATTCTGAAATTTCGTAGCCAATATTCCCAAACCTACTTCCAGGATAGCATTCTTTTAATCCAATTTTCAGACATTCTTTTGTTACATCCATTAGCGCTTGCGCTTCGTCGGTTACTTCACCAACAGCATACATCCTGCAGGTATCGCCAAAATAACCGTCTAAAATGGTTGTGACATCAATATTAAGGATGTCACCATCCTTTAATGTGTAATCATTTGGCACACCATGACATATAACGTCATTAACCGAAGTGCAAATGTGCCCGCTGAAAGGCTGCACGCCATGCCCTTTATAACCAATGGTAGCAGAGGTGGCATTATTTGCTTTCATAAAGTCAGCAGCAATGGTATCCAACTCTTTGGTTGTAGTGCCAGACTTAACAAATTGCTCTAGGTGTTTAAGACATTGAGCAGCAAGTTGAGCGCTTTTACGTATCCCTTCAATTTGCTTAGGTGTTTTAATTTTTATTGCCATAATGGGCGGCAAAGGTATGTTTTATTGTGTTTTTTTATCTCAGTCAAAACTTTTGTCATATGGTCTACAAATGGGAATATTGTCCACAATTGGGTGGTTGTTGGTGACTTAATTAATCTCATTATTTTATTAATATGTTATTATTCAGTGTCTTATGAATTTTGGTATAATAATGACTATATAGAAAGTACTACACGCATGTTATGATGACCATTTACTCAAATTCACAAAAGACAGCTATTCAGCAATTTCCTGCTGGATTGTTTTTTCAGAATCAAGCACAGAATCTAAATACGTTGGTTAAAGTGATAATACCTTTAAGCATTCTCAAACGTATGCGTTCAATTGTAGTTTATAGAACGCTGCCTGTGCATGCCATCAGTATGCCAATAGTTATCAATGAAGTAATGAAACACCTAATTTAAGACAAAACATAAAAAATTATTTAAGACACTAATTCGCATTAGTTATAGATCATGTTGCGTGTGGAGTCGTGAGACTTGCACAGAACAAAGTAGTTAGAGCACGACATTGTCGTGCTCTTTTTATATAGTTTGACGTCAATTAGGCTTATCAGCCTATAACCGATTTTCATTTTTTTGAAGCCAAAAAAACGAAACAAAAAAAGCTTTAAAAATAATACGCCCTACGTTTTGGTGCGCTCTTTCCCTCCTCCTCACCTAGGCCACCAAAACCCACCATCGGACACCGCCGATTATTTTTGGCCACGCTCACTTCGTATTCTCATTGTTTTACCTGACGTCAATGTGTGCGTGTTGGCCTGACAGGAATGCGAGCCGGCGAAGGGGTGAATGGATGAGGCATTACAAAATCAATAAAAGTGCTTGCATTTGTTCTCCGCAGGGGAACTTTCTTTTATTAGATTTTGTTTGCCTAACACAGAGTGCGGTGGAAGCATATTTCTGTTAAGCGTTTTTGCCTACTTTTTGAGCCAAAAAAGTTGGAGCGGGTTATAGGGTTGCTAAACCCTAAGCTTAGACCTTGGTAGGCCCTAAACAATGACTACTTATCACTAGGATTCACCAAAGTAAGAAGAAGCCTAGTTTGAATCATGTCCCATAACTCACTGAGATAAGACGGATTCACCAGAGAAGAATCTAAAGTTTATAACGTCAAACCATGTTCATCACGTGTTTTCAACGCAATGTCATATCCAGCATCTGCGTGCCGAATCACACCCATTGCCGGATCGTTGTGCAATACACGTCGTAATCGCTCGTGTGCATCGTCAGTACCATCAGCCACGATAACCATACCGGCATGTAGGCTATAGCCCATGCCAACACCTCCACCATGATGGAAGCTTACCCAGCTTGCACCACCAGCCGTATTAATCAACGCATTAAGTATTGGCCAGTCTGCAACGGCATCACTACCATCCTTCATGGCTTCAGTTTCTCTGTTTGGTGAAGCTACTGAGCCTGTATCTAAGTGATCACGGCCAATGACGATAGGAGCAGAGACTTCGCCGTTTTTAACCATTTCGTTAAATGCCAAAGCAGCTTTTTCGCGCTCACCCATTTTTAACCAACAAATACGCGATGGTAATCCTTGAAACGCGATGCGTTCTTTAGCCATGTCGAGCCACCTCAATAAACCAGCGTTTTCTGGAAATAATTCTTTGAGTTTTTCATCGAGCTTAAAAATGTCGTTTTCATCTCCGCTTAGTGCAACAAATCGGAATGGCCCTGACCCTTCACAAAATAAAGGACGAATATAGGCAGGCACAAAGCCTGGGAAATCAAAGGCGTTTTCAACACCATTCGCTAGTGCTTGTCCTCGGATGTTATTTCCGTAATCAAATGTTATAGCGCCTCGTTTTTGCAATTCAATCATAAGCTCAAGGTGAGTACACATAGACTTTAACGACCTGCGGCAGTATTCGCCAGGGTCACTTTCACGTAGTGTGTTTGCTTCTTCAACGCTAAGTCCTACGGGGAAATAACCAACCAACTCATCGTGGGCAGACGTTTGGTCTGTTAATGTATCTGGCGTGATA
>CAJQIC010000072.1 GCA_905478335.1 uncultured Bacteroidia bacterium | reverse complement strand
ATTTTGGCGTTCAGAAAATACTTTGAACCAGATCCAAAGAACCCGATGTTCTTTAAATCATTACGCGGTGTGGGCTACAAGTTTGTAGAGGCCTAAACCTGTGTAAAACAACTGTATATCATTCTTATTTCTAGCTTTCATGTACCGTGTAAATCTGTACTTTTGTACATCGATTTAGCATGGAAGAAAAGCTCATTATCCTCGATTTTGGTTCTCAGTATACACAATTAATTGCGCGTCGCGTTAGAGAATTAAATGTGTACTGTGAAATCCACCCGTACAACGCAGACATAACAATTGACGCATCTGTTAAAGGCGTTATACTTTCTGGCAGCCCAAGCTCTGTAAGAGAAGAGAATGCGCCAACACCAAAACTAGATGTGTTGAACTTGCCAGTGCCCCTACTAGGCGTTTGCTATGGAGCACAGTGGTTGGCAACACAGTTTGAAGGGCAAGTAGAAGCTTCGAAACACAGGGAATATGGCCGGGCGAATCTTGTTTCGGTTGGTGAAAACACATTAATGTCTGGCGTTTCCGCAGGGTCGCAAGTTTGGATGTCACACGCGGATACCATTACCAAAAAGCCTAAAGACGTAACAATTTTAGCCAGCACGTCTTCTGTAGATATTGCAGCGTTTGCATTTGCAGACAAAGACATTTACGCGATACAGTTTCATCCAGAAGTGACACACTCTACAGACGGCAAACAGTTGTTATCGAATTTTGTAAATACGATTTGTGGTGCTACTGGATCTTGGACACCAGCACATTTTATTGAAACAACCGTTGCCGAGATTAAACAAAAAGTTGGGGACGACAAGGTTATTCTAGGTTTGAGTGGAGGTGTCGATTCTTCAGTTGCGGCGCAGCTAATTCATAATGCTATCGGAACCCAATTACATTGCATATTCGTCAATAACGGTCTACTTCGTAAGAACGAATTCGATGCGGTATTGGATTCATATAAAACCATGGGCTTGAATGTCATCGGTGTAGATGCATCAGACTTGTTTCTTAATGCGCTTGATGGGGTGAAAGATCCAGAGACAAAAAGAAAAATAATCGGTAAGCTATTTGTTGAAGTTTTTGATACGGAAGCGAAAAAAGTCAAAAACGCCCGGTGGTTAGCTCAAGGCACCATTTACCCTGATGTCATTGAATCGGTGTCGGTTAACGGACCATCTGCCACAATTAAGAGTCATCATAACGTTGGTGGACTGCCAGAAAAAATGAACCTTAAACTTTTGGAGCCTTTAAATACGTTATTTAAAGACGAGGTCCGTAAAATTGGTGGTGAAGCTGGATTAAGTAAAGATATTTTAGGCAGACATCCTTTCCCAGGACCTGGGCTTGCTATTCGAATAATTGGAGAGATTACCAGAGAAAAAGTGGCTATTTTGCAAGAAGCGGATGCCATATTTATTGACGGGTTGAAGTCAAATGGATTGTATAACGACGTCTGGCAAGCAGGAGCGATGTTTTTACCTGTACAATCGGTAGGTGTTATGGGCGACGAACGTACCTATGAACACGTTATTTGTTTACGTGCGGTTACTTCGCTTGATGGTATGACGGCAGATTGGGTTGATTTACCTCATCGCTTTTTAGCGGATACAAGTAACAAGATAATAAATACGATTAAAGGAATAAATAGAGTTGTATATGACATTAGTTCAAAACCGCCTGCCACGATTGAGTGGGAATAATGTATTAGCACTTTTCTCTGCTTTGGTATTGCTGTCTTGTAATGCCTTTAAGGTGGTGTCGAACGATGAACCCGTTGTCGTAAATGAAAAGACAACTGAAAAAAAGGAAGAATCTGAAAAAAAGGAAGCAGATGAACCAGTTGTAACGGAGAAGAAGGAGTTAATTACGGTTGATTTTTTTGGTGAAGAGTTTCAAGTAGAACCACATAAAACCGAATTCAAGGTGGCACTGATATTGCCGTTTCATTACGACGCCGAAACGGCACGAGAACGCAGAACTTCGGACTACATGTTGGCATACTATCAGGGTGTTAAGTTAGCCCTCAACAACCTGGATTTGAATGGGTTGAAGATGAAGTTGTTTGTATTTGACGACGAAAATAACTTAACAGAGTTAAGTTCTATTTTACGCAAATCTTCCATGAAATCAATGGACGTTATTATTGGTTCGGTAGGAGAGAAGCAAATCAATATGGTGTCCGAATACGGTATTAAACACGATATTCCAGTTGTATCTCCTTTTACAACGCTTGACTCTGTGGCCTCGCCGAATCCAAAGTTGTATTGTCCAACACCTAGCAATGCCGATAAAACGGAAGGCGTGATCTCTTTTGTTAACGAATCCTATCCAACAAATTCTGTCATTGTTGTAAGCGACGAATCTGCGTATTCAAGCGCAATGAAGGAAAGCTACAAGCAAGCCTTCGAAGAAGCAAAACGAACTGCCGTTGTTTACGAACAGCCATCCTATAATAGCTGGGGAAATATTTTATCGAAGGACGAACCTACGGTGGTAATTCTACTCAGTAGAAATCCAACAACAGTGAGTACAACACTTTCGAAAATTTATCAGACAAAAAGAGATGTCGTTGTAATAGGCGATTATTCTTGGTCAAACTTTCAAGACAACGATTACAAGTTTTGGGATAAAATGAAGGTGCATTTGGTGGCTTCAGACTTTGTAAATGATACAGCGGCTAGTGTTAAAAATTTTAGGACTAATTTTAGATTAGTGAATCGTACGGATCCTTCTGTGTATGCGTACATCGGCTACGACCAGTTTATGTTTATGGGAGAGTTTCTGATGGCTTTTGGTGAGCATTTTCCGGGTTATATTCTCGACAGAGAATTTCGATACTTAAGCTCAAATTTTCACTATACGTATTCAAATGGCTTAAATAGAAATACCAATGTTTTCATTCTGAAATTTGAGGATTTTGAACTCAAACCAGTAGAATGAAAGAACAACACTTCTTTAACCGACACGTAGATTTCGCTTTGACATGTTTAAGCGGTCACGAACAAGGCAAGCCATTTCATCCTACTTTACATGCTTATTTCAAATCTAATAGACAGTTTGGAAGTCGAGATCGCAGAACAATTAAAAACCTTTGTTATAATTGGTTCCGACTAGGTTACAGCTTTTCGGCACTCGATAAGAAGGACCAACTTCTATTGGCCCATGTGTGTTTGACAACGGACACACCTGAATGGATGACCATATTGTTTGGGCCGTTTGTTCTTCCACCATCTTGGTTGACCTGGGAATTAAGCGAAAGGCTAGCATTCCTAGAAAAAACCATGGATTGGAAGCTGGGTTTGGTGTTTCCAGACATCGAGCAAGTTTCATCTCAGGTGGATGTAGATCAGTTTATTCCACATCTTTTCAAACAGCCACTGGTGTGGTTCAGGTGCAAGAATGAGAATGAATTTGACGCTGTCTGTGCTAAATTAAGTGATTTGTCGATTAAGCCCAATGGTGCACGGGGTATTCAAGCTGGACATTTGTTAGAATCGTCTGGAGTTTCAAAACAAATAGAGATACAAGACTATAGTTCACAGGAAGTATTTAAAACGTTGAATCTGGAGGGTGTGCAAAGTGTATGGGATTGTTGTTGTGCCTCTGGAGGGAAGAGTTTAATACTGTTAGACCGGACAAAGTCTATCAATATTTGTGCGTCTGACAGCAGGAAATCAATACTTTCCAATTTTATAAAACGAACAGGTCGGCATAGATACCGTGTTTGGTCGGCAGTGGTAAATCTGAGCAATTCGGTGTCAAAAATTAAGTTTGAGAGTAAACAGAGCACTGTGGAGATAACCCCTCCAGGATTTGATCTGGTAGTGGCGGACTTACCGTGCTCGGGTTCTGGTACCTGGAATCGAAACCCTGAATTTAAGTCTTTACAATCGTCTTCCGTGCAAAACTATATAGCACTTCAAAAACAAATCGTTCAATCCGCGTGGCCTTTTGTGAAAAAAGGAGGACGCTTGCTGTATACAACCTGCTCGGTGTATAAGGCAGAAAACGAAGACAATGTAAAAACGTTGGATTTGGATGGAATGGAAGTCTTGAGGCAGGGATATGTGCACGGCTATGCACATAATTCCGATAGCACGTTTTTTGCAGAACTTAAGAAGATTTGACACTTAGCCGTGTAGCAATCATTGTGTTTTTCTTATACCTTTACCCAAAAAAATAGAACTATGATAAAAAATGCTCGGATTTATGTTTTGTTGATGATTTCTGCCTTGGGTCTAACAACACTACAATCTTGTAAAGATGACGAAGGAGATGGGGGCAATCAACCCACCCAATCAATCTCTCAATATTTAACCACAGACGGCGGCTATACAGAATTCTTAGCGGCACTTGATTTAGCTGGTTTAACAGGCGAAATTACAGGTTCAGGGGGGTACACTATATTGGCAGTGAGTGACTTACAACTTACTGATGACGGCATAGATTTGAGCTCAATGACGAATGCAGAACAAGTAGCATTTATTAAGTATCACTGCATTGATGGCAAAAAGGAGCCATCTGCTTTTACAAATACAGGATATATTTCGAGCGAGTCAAACACAGGACCAGGCAATGCAAAATTGTCAATCTATACTGCTGTTGCTGGTGATGCTGTGCGGTTTAATGGCAAAACTGCGACGACCAATTATGAAGCAACGAATGGCATGATTTACATTATGGCAAACAGTTTAACTGTGCCTACGCTACTTGATCAAATTGCGAACAATCCAAACTTGTCCAATTATAAAGTAGGTGTGAACTTAGAAGCCGCAACCAAAACGGCTCTTGAAACAGGAGACAACACCATTTTTGCGATAAACGATACGGAATTTGTGAAGTACTTAGAAACACAAAACGTAATTCGAATCGCGGACTTATCAAACAGTGCACGTAGAGCGTTAATCAATAATACCCTGGTATTGGGTGATGTTAAAACGACGTCTCAGTTAACTGGCACAATTGCTACTGAAGGAGAAGACATTACTGCTACCTCTGGAGCTGATGTTACGCTTAATGGTACTGTAAAGGTAATTCGTGGAAATGTATATGCATCCAATGGTATTATGCATGTGATAAACGGAGTTTTGAAGAAATAGGCATAATTAATTTCTAAAAAAAAAGGGCTTATTAACTAAGCCCTTTTTTTAATGCTTCTTTTTTAGCCTTGGTCAGTTTGACTACCACAATGTCGTAACTGTGGTCGATCATTTCTTTGAGTAAAGTCGAATCTGGGAATATGGCAGATTCAACCGTATTCCAGTGCTTTTTGTTCATATGGTAGCCGGGTTGTATTAATGGGTCTGACGCGCGTAGTTCTTGTGCCCATTCTGGGTCACACTTCAGGTTTACCGATGTGTAGTTTTCAATGTTTGTCGCGGCAAACATTTTGTCCATTACCTTAAAAACTAAGGTTTGCTCACCAAAAGGGAAGGACTCTGTCACTCCTGGTTTGGCAATGCAATAATCTCTGAGTTGAATAATGTCCATGCTGTTAATTTAATCGCTAGTTGTTAAACGAATAAATGGGTTTATACACCACGAATTTTTCACGTTTGGCAAACGGAACCAAATGCTCGTGTAACCAGGGTTGATCATTGGGCAACTTAGCGACCCAATCCGTTGGAAAGATAAAATAATTGGGGTGGATACGATTTGACCAATATTGCATGTTGGCGCTATCTCGAGTCATTTCTTCGTGGTTAAACACTTTTCCGCTTCTATTGAAATAAACCAAGCCCGTATTTGGTGCTGGGTCATATCCGATAAATATTTTGTCGCTTTGTTCAATACCCAATTCGTCAAGCAGCGTTGACCCACTGGCCATCCATTCTATATCATTTATGATGTCACGATTTTTCCATACAAAGTGACTTGACATGCGTGGCAAATAGTTCGAAACCGAATAGTAACAGGTGGTCAAGGATAAACCTAACAGCACATATATAAAGAGCGTAGACTTGAAGAAGGGTAGGTGCCATTGAATAGACAAAAAGTACCACAAAGCTAAACAGTACAAAGGTGTGAATCCAGCGATAAAGTAGTAATCGTGATTGATAAATTGTTTGCCCATAAGCACCAAGAATAGCATCAACCCTACCAGTGCTATTAACAAAAGCTTAAGCCCTAAGGGGTTTTTGGTCAAACGCTTACGATTTGTAATTGCGCGTGCCACCAACCCAAAAAGTAAGATGGTTTGTGGCCACGTTAAATATTGACCATGCCAATATTGAATGGCTTTCCAAAATCCGCTGAAGTCGGCAAGTGAGGTCAGTGGTTGCTGTTTCGACATGAAAATACGGGAATAGAAATCCATATTCACTTTGTGGAAGAAATAGTAGTCGTATAGCAAAATTAATGCTGCAAGTGCGAGAAAAACGAACAATACAGTGAGTCCTTTTTTAACCTCGAGGGGTTTTATGAAATGTAATCCGTAAGTGCCGATGAGGGCTAGAAAATAAATGCCACATGTAGTTTTTAATAGAGTGGCCATCCCAGCGAAAAGTACACTCAGTAAAGCATAACGCAATACCTTGGAATGATTGTATCGAACAAAATAGCCCAATCCAATGAGTAAGAGTCCAAGCCCAGTGGTGTCTGGTAAAAAATTGAATCCATAGAACAAGAGAACAGGACTAAAGAAAACGAGTAAAAAGGTAAGCGTCTTTATCTGCTGCTTGGTCTTCCAAGCCGCAATAAAACGCCATATACCAAAGGTTAGAATGATTAAATTAAACATTCGATAAATAAAGGGAAGATGGTTCGGAGATATCGTACTTGCTAACCTGGCAGAAACGTACTGGGTGGCCGGAAATTCGACACCACATCTTCCATCGATTGTGCTCAAGTTATGCGTTCTTGCTTTGAAAAAATTAATTTCATCTATAAATTTTACAGCAACAGAATATCTGTCGGATTGAGCCCAGTTATGAACGCCCAAAGGAAGCTGGTTGTAAAACCTTCCGTAGCAGAAAAACAACACCACGGCAAAAAAGAGTATTCCCAAATGTTTTTGATATTTCTGCAAGGCTTCCATTCAGAGCAAATAAACAACCATTTTTAGAGATTGACGAGCTATAATAATCTCATTTTAGTCGAATTCAGGTGCAGCGTTTGGAGTACATAAGCGTCTTGATAGTATATTTACAACATATGTTTGGTATCAAAACCGTGAAATACCTATCCGCATGCGTTGTCTTTCTCCTCAATCTTGTTGTGGTTAATGCACAAACTGAGGCGAATAAGCATGATCATGCTAGCTATCAAAAAGTGTTAAACGACGTGCTTGTTCAAGGGCAATTGTTTCGTGAAAACCAAGGTCAATGGGACAATTCAATTTTGTATCAAACCTCCGGAAATGGTGCTACAGCCGCATTTTACTCGGATAAAATATTGTTTTCGTTGGTGAAGGATTTTCGTTTGAGTGAAGACAAAAGCAAACCAATGGAGGCAAAGGCTTCGTTCTTAAACTGGAGCTTGTCTTTGAAAAACTCGACAGTAAAAAATATTCAGGCTTCTCAGCAAGTTGAACGAAACGTGCACTACTTTGGAGAACAGACTAGCCAAGGGGTGAATCTTAAAGAGTATCAGAAACTTAAATACAAAGAGGTTTATCCAAATACAGACCTTGTCTTTTACGGCAATACAGAAGGTGCATTAAAGTACGATTTTATTGCGAAGCCGGGAGCCGATATTGCTTCCATTCAAATGGAATATAATGGTGTTGAAGGCCTTGAGGTACTACAAGACGGAAGAATTAAACTGTCTACTGCATGGGGGAATCTGATTGAAGATAAACCATATTCTTATCAGATGATAGATGGCAAGGAGGTTGAAGTAAACGTACAATATGTTGTTGATGAAAACACAGTAGGATTCGAAGTTATTGGCGCATATGACGCGAGTATAGCCTTAGTTATTGACCCTATCTATGTAGATTGGAGTACCTACTTCTATGGAGACCCAATTACAGGCAATTTTGGCTGGAATTACGTGTTAGACGTGGATATTGACGACCAAGACTATGTGTACATCACTGGTATGTCTAATAACCAAAGGTTTTACAGCCAACTCGGTGGTTATGACACCACGCTAAACGGTGGTTATGATGCATTTCTTTGTAAAATAACACCAAAGGGGGATAGCCTTAAGTATTTCACCTACATCGGAGGAAGCAGCTACGAATACGGAATGAACGTGTCTGTTAATTCAAAATACGAAGCTGTGGTTTCTGGTATTACGTTTGGCGGAGGTTTTCCAACTACATCAGGCGCATTTGATGAAAAAGGAAAATCCTGCAGTGGCGGTTGGTGCTATCAAGGATTTGTTACAAAATTCAATAACGATGCAAGTGGTTTGGTGTTTAGTACATACTTAACTGGAACACAATCATCGGGTTTTTATTCCATCGACTGGATAAGAGGCATGCAGGTTACAGATAACGGAAGAGTTTACCTTGTTGGTAATACGTCGTCTGAAGATTTTCCAACAACTTCTGGCTGTTATCAATCGACTTACGGCGGAACAAGCACAGGCAGCGGTTATGGCTACTGGCTAAGAGGCGATGCATTTCTTACCTGCTTAAACGCGAGCGGTTCAGGTCTTATTTTCTCAACATACATTGGTGGATCAGGATTTGATGTTGCCAAAGACGTGTATGTCGACGGTTCCGGATTTGTCTATGTTGTTGGACAAACCAGTTCTGGAAATTTCAGGACTACTCCAGGAGCAAAAGTCTTTAACAAATACATTAAAGGAAATACAGATGGTTTTGTTATCAAGTTTAAAGCAAACGGCAATCAGGTAGAGTGGGCAAAACTCATGGGTGGTAGTGGAGAAGATAACTTTGAAAGTATTTATGCGACAGAAACGGGCGATCCATTTATTGCTGGTGCCTCAACATCGTCAGACTTTCCAGTATCCAAAAATGCGTTTAGCAAAAGCAACTCCGGGGGCTACGATGCCGTTGTTGTCAAGATGATATCGGCTGGAACCAATGTGCATTACAGTACGTATTTAGGTGGGTCAAACGACGACGGATACTCCTGGAATTATCCATTTTTTAGTCCGTTGAGCATAACAGCTAATGTGCGAGATGAAGCCATTGTGGCAGCTACGTCGCGGTCAACAGATTTTCCTACAACATCGGATGCTATCCAACCGAAGTCAAAACTGACATACTCGGGGTTCTATGGTTCGTTAACCATAACCAAGTTAGATTTTGAAGGTGCAAAACAGCTCTACGGAACTTACTACGGTGGAAGCCGAGGAGAATTTCCGGGCGGAGTTAGAGCCAAGAGGGTAGGTTGTGTAACC
>CAJQIC010000071.1 GCA_905478335.1 uncultured Bacteroidia bacterium | reverse complement strand
TGCGAAGGCGGGTTTTGGTGGCCTAGATGAGGTGGAGGGTTGAGCGTACCAAAACGAAGGGCTTATTATTTTTAAGGCTTTTCTTGTTTCGTTCTTTTTGCCTAAAAAGAATGAAATCGGGTTATAGAGCAGACGCCCTAAGCGACGACTTATCAAGAAAAAAATGAAAGCCGGGTCATAGGGCTGGCAACCCCTGAGCAAGTAACAAATGGAATCCAAGGTTATAGGGCAGACGCCCTAAGCAATGAAAGACTTTGTCGAATTCAAGGAAAAAAATGAAAAGCGGGTTATAGGGGTGCTAACCCCTAAGCTAGTAACAAATAAAATCCAGGGTTCTAGGGCTGGAAAGCCCTAAGCAATGATTCATCAAGAAAAAAATAAAAGCTGGGTTAAAGGGGTGGCAACCCCTAACCAAGGAAAAAATAAAAAGTATCTTGCACCCGTGTCCGAAAAGGAAAAGAGATATAAGCGTTTAATCGAGCGATCTAAAGGTGTAACACGCAATTTTAATATCCCTGTTAGTCGTGCGAAAGAGTACCAATTACGGACATTAAAAAAGATCTTAAACAAAGCCAGCAATACTGCATTTGGGAAAGCCTATCAATTCAATGCCATACTAGATTCTGGTTCAGTTTACACCGAGTTTAGAGACAAAGTTCCAGCCGGAGATTATGCCAACATGTTGCCTTGGTGGGAAAAAGCACGTCAGGGTGAAAAAGACGTCACTTGGCCCGGGAAAATAGAACATTTCGCTTTGAGTTCGGGCACCTCTGATGGGGCTTCAAAATACATTCCTGTTTCTCCTGAAATGGTGAAAGCGATAAGACGTGCGAGTATGCGTCAAGTACTATCGATCGCGCGTACGGATATGCCCAAAGACCATATGACCAAACACTGGCTCATGATTGGAGGAAGCACTACCCTAAATTACAATGGGATATACTACGCTGGAGACTTAAGTGGCATTACAACCAGCAAGATTCCTCCTATTTTTCAACGTGTGTCAAAACCAGACCCTGATATAAAAGCAAGCGATAATTGGCAGGAAAAAATTGATCGAATCACAGCTGAAGCTCCCAATTGGGATGTGAGCATGGTTGCTGGCGTTCCCGCATGGATCCAGTTGCTCTTCCAGAATATAATCAATACGTACAGCTTGGATAACATTCATGACATTTGGCCTCATTTAGAAGTCTATATCCATGGCGGTGTGTCTATTAAACCATATAAAGCAGGCATTAACAGCTTGTTGGGAAAACCGATTAAATATTTTGAAACCTACCTAGCTTCAGAAGGGTTTATTGCTTTCCAAAACCGTCAAAATAATAATGGCGGAATGCGCATGTTGCTCAGAAATGGTATTTTCTATGAATTTGTTCGTTTCGACAAAAACAACTTTGACGAGAACTACAAACTTCGTTCTACGGCCAAAGCGATACCCATGTGGGAAGCAGAAGAAAATGTAGAATATGCCTTGCTACTCTCAACGTGCTCTGGGGCGTGGCGCTACCTCATTGGAGATACCATAAAATTTAAAAATATCAAAAAACGTGAGATCATTATCACAGGACGTACCAAGCATTTCTTGAGTTTGGTCGGGGAACATTTAAGCGTCGACAACATGACAGACTCTGTAAACATGTTGGCTGATTCGCTGCAAGAAAATTTCGAGGAATTTACCGTATTCGGCACCTCACATGATGGTGTCTTTGGCCATCAATGGTATATCGGTACACATAACACGGAGTTGGTTGGTCAAAATCATACAGAACAACTGGATACGTTTTTAAGTGAACTAAACGATGATTATGCCGTCGAACGCAGCCATGCTTTGCAACATATAAGTGTCTCGTTAATTCCCATTGAATGGTTCAATGAATGGATGCGGTTAAATGGCAAAGAAGGGTCGCAACATAAATTTCCACGGGTAATGTCTGGTGCTACATTAAAAAACTGGCAATCATTTTTATCTGATAAAGGAATTGAACGTGTTTCACCAGCGTTGTGATTACACCAAAACGTCTGTGTAATACGCCCGAAGCTCAGAAATTATCTCGCGCACTTCATCAGGTTCATTGGCCGTAACCAATCGCATGCGGTTTGGTTTAAAATTGGCAATGCCTTTAAAATAGTTCGCATAATGTCGACGCATTTCGAAGATGCCAAGACGTTCGCCTTTCCATTTTAAACTTTCTTCAAAGTGTTGCTCACAGGTGTCAATTCGTTCAGCCATTGTTGGGCCGGGCAGTAATTCACCTGTTTTAAAATAGTGCTTTATTTCTCTAAAAATCCATGGGTGACCGATACTAGCTCTGCCAATCATGATTCCTTGAACCCCATACTCATCCCGCATCTGTTTGGCTTTCTGAGGTGAGTTTACATCTCCGTTACCGAAAATGGGAATGTGGATTTTAGGATCTTGAGCGATTTCGCCAATCAATGTCCAATCGGCTTCTCCTTTGTACATCTGAACACGCGTTCTACCGTGAATACTCAACGCTTGTATGCCAACGTCTTGTAACCTATAGGCAACATCCTTAATAAATTTAGATTTATTATCCCAGCCTAATCGCGTTTTCACAGTCACCGGAAGATGTGTCGACTTCACAATTTCTGCCGTCATCTCCACCATTTTGGGGACGTCTTGCAGCAATGCTGCTCCGGCACCTTTGCAGGCAACAGCCTTCACAGGACAGCCGTAATTGATATCGATTAAATCTGGTTTCGCTTCGGTGGCAATCTCCGTGGCTTCTTTCATGACATCGATATCGCTGCCAAAAATCTGAATGCCCATTGGCCTTTCGTAACCAAATATATCGAGTTTTTGCGTGCTTTTAGCGGCATCACGTATGAGCCCTTCTGACGAGATAAACTCCGTATACATCATGTCAACCCCTTGTTCCTTGCAAACTGCACGAAACGGAGGGTCACTGACATCCTCCATTGGGGCTAATAGTAAGGGGAACTCCCCAAGGCTTATATCACCGATTTTTATCACCTTTGCAAAGATAATTCATCCATGCAAAACAGAGTACAATCAAAAGTCAGCGGAATCTCCCACTTTTTTTTATCGGTTGGGATATTAATTTTATCTCTGTTTGCCATGACGGGAATTGCGATGATTGTTGTGCAGAAAGTGTATGGCATGAGTCTTGAATCGCTGTCCACTTTTTCTTTGGCTGATGCAACAATTACCGAAACCATGGCGCTAAAAGTAGCACAGTTTGTTATTGCTTTGTCTTTCATAATCGCTGGTTTTGTTTGTGCCAAAACTTTCAGACAGCATTTTGCGTCCTTCACCAATCTAAAAACGCGTTTAAACCCAACCCACCTTATCCTTGGGTTAGCGATGCTGGTATGTTTAATACCGATTGTAGATGGACTCGTTCGATTTAATAGCGCGTGGTCGTTTCCAGAAAGTATGACTCAGTCGTTTACGGAACTAGAAGAAAAAAGCAACCACACGTACGCCCTTTTTTTAAAATTCAATACAGGCAATCAATTCGTTATAAACTTGTTGATTATGAGTGTATTAGCAGCTGTAGGTGAAGAAATTTTCTTTCGAGGAATCCTTTTACGCGTGCTTTCTAAATGGTTTGGAAACATTCACGTGGGGGTAATAACTTCTGCCTTGATTTTCACTCTTGTGCACTTTCAGCCATACAAAATTCTACCCATGCTCACCCTTGGTATATTTTTAGGGTATGTGTATTACAGAACAAAATCGCTTTGGATTCCAATATGTATGCATGCCATTAACAATGCCATTGTTGTTGTCGGCGATTGGTCCGAGAAAACCGGCGAAGCACTACCCATTTTTGGCGCAGATTTTCAATTCACGGAATTACAAATAATCTTAAGTATTCTTGCATTCGCTGGATTTGGTTTCATGTTTTGGAAAAAGACCAAAGACAACGACTTTAGTTATGAATAATCTCAATTCTCGCTTACTTGTAGGATCGTTGTATGTCATTATAACGGTTGTTGCTGTTTCCTTCGACCAGTTTGCCGCAGGCTTTTATGTCTGGCTAATTCAAGCACTTTGCCTCTATGAATTTTATAAAATTACCATTAAGCCAAAGTCTGTAACCACGTTATTATTTCCAATGCTTATTGGTAGTTTTCTTTTCTTTTTGACTTATGTGAATCAAGACGCTGTCGTTAACCTAAAAATGCTCTTGTGGTATTTGATCCCGCTGTTAGTCGTGTTTTTAAGTTATCTCATTTATTACAAATCAGACAATATGCTTTACGAAGCCGGACAAATGGTTTTTGGTTGGGTTTACATCTGTATCCCACTTGCATTTTTGTTGCGCATAGGAAACTTGAGTTTTGATGATACCGTTTCCGAGCTTTTACCCTACAACGGTCTATTCATATTGCTCGTTTTTGTCCTCATCTGGGCAAATGACTCTTTTGCCTACTTAGTTGGGAAAAAATTTGGCAGAACAAAGCTCGCTTCTCAATTGTCTCCCAAAAAAACGGTAGAAGGCTTTGTGGGTGGCATTGCCTTTTCAATGCTTTTCGGTTTGTTGATTCATAGCTTCTTCCCTTTCTTAGATAGAATTCATTTTGTTGCGCTTGCACTAATCTGCTCCGTAATCGGCACATTGGGTGACCTGTTTGAATCAAAAATCAAACGTCAACTAGGCATAAAAGACTCTGGAACTGCACTTGGCGGACATGGTGGTTTTCTGGATAGAATGGACTCAATCATTTTGGCAGCACCTGCGTGTTTTTATTATTTGTATCATTTCGCAGTCTTATAAGCACTAGAGGTTAAAAAAAAGGCGATAACAGTTGTTTGGCAGCATATTTATTAGATAGCTTTGCCGTAAATTTTTCGAACAAATACATGAGTTCTAGATACAAAGAACCAGCCCCAATTAAGGACCTTCTTAACCCATTGGATTCAATGATGGAAAGATTCTCCGAAGCAACCAAAATCTTA
The DNA here is from genome assembly GCA_905478335.1 of uncultured Bacteroidia bacterium. Lineage (GTDB taxonomy): Bacteria > Bacteroidota > Bacteroidia > NS11-12g > UBA9320 > UBA987. Next base: position 25,084 of record CAJQIC010000071.1, on the reverse strand, counting down.
GGATTAGATGACTCGACTTACGATGCATTAAAGTCTCCTGAAAAAAGTGTCACTGTAAATCTTTCGGTTACTATGGACGACGGCACAATCAAAATATTTGAAGGTCATCGTGTTATTCATTCGGCAAACCTAGGACCATCAAAAGGTGGTATCCGCTTCTCTATGGGTGTTACTTTAGACGAGGTAAAGGCGTTAGCTGCTTGGATGACTTGGAAATGTGCGGTGGTAGGTATTCCTTACGGCGGTGCCAAAGGAGGGATAAAGTGTGATCCACGTACCATGAGTGCTGGGGAATTAGAAAGACTAACTAGAGCGTATACAAACTCTATGAGTAATGTTTTTGGCCCGGAGCGTGATATTCCAGCACCAGATGTTGGGACCAACCCACAAACAATGGCTTGGATCATGGACGAATACTCAAAACTTAAAGGTGTATCTAGCCCAGCGGTTGTAACGGGTAAGCCAATTGTTTTAGGAGGATCTAATGGACGGATCGAAGCTACTGGTCGTGGCGTAATGGTGTCTGCAAGATCTGCCATGGGTAAATTAAAAATGAACCCGAGCAAATCAACAGCAGCGGTTCAAGGTTTTGGCAATGTTGGGTCTATTAGTGCTAAGCTAATGGAAGAGCAAGGTGTTACAATTGTTGCTATTTCTGATGTGTCTGGTGCCTACTTCAATCCAAATGGTATTGATATTCAAGACGCAATAAACTTTACGTCAAAAAACAACGGAACTTTAGAAGGATTTACGAAAGGTGAAATCATTAGCAATGATGAATTACTGGAATTAGATGTTGATGTATTGGTTCCTGCTGCATTAGAAGATCAAATAACAGCAGAAAACGCATCAAGAATAAAAGCTAAACTGATTGTAGAAGGAGCAAATGGTCCTACTTCTTCAGGTGCCGATAAGATATTGAACGACGCTGGTATTATGGTAATTCCAGATATTTTAGCCAACGCTGGTGGTGTTTCTGTTTCATACTTCGAATGGGTTCAAAACCGTTTGGGTTATTTTTGGACCGAAGAACGTGTTAATCGTAGAGCAGATCGAATTATGAAACAAGCATTCGAAACGGTTTACCAAGCATCACGTAAGTACAAGGTAGACATGCGTATTGCAGCATACATTGTTGCGATTGACAAAGTGGCTAGTACCAAAAGGTTACGCGGAACATATTAATGATTCATAGAGAAGGTTATACGATTTTAATTACCACACTACTCATTGTTATTGTGATTGTCTTTTTGGTATTTAAGTATACCGGAATTTCGTGGGTTAAATACTTAACCTTAACGGCAGGCGTGGTTATTTTTGGCTTATTCCTTCAGTTTTTCAGAAACCCTGCACGCAATACCGTTATGGATGCCCATCATATTATTGCTCCTGCAGACGGCAAAGTGGTCGTTATTGAAGAAGTTGAAGAACCAGAATATTTTGAGGGCAAGCGCATTCAACTCAGCATTTTTATGTCGCCGTTGAACGTGCATGTGAACCGTAATCCTATCTCTGGCACTGTAAGCTATTTTAAGTACCATCCAGGAGAATACCTTGTGGCTTGGCACCCGAAGTCTTCTACGCTTAACGAGCGCACCACTACGGTAATTAAAAACGAAGCAGGCACAGAAGTGCTGTTTAGACAAATTGCTGGTGCAGTGGCACGTCGAATTTGTTATTACGTGGATACTGGTGATACGGTTACCCAAGGGGAAGAAATGGGCTTCATCAAATTTGGAAGTCGTATAGACGTATTCCTCCCTATCGAAACCAAAATCAATGTCAACTTAAATGACATCACCCGTGGTGGTGAAACTGTTTTAGCAGAGATTTAAATCTTCACCACTTTCATAAAACGTTTCACGCCATTAAACCTTGTAATTTCTACGAAATACGTGCCATTTTGAAGTGGTACTAAGGACAATTGCGTTTGTGTCTCATTTAACGTTTGACTTAATACTCGCTCTCCTGTGACAGTGAAAATCGATAACTCAGCATTCTCCCAATCTAAACCACCACTCACCATTATCGCGTCAGTCGCTGGGTTTGGATATATACTTAAATTCGAGAATTCGTTGTCAAGTCTTTTAACTCTTGTGTAAAATGATGTCGTATGACCATCAAAGTCGTTTTGATCCAACCTGTAAAGCGTAGACCCAACTTCTGGCGTTAGGTCGGTATATGTATACGTTTGAATCGACAAACTATTGCCGGCTCCTTCAGTATGCCCAAGCCAAGTTTCATAACCATCAGTTATTCGGTACAGATCAAATCCACTATTATTTAGCTCGCTTCCTGTAACCCAAGTCAACACATTTGTTTGTCCAACCACCTCACCTTCGAAGTATATCATCGTTACCGGTAAAGCCGTACAACCTGCACAGGTTAGTACGACCGAAGTATCGAGTATTACTGAACCAACTTGCCCAATCGAGCTACTACTATAAAGATCATTAGAAGATGAATTTGGTATTTGAACCCTATATTTAAGGCTAATGGAATCACTAGCTGGAACTAAAAACGACCGATCAGGAAAAGTACTTTCGGGAACTAACCCTTTAAAAGTAATATTGCCAGTATCACCTGCAGTTGGATAAATTGATGCATTTGCGGCTGTAATATCGCTCCCACTTGCAAAACCAACGAATGTGTGACCTGCAGGCAAGCTGTCAAGAATCTGGTCAAACATTAGATCCGAGCTTGAAGTATTCACTACAGTAATGGTGTAGGTTATTATGTCTCCTGCTGTACAAATTCCACAGGAAGCGGTTTTCTCAATTGTAAATTTGTTTGCCCCGTTTGTGGTGACAAAAGAATCTTTGGCAACTCCGGATCCGAAATTAGTTGAATATTTAGTTGTCGAACCACTTAGCATTCCTGCATACGGCTTGATATAGGTCGTTTCGTTGAATAAAGTGCTTATATAGTAGAATACCACTTTGACTTCGTTGCCTGAACCTGCACCACATCCCCTTCCTGAATTAAAATAGTACAACTGATTTACATCACCTGCAGACGGTCCACAAGACGAGAATGGAGAAGAAAGTATTTTACTTCCTGTTAACTCCAATTTACTCGTAGGGAAAGCAGTATCCCCACAAGGTTGAAAATACATTTCACCACCGTTGAAGTTACCAAACTCATACGTCACCGTGTCCATAACACAGACACCTAAAGCATCAGTGCCTCCAACAGAGTGAGATAAGATGTCTCCTCCAGCAGAAGCTGGCTGCATATCTTTGGTTGTAATCGTTGTGCTAAAGGACGTTGTATCGCCTTTACTATCCGTAAGTCTAAAATCGAAGGTTGAACTTAATGCTTTAGTACATGGGTATTGAATAAAAAAGTAGGCTCCCTCTGTAGAAATAGGTAATATTCTTGGGATGACAAATGTCGAATCATCTGTATGACTTAAGGGTTTGAATCCTGTAGAGTAGTTACTATTGCCTGTTAGTTTAACTAAAACGTTGAACAACGTATCAGTGGAGCTAGTGTTTTGAGCTTTCACAACTAAATATGCCGCCCGCGGTATCTCTCTCGAACCCCCACAATTTCCATCATCGGCATAGAAGTATGGTCCTGAACCGTTTGAAGGAGATATGGCCAAAAGGGATTGAGAATATGCAGGGGTGTGTGACATCGCCAACAGAGCAAATATCAGTTGTAGTAATCTTTGTATCACGTGAAGTTTTTTGGACAAAATTGACTCCATCCCATTGAGTTGTCGTATTTAATCGTTGTCACCTGTGACACCGTCGGTGAATGGTAATTATTTGTCGGTGAGTGGTAATTTCAATTCAGATATTTGTTAGGATATGGTTTTAGGTTGGAGCATCTCCTATAATAATTGAAAACCGAGATGTGCAAAGTATAAGCTGGTTATTCAGCTAGTAAAAAACCCTACAGAGACGTTTGAAGCACTAACAAAATTCGGGTATTTATCAAAGATGGTTTTATTATAAGATCAATCAATAGACCCATACCTTTCTCGCCACTCGTACTTCTTTATTTCGTCATCCAACTCCCCTGAATCAATCATTTCTTGGAGTTTAGCATGCACTTCGCCTTTAGATGTAAGGTGCCATAGTCCGCATAGCTCACATTGATACGCATTGACAGCACTATTGCCCATGTATCGGATGCGTGCATCGATTAAAGCAACTTCGGCTGCTTCGATGGTATCGTATTCATTCTTTTTCGTTGAGCAAGACATTCTTGGTGTGTAAAGGCTATGTGCGTTAACACAAAAATAGCCAAGAGATTGTGAAGGGTGACCTCACAATTCTTGGCTATTCAATTTATTTATGCGTACCTAAATCAGATTATCTCTGAAATTTTTTAACTGCAACCCAATGAGTTGCCACAATTCAAGCACTTGTAACATGTACCGCTTCTTACTGTCAAATGACCGCATTCGTTACATGCTGGCGCATCGCTTTGCATAGATTGTAAATGCATGTCAGATGCTGAATTGCTTGATGCTGCTTTTGCTTCAACTGAAACAGATGTTACAACTGATTTTGTTTTTGTTACTGCAATCGTAGATGACTGTGTTGCACTTTGTATGTTATTATCACCGGTATCAGATACCGGTGGAACTTGTACTAAGTCATTTCGATTCAAGTATTCGAAGCCTAACAATCTAAAGATGAAATCAATGATTGATGTGGCATTCTTAATGTTGTCGTGTCCTTCCACATATCCTGCAGGCTCAAATTTCGTAAAGGTAAATTTGTCTACAAACTCTCTTAATGGTACACCGTATTGAAGACCAATAGAGACAGCGATAGAGAAGCAGTTCATTAGTGATCTAAAGGTTGCTCCTTCTTTGTGCATGTCAACAAATATTTCACCTAAACGTCCATCGCTATACTCGCCAGTTCTAATAAATAGTGTTTGTCCACCAACCTTAGCTTTTTGAGTAAATCCACTTCGCTTACTTGGAAGTTTTTTGCGTTCCACAATGTTTGAAAGCTGCATCTGGAAGATGGTATCATTACTCTCGTCAATGATGCGACGAGCCGCGTCTAATACCATGTCAGGTGTAATTTCGTCAAGTGTAAGCTCTGCTTTTTCTGCCAACACTTCTTCAATTTTATCCTTAACCTTTTCTTCTTTCTTGGTGTCTGACTTATTACTCAATGGCTGAGATAATTTACAACCATCTCTGTAAAGAGCGTTTGCTTTAAGTCCTAACTCCCAACTTAACTCGTAACACGACTTAATATCTGATTGTGTTGCTTCGTTTGGTAGGTTAATCGTTTTTGAGATTGCCCCCGAAATAAATGGTTGAGCAGCACCCATCATACGAATGTGACCGTGTGCGTGGATAAAACGTTCGCCGATGTTACCACATCTGTTTGCGCAATCAAATACTGGAAGGTCTTCGTCTTTTAAGTGTGGAGCTCCTTCAACAGTCATTGTTCCACATACATAATCATTTGCTTTATTGATGTCTTCCTGTGAATATCCCAATGCAGTCAATAAATTGAAGTCTGCACCTTCATAGGTCTCTTTATCAAAACCAAGGCGTTCCATGGTTTCTTCACCAAGGGTCCAGTGATTAAACACAAAACTAATTTCAAAAGCACTTGCCAAGCCAGCTTCAATCGCAGTAAGGTCTGCTTTTTTGAAACCCTTCTCAGTCAATGACTTGTGATTTACACCTGGCGCTCCTTTTAACGTAGCGTGCCCTTTGGCGTAGTTTACAATACTTTCAATTTGCGACTCCGTGTATCCCAAGTTTTTAAGTGCGCCTGGAACAGACTGATTAACAATTTTGAAGTAACCACCGCCACTTAACTTTTTAAATTTCACCAAAGCAAAATCTGGCTCAATTCCCGTGGTATCACAATCCATCACCAACCCAATTGTTCCTGTTGGAGCAATTACCGTTGTTTGTGCGTTTCTGTATCCAAACTTCTCGCCCTTCATAACTGCCTTATCCCATTGATCGCAAGCAGCAGTCAATAAGTAATCTGGACAGTGTTTTGGGTCAATTCCTACTGGTTGTACACTTAAACCTTCGTAGTCAGAGGCATTATATGCCGCATATCTATGGTTACGCATTACACGCAACATGTCTTCTTTATTTTTCTCGTACTCTTTGAATGGTCCAAGGTGTTCAGCCATTTCTGCTGATGTTGCATAAGCCGTTCCAGTTAATATCGCGGTAATCGCACCACAAATCGCTGTTGCTTTTTCGCTATCGTAAGGAATGCCACTTAACATTAATACAGATCCAAGGTTTGCATAACCCAAACCAAGTGTTCTGTAAGCGTAAGACAATTCTGCCACTTCCTTAGAAGGGAATTGAGCCATTAATACAGATATCTCGAGCACTGTAGTCCAAAGACGAGATGCATATTTGATGCCTTCAACGTCAAACTCTAATGATGACTCATTAAAGAAGTGTCTTAGGTTTAATGATGCCAAGTTACACGCCGTATTGTCCAAGAACATATATTCTGAACATGGATTTGATGCGTTAATTGGCCCTCCTTGAGGGCAAGTGTGCCACTCATTGATTGTCGTGTCGTATTGAACGCCTGGATCTGCACAGGCCCAAGCAGCAAATGAAATATCATCCCATATTTTTTCAGCAGGAATGCTATCCATTACTTCGCCGTTGCTACGTGCAATTAAATCCCAGTTTTCATTATTCTTTAAAGCTTCAAAAAACTTATTAGGAATACGCACTGAGTTATTTGAGTTTTGACCTGAAACGGTTTGGTATGCATCGCCTTCATAATGCGAAGAATAACCACCATCAATTAAGGCCGCTACTTTCTTTTCTTCTTCTTTCTTCCAGTTAATGAATGACATAATTTCTGGATGGTCTAAATCCAATGTCACCATTTTAGCTGCGCGTCGTGTTGTTCCACCAGATTTAATTGCACCAGCAGCTCTGTCACCAATTTTTAGGAATGACATTAAACCACTCGACGTTCCGCCTCCGCTTAATTTTTCTCCTGCTCCTCTAATAGCCGAGAAGTTTGTTCCAACTCCTGATCCATATTTAAATATACGCGCCTCACGTACCCAAAGGTCCATGATGCCTCCGTCGTTTACCAAATCATCTTTAACAGATAAGATAAAACAAGCATGTGGCTGAGGACGCTCATATGCTGAAGTCGATTTTTTTAGTTTCCCTGTTTCTGGATCACAGAAGTAATGTCCTTGTGGTTTACCGGTGATATCATACGTATTGTGTAGACCAGTATTAAACCATTGTGGTGAATTTGGTGCAGCATGTTGAGCCGTTATACTGTAAACCAATTCATCGTAAAAAACCTGAGCGTCTGCCTCAGAAGCGAAATAATTATGTCGTTCGCCCCATGTTCTCCAACAGTCTGCCAATCGATGTGACACTTGCTTGATTGAATTTTCAGAACCAAGACTTCCATCTTCTTGTGGTACACCCGCTTTCCTAAAATATTTCTGCGCTAAAATATCTGTAGCAACTTGCGACCAAGGCTTAGGGACTTCAACATTATCCATTCTAAAAACGGTGTCTCCACCTGGATTTTGAATAACAGAACTTCTAATTTCGTAGTCGAATAGTTCGTTGGCTGAGGTGCCGTTCTTTGTAAAATACCGGTCGAACTTTAGACCTGTATTGCTGTTTAAATTTGTCTTCTTTTGGCTCATACGTTACGCATTACTTTATTAATCAAATGGGATATATTCTCTCCACTAATTCGAAAAAATATTTAGTGGGTTTTTGCTCAAAAATACTTTCAGTAAACATGACTTCTTGATTTCACTTTTCCACATACAAAAAAAATTGTACGGTTATTCTGACGTGTGCGTGTTGATAACAAATACTTAACATTTTGTGCATATTTCATGTATAAAACCTAACGAACTGAGAGCCAACAAAATGCAGCCAATTCTGTCCAAAAATAATTTTGGACACATTGGTTTTGATAAAAATTTTAACTAGTTAAATTTCACTGTTGCCTCAACGATTTGAAAATAACTCACTTGGAAATTATTTTACTTTCTTTGTAGCCGAGATGGGTGAAAAAATTGCAGCTTTCATGAATAGCAGTAAAAGAAATGGTAAAAAACTACTTGCCGTTCTTATTGACCCTGATAAAGCCAGCTCGCAGCATCTTCAAAACGTATTACAACCTAATAATATTGCCAAAATTGACCTTCTCTTTATTGGTGGAAGTGTGCTCACTTCGGGCAATATTCACGATGCCATTAAAACGGTAAAGTCGTTATGTGCGATTCCTTGCGTGATTTTTCCTGGCAGCCCCGATCAGATATCTTCTGAAGCCGACGCCATTTTATTGCTTTCCTTAATATCTGGAAGAAACCCAGAACTTTTAATTGGAAAACATGTGGAATCTGCCTTGCGATTAAAACAGTCCAACCTTGAAATACTCCCAACAGGTTATGTACTCATTGATGGAGGAGCACCTACCACGGTGTCATACATTTCTGGAACAACCCCCATACCGCATAACAAGCCAGGTCTAGCAGCCACAACAGCTCTCGCCGGCGAGCAATTGGGTCTTCAAATTATATATATGGACGCTGGAAGCGGAGCTAAACATCCTATACCAGCCACTATGATTGAAGCTGTTCGGTCAAATACCAATCAACCCATCGTAGTAGGTGGAGGAATTCGTACAACGGAAGGAATTAATGCCGCATGGAATGCAGGTGCAGATGTGGTTGTGATTGGTAATAGGTTAGAAGAAGATCCAGACTTTTTACAACAGTTATAATCGAATCAAGTTGTCTCTTTCGAAACCGCATTACTGGGAATCGGCATTTTGACACGCTTTGAAATCACAAGTCCAACCACCAACAATATAGGCCCAATGATATAGGGCAAATAATAACTAATGCCATAAATTGCCCCACCCACAGCTGGACCCAATACACGACCTATGGATCCAAAAGACTGGTATAACCCTGTTAACTGACCTAATTCGTTAGGTTTAGCCATTTTGGTAATCAATGACATCAATGCAGGATTTATAAATCCATTGGCCAATGCAATCAAACCAATTGCTATTAACTCCCAAGGAATAAATAACTCGGCTTGAAAAAAGGGCATTGCAAATAACCCAATCGCCAGCAGTGTCATTCCAATCGTTAGCATTTGTTTCTCACCAAAACGTTTTGCAATAGGTCCAACCAGTAAGCCTTGAACCAAAGCACTGCTTGTACCGATAAACATGAAAACGAAACCAATCTGTTTTTCATCAAAGAAACTATGGTCACTCCATAACAACACAGCAGTAACCTGCATCATTGAGAATGCAGAAATAAACAGCAGGTTGATAAAAAACAGTTTACTAATTTCAGGCTTTTTCAGCTGTGAAATAATACCCGTGATGATGTTCGTTCGTTTCGCATTCTTGTTTTTCTCTTTGAGTGATTCAGGCAAGAAAAAGTAAGCAACAATGAAATTCATAAAAGATAGGCCAGCAACAACAAAACCGAGTATTTCAATTCCAAAATCTGCCTTTAAAAATCCACCAATGGGTGGTCCAAAAACAAAACCTAGGCCGAAGGCCGCACCTAATATTCCCATACTTTTAGCCCTATCTTGGGGCTCTGATATGTCTCCTATATAAGCCTGAGCGGCGCCAATATTCGCCGACCCAATACCCGAAAAAACACGTGATATAATGAGAATCAATAAGGTTTCCGTTTGTGAGAAGATTAAATAAGCTATTGCCGTAACCAATATGCTAATTAATATGATCGGTCTCCTACCATGTCTGTCACTCATTCTTCCCCAGAACGGAGAAAATGAAAAATTCATTAAAGCATAAATTGCCGCAATAAATCCAATCTGCATCTCACTTGCTCCCAGGTCTTCTGCAAACGTTGGGAGTATCGGAATAATCAAACCAAACCCGAGTAAGTCTAAGAAAGTGGTTAAAAAAATTACGCCTAATGCCGACTTATTTTTCATATCGTGTACAACAGCAATAATAGAAGTTAGTTTCTAAAGCATGGGAAATAAAAAAGCCCCAGTTTTCACCAGGGCTGATTCATTAGTAATTTTAGTTAAAAATTATTTCTTCAGTAAATCTCGGATTTCTGATAATAAATCATTGTCTGACGGTCCTGCTGGCGCTGCTGCTTCAACTGGTTTTTTCGTTTTGTTGTATGCCTTAATCAGCATAAACATTACAAACCCAACAATAATTAAATTAATGATTGTGTTAATCCACTTACCGTAAAGTATTGCGTTTTCAGCTACTGCCTCTACACCTTCAGATGCTGGTACGGCCGGATCTAAGACAACTTTTAAGCTCGCGAAATCCATTCCGCCAGCAAAATGTCCAACAAAAGGCATTGCGATATCCGATACGAATCCATTGATTACTGCACCAAGAGCACCTGCCATAATAACTGCAACAGCAAAGTCAATTACGTTGCCAGTCATGATAAAATTTTTAAATTCCTTTAACATACTATTCTGTTTTTAGTTACACAAATGTAACAAAATGGCGGCATTGCGGGCTATCCGCCCTCAACTATGTCGCAAGCGATGTACTTAATTTTAGTCGTTAAGCTTCTTTAAAAGCTTCTTTTTCACGGCCTTTTTGTTCACGATGATAGAGACTGTTTTCATTTTCATATACGCCTCGCTCATCAAATAATAACCATCAAAACCGGCTTTCGTACTCCATGAATTTTTAACGATGTAAAAGACTTTACCGTCTGAGTATTTGGCCTTTCCTACAACATGCATTAAATGATCGTCTGTTGTAGTCAGATTATCAAAGCCTGCTTGTCTCAAAGATTGATTTGCCGGTTCTTCTGAAGCTACGTTTGGTGCCTGTTTTAAAATATTGGTGTCATTGGTATTAAATGCATAACCCCCTCTACGCATAAATCCTGTTTCGCTCACGTCGCCATCCCACTCTATGGTGTATCCCGACTCAAGTGCCATATCCATTAAAGCCATGAGTTCATTTAGCGGCACGTTATTGTACTTTCCGTTACTGAAATTATCTGGTACCTCAACAATAAACTTGTCGTAGAACTTGTGGTGCGAAAAAGATGTAAAGCCATAGTATTTACCCATTTCCAACTGTAACACTTGTTGGGCAAATGATTGCGGATTGTAAGACATGCCATTGTATTCAAAAACTGGCTTTATAGCTCCTAAATGTTCATCTAGAATGTTCGTAAACCCTTCCTTCCAATGCGCTTCTATTGGTCGTGTTTTTAATGTGCTATCCAAATAGGCTTTAAGCTCCTTAACCAGAGCACTGTGGTTGTGTATTTTACCGCCGTTTTTTCCAGAATACGCAGATTCTGGCATCATACCATACTTGTCGTAAGCCCGTATTACGTCGTGCCCTAAACTTCCTTGACTGAAGTTGGATCCCCCTTGATACCGAATGTATTTATCTGCTTTTTCAAGGTAGATCATTCTTACCGTGTACATTTCGGATAAGTCTATAACCTGACCCGTTTGCTTCAAAACTTCAGACTCCAAGAACGAACTTGCAGAGAAACTCCAACAAGTTCCGGTTCTATCCTGGCTTTTAACCGATGTATTGTTGCACATCTGCAGCACTTCAAAGCCATCAGGCAAACTAGGTGTTTGGCCAAAAGAAACTAAAGCAACAAAGAAGAAAGGTATAAACAGAATATGTTTCATAAAGTGATTTTTCGCAAAAGAAAGCCCGTTTACTGATTTATCAAAACAGCTGTTGCTGCACAGGAATTGGAATTGCGCTTGCTGTTGCCGAAACAAAGTACCATTTCTCGTTGGTCAGGCATTTACATCTGTATCTTTTTCGCAGTTTTTCGCCTCGAATAAACACCAATCCGTTAGCCAATTTAAAATGCGCCCCTTCAGGCAAGCTTTCTACAAATACTTGTGGGATTTTGTCGTAAGCCCCAAGAGCCCTCATTAGTGAAATGTCCACACAACTGCTTGCAGAAGGGTTAACTAAATATTGGTTTAAGGCATCTGTAACTTCCTGAGGAAATATTGAGCGTTGCACATATGGTTTTAGTATGTCTTGAAAAGCGCCCTTCCACTCTTGGCCATGTGGTTTGATATTGCGTTTATACTTTTTCCAAGTTTCAAGGTGAGCAAACTCGTGTAAAACGGTAATTAGAAATGAATAGGGGTTAAGATCCGCGTTTACTGAGATTCTGTGCCCATGTTTACCGTATGGTGGCCGGTAGTCTCCTAATTTCGTTTTTCTTGGTTTTGCTATCCTAAAGCGCACATTATCCTTCTCTACCCTTTCCCAAACGTCTTGTGCCACTCCGGTTGGTAAGTATTCTTCTAGTAAGCTTATGTTCTTATTCACCTATCGCGCACTTTTAATACAGGTGACGCATCGAACACTATCAGGCATCACAAGTAATTTTTCCAACTCAATTTCATTTCCGCATTGACGACATAACCCAAAAGACGAAGAGTCTAGTTCCGCGAGTGTCCGCTTAAGGCGCTGCTGTCGATTTTTAGAATTCCTTAAAGCTGCTTCATTAACCGATTTATTATTAATCGCGTCCATACGACTAATTCGACCTATTGCGTTTTCCGGCGAAATGGGTTTGGTCAATTCAGTATACTCTTTAATATCCAGTTCCAATTTGTTCAATTGACTGGTTATTATTCCTCGAATCTTGTCTATTTCAGAAGCGGTTAACACGTATGGGTTGTCGTTTTAAAGGTAATTCATACAATATTAAGTCTCCCTTTCGACTTAATGAATATCCGTTTTATTGTTATAGGTTTTTAAAATATGGGCCTGAAATTTAACATGACAGTCAACGAAATGAAGTCACTACAAGCGTTATAAGGCATATGCCCTATTGCTTTCGAAGGTCATTTTCACTTACTTTGACAGTAACCTTACATTAAACCGTTTACTATATTGGTCGCTTTCATATGTAAGTTCTAAAGACAATTGGTATGAAAAACGTAATTCAACTTCGACATAAATGCAGCCTCATCGCATTTCTAATCGTTCTACTTCTACATGTTTCTATAACTGTTCAAGCACAAACAAAAAGAGGTTTAATTGTAGCCATTGGCGACTATCCGGAAGATTCTCCTGAGTGGCGCGACATCAGTTCTGTGAACGACATTCCGTTAATTCGAACAGCTCTACAAAAGCAAGGTTTTAAATCCGACAATATCAGCGTAATCAAAAACAAAGCTGCTACAAAGCAAGGTATCGTAAATGCTATACAAGCACTAACCAAATCCTGCAAAAAGGGGGATATCGTGGTGCTTCACTTTTCAAGTCATGGACAACAGATTGAAGACGACAATAAAGATGAAATTGACGGTTTTGATGAAGCTATAGTTCCATATGGCGCCCCAGGTAAGTATAAGGATGGATATGATTTTTCTCAGCATTTGCGTGACGATGAAATCGAAAGTCTGCTCATGGACTTACGTTTGAAAGTGGGTAATACTGGTGATGTAATCATGTTTGCTGACGCGTGTCACAGTGGCACAGTGTCTCGAGGCATTGAAAAAAGTAGAGGTGGTTTACCGGCCATGAAAAGGCCAAACTATACACCTACTAAAGGTACCGGAGACATAGGCATTTTTCAGTCGAGTAACTATGAAAACATAGACATGAGTGCTTTGGCTCCCTTTGTTGTGATTTCAGGAGCGCAAGCTTCACAAGTTAACTACGAATACAAAGGTGCAGGATCCCTTTCTACAGCAATAAGTCGAAGCATCGATAAGCTCAATACATCGATGACCTACCGTGGGTTTTTTGCACAAATTTTAAAAGAAATGTCTGTGTTGGCTCCTGACCAACGCCCTGTAATTGAAGGCAATATTGACAGACTTTTGTTTGCTGGAAAAGTGATTGAACAATCACCTTTTTACAAGGCGTACAAAGTGCGTGACAACACCGCTTTTTTATATGGAGGAAAACTAAATGGTATATTCAAAAATGCAGTTGTTGAAGCGCACCGCATTGGTACAACATCGCCAAAAGGGAAGGTTGCCTTGGCAAAGGGAAAATGTATAATCTCTGAAGGCACCTGGTGTAAGATTGAATTCGACAACGACCTTGAATTAGACATGGACGATTATTGGTTTTTTGTCACTGAAAAAAGCTATGGTGACATTACCATTTGTGTTAACGTCAACATTCGGGAGAAACAGACGAGAGAACAGGTATCAGCGGCTTTGTCGGCTTCCAACTTGATTGAAGTAGTGAAAGAGTCCTACGACTTTGTGATTGAAGATGGTGGTCGGGGAACAATTGATATCATCCGAGCGACTAATAATAAGGTTCATGCAGAAAACTTATCCGCTGACAACAATTATAAAATGGTGCTGGATACCCTCAAGGCATTCGCTCGCGGAGCCTATATGAAAAACCTCGAACTGTCAGATCCGAAGTATAAAGTCGTTTTTGAATTTATACCGGTTCGGTATATAGAATTACCTGACGGTTCTTCAAAAATTACCGATACGTTGACCATCGGAGATATAACAGTCGATGGCGTTGTTGTTATCGACACAGAGAAACCAATTGGGATTATCATCAAAGTATCCAACATAGGTGAAAACGATGCGTATTACAGCATTATTGATATCCAACCTGACGGCAGAATTAATGGCATATTACCGGCCGAAGACAAGGACATGAAACAAAGTCCGGAAGACTTTAAAATAAAAGCAGGTCAAAGCTTTATTGCTCCTGGCAGTTTTGTACGATTCTATCCGCCAGTCGGTCTTGAAGTTTTCAAACTATTTGCCAGTAAAGAACCAATAGATTTTACACCGGTTTTAACTAAAAAAACAAAAACCAGAAGCTATACCTCTCAACTTGAAAACCTATTTGCCGACGGGTACAAGTCTGCCACCCGTGGTGGAGTAACAAATAAAGTACGAAGCTCCTCTATGGAGTCGTCCACTACAGATGTTGGTTTTGAAATACGATAGTAACACAATTATGACATTAACTCATTTACCTAAACAGTTGAATAACATATAGATATATAAATTATTTAAATGAAAAGTATAATCTACATATCAGTAAAAAATGCGAAGTATTTTCTAACTACTTTGATGTTATTCTTAGGCCTTGTTCATGCACATGGGATTGAAAAACGTGGTTTAATTATTGGATTGGGCGACTATGGCCCTGACTCAGAATGGTCTGAAACACACGGTGATCATGACGCCAATTCAATGGTAGACAAAGTTAAAACTATTGGTTTTAATAATGTATCCAAACTAGTTAACAATCAGGCCACTAAAGAAAATATCATCACGCATTTGAACACCTTATTTGACAGCTGCAAAAAGGGAGACATTGTCCTTTTATACTTTGCAGGGCACGGTCAACTCATTGCCGACTACAATGGCGACGAATCAGATGGTTATGATGAATCTTTGGTGCTGTATAACGCACCTAAGAATTACGATGCGCTATACAACAATGAAAACCACCTATTAGACGATGAACTTAGTGAAATCGTAAATAAATTCAGAATTAAACTTGGCTCCGAAGGTCAGTTTCTGCTTATGGTTGATGCTGGTTTTGGTTGGTCGGGAAGCGCTGCATTTCATCGATACGAAAGAGGTGGCAGTTTGCCGTTTGAAGCGTCAAAAGAAAGCCACGACTTTGATAAAATAGGTTTATACGAGACTGGGATAATCGACGACCTTCCATTCTCGATGCCTAGCTCAGGACACGCCAATTTATTTCATGTTTCGGCCAATCAAATTAAAGGTACGGCAAGAGAAGTAAACGGCAATGGCATTTTGACCCTTGCGATAACACGTAGTTTTGAGATGCTCCATGACAGCATGGATTACCAAACCTGGTTCTCAAATATTAAATTGCATTCTTCTAAAATGAGTAATATGCAAATACCCTTGGCTGAAGGAAACGGTTCGATAGTCGTCTTTAATTTTTACAATAAAGTAGAGGGTTCTGACTATAATTCAGACTACGCTGTTCAAGACACAACATCAACGACATCAGCGCAAGAAATAAACATACTATCCGACTTAAAGGATAGACTAATAAAAGAGCATAATAACAGTGTCAATAGTCCAGACTTTGGCACATTTTGAACTAAAAAAACTAAAAATAAAGGATTATGAAGTATTTAAAAATGATGGTAATTGGATGCCTTGCTACTATCCCAATGGGAGCATTAGCACAAAATCCATTTGGCTACGATCCAAGTGACACGTCGACAACACGTGACATTTATGGATACGACAGCCGAAAAGAAGCAAAAACCTATGATTATTTAGGTTACACCAATTCGGTTATGACGCGTATGAACAAGTCTGACTTCAAGGGCTCCTTGGCCTATAGTTGGACGCT
This sequence comes from uncultured Bacteroidia bacterium, assembly GCA_905478335.1. GTDB lineage: Bacteria > Bacteroidota > Bacteroidia > NS11-12g > UBA9320 > UBA987. The sequence goes on along the minus strand of CAJQIC010000071.1, from coordinate 8,762 downwards.
TGAAGAGAAGTTAAAAATGGCTTTTAAAACAGACAAGGTTGATCCTAGTCTGAGATTCAGAAGCCAACCAACTTTAGGTGGTTGTAGCGGATTTTTAATTGCACCGAATATTATGGTAACTGCCGGGCACTGCGTTTCGAGCGATCAGCACGAAATTCAAGATGGGAAAGTATTGATGCATAAAGCCAAACGCGATAAGCAAAATCAATTCAAGTACAACAACATGAATTGGGTTTTGGATTACACCAACGACTTAAAAATGACTAAAAAATATCAAGATGGCTCTGCGTACTATGTAACAACTATACCAACTTCAAAACAATATGGAGTAGGGACAGTATTGGTCAGCGTTCTTGATTACAAAAACAAAATTGACTATGCAATCATTAAGCTTGACCGCGAAACAGACAGAGACCCTTTCCGCTTTAGAACAGGAGATAAGATTGCAAAGGGAGATAATCTCGCCATGATTGGAGCACCAGCTGGATTACCACTTAAACTATCCGATGGAGCAAAAGTTACGATAAACTCAGCCGGTAACTGGTTTGGAACAAACCTAGATGCATTTGGAGGAAACTCTGGTGGCCCGGTATATAACACGGCGGGTTTGAACATGATTGAAGGAATTCTTGTTCGTGGAAGAGTAGACATTGGCTTAAAAGGATTTTATGTTGACTCTGCCTGTAATTGCGTTAAAGAAGTTAAATATGACAATGACGGCGCAGACTCTTACTGGGATGACTTAGGATATGCCGTTAGCACAATTAGTACAGAGGTTCATAGAATCACAAATATTCCGTTACGCATTAAAGCATTAGCGGTATACAACAACATGGAATATGCATTGCGAAAGAACAATACTACACGATATAATAAGTGGAAAATATATTCTTGGGCATATAATAACGACACAGCAAGTTTCCTACGAGATGCAACACCGGGAAAAGATCCATTAGGTGTGGTTGCCTTAAAAAATGGTCGAACTGAAATGTTCAAAGACATGATTGACAACGGAATGAAAACGGAGTTAGACTTGGGCCAAGGTCGCACCATGTTGTATTATGCCATAGAGCAAAATAATCTTGCCGCAGTGAAGTATGTTCTTAAGCAAGGGTATAATCTTAACATGAAAGATGATCAAAGCAACTCGCCGTTACACTGGTCCATTAAACGGGGATCGGTAGCCATCACTCAAGAATTAATAAAAAATGGTGCTGACGTAAATGCAAAAAACCGTTGGGGTGAAACACCCTTGCATATGGCCGTTTCACAGTGGAGTATGGGCACCATTGAAGCTTTAATTCAAAATGGTGCAGATCCTAAATCTGAAAACAACGATGGAAAAACACCAAGAAAAACAGCTAAGAAAATAAAATATAAAGACGCTGCTAGATACCTAAAGCGTGCTGAAAAAGGCAAGCTTTAAGCAGAATATTTTTTAATAAAAAGCCGTGAACAAATTCACGGCTTTTTTTATACTTTCGATTTATGAAAAAGTTTATTTCAACTGGTTTTTTAATCGTTTTTATGTGCCTTGCGTGTAAAGCACAAAATGTGGAATTTGCCCAAAGTGTTATTGACACATTGTGCAGCGATTACTTTGCCGGTCGAGGATATGTCAATGCTGGCGACCAAAAGGCAGCTGATTACATTAAAAATCAGTATGAGCGTATCGGGCTTATTCCACTAAATAAAGCGGGGTACTTTCACAATTTTAGCTTGAATGTGAACACCTTTCCTGAAACCGTGAACATCGATCGAAATGGCGTTGCGCTAAAAGCGGGGCATGAGTATATCGTGTCACCAAATTCACCAAGCTTTGACAGAAATAGTTTGGTGGTAAAAAAGATTACTAAAGCCTTGTTGCTCAACAAGAAACAATTTAAAAACATCTGTAAACTTGATTGGTCAAGCCATGTACTGCTCATCGATACCATGACCCACAACAAAGCCAGCAAGAAACGCTTCGAAAAGTTGATGAAAGACTACACCGGTCAGATCAAAATCATTACCAAAACGAAGCTTACTTGGTCTGTAAGCAGAGATCAAGCACCAGAATTAAGCCTATATGTTTTACCAAACGTTTTAAACCATAATGACGTTCTCGACATCACGGTCCAAAGCCAATTGATTGAAGGTTATAAGACGAGAAATGTAATTGGCTTCATACCTGGAAACGAAGTTCCAGATTCGTTTATTTTCGTTACTGGGCACTACGATCATTTGGGCATGATGGGTCAACAATGCATCATGCCTGGCGCGAATGACAATGCAAGCGGCATCGCAATGATTTTAAATTTCGCAGAATACTATAAGAAATTTCCTCCACGATATTCGATGGTTTTCATCGGTTTTGCAGCCGAGGAAGCTGGCCTGGTTGGCAGCTATTTCTTTGTTAACGACTTGGAAGGTTATGTTGAACCCAGTAAGATAAAGTTTGTCGTCAATATGGACTTAATGGGCTCTGGTCAAGAAGGCATTATGGCCGTAAACGGTGCCATCTTACCTGAAGCATATGCCCTACTGGAGGGAATCAATAACGAAAAAAAATATCTGGTACAAACTAAGAAACGAGGGAAGGCAGCCAATAGTGACCATTACTTTTTCACAGAATCTGGTATTCCAGCCTTCTTCTTTTATCTAATGGGCCCATACAGTCACTATCACGATGTTGACGACACAAGGGATAATCTCAGACTTGACGAAAAAGCCTATAACGGGTCATTTTGGTTAATTCGAGACTTCATGAATGCGTTGATGCAAGTGGAGTATTAGGCTAAAACCTTTCTAGCGATTATTTCTAAGTCATCCACAATGCGGTAATTTTTCGCATAGAAAAAGTTTAATCGCCTTTTAACAGATTCGTTAACATCACTGGAAACAATGTTGTGAGACACATTAAACACGCCATCTTTTAACTCAGGCATATCACTAATGTCTACGGATTTATCATATGAAACCCAAGTCTTTTTGCCAATAAAGGTCTCAAATACCCTTCTGTAGTATGTTACGACACCAGGACCAAACCAACCCAATATCAACCCGAAAGGAAGCAGCAGCGCACTAACGACAACGTCAATCAATCGCTTTTTCTGCAAGGTGTTTTTGTCTGCCAATGCAAAGCGAATTTCTTCTGTATATAGCTCTCCACTAATATCTTTTGCATTACTGCCGATGATAAAACCACTATCGTCAGGAACGATCTTAAAACTGACCGACGTCGTAGCCAATTTACTCATCCAGTACATTGTTTTTGAACTACTTACATCCCTAGAACAAAATATTACTTCATCCACCTTATAGAGCTTACATAAGTCCTCTAATCGGTTGACCACACCCAGCACCTGATCACCCTCTTCCTCTTCTATCGTAACAAAACCGATAAATTCAGTCGGTGATTTCGTTTTCTGAATAAGCGATAATACACGCAACCGCTCGGCTTTATGTCCAACAATGATAGATTTATAATGAGGTGCTTGCCCGAAATTGAGGTTTTTGTATTGCACGTAATGAGCTATAAACCGAATAGCCAACAACAGGAAGGCGGTAGATGCCGTTCCGGCCAATATGATACCTCTACTATATTGAAGGTTGTCGGGCAGAAAAGCGAACAGCGCTGAAATGACGACCGTACCAGCAAATACCCCACGTACCACTTTTACAAGAGAATACGGTTTCTGATACCCGCCACTCCAAAATACCATTAACAGCCAGATCAACGTGTACGCTGGAAAATGTGTTTGCGCATACGCTGGAGAAAAATATCCTTCAAACCCTTTAATATGCTCTTCCCAATAGCCTTTCACAGCCAATAGGCCTGACATAATTAAAACAATATCGATAACGTACAGCCAAACTTTTGAAACAAACCTTTGGAGTACGGCTAAAAACGCTCTGAAGTAAATGGATACGTTTATCAGCGAGACAAATAAATTAGCAAAACTCCCGGTGTAGTGTTTCTTGGCAAAAATCACCATGGCCCGATAAAATATGAAGACGTAGTTTACAGACATACGTTTCGTACTTTCACCTTTATAATGAATAATTGACGTGGTGGGTAAATAAACATTCTTAAAACCCGCTTTTGTAATACGGTAGCTTAAATCTATATCCTCGCCGTACATAAAAAACGTTTCATCGAGTAAACCCGTTTTGTCTAGAACGCTTTTGCGCATCATCATATACGCCCCGGCCAAAACATCAATTTCAGCCGTTTCATTTTCATCTATAAAACCCAAATGATATTTACCAAATCGTTTGGACTTGGGGAACAATTTGTTCAGCCCTATCATCTTATATAGGGCAACTTCTGGTGTGGGCAAACCCCGTTTTGACTCAGGTAAAAATTTACCTTTCCCATCGATCATTTTAACGCCTAGTCCGCCGACATCTTGATGATTGTCAAGATAGTGAAGGCAGGTTTTGAACGTGTCTTCTTGAACGACCGTATCTGGATTTAGTAATAAAACATATTCTCCTGAAGATTGAACGATGGCTTGGTTGTTGGCTACTGAGAAGCCGGTGTTTTCTTTATTCGCAATACACTTGACTTCCGGAAACTTTTCTTTCACCATCTCAACCGAACCGTCGATTGAATCATTATCAACTACCCATACTTCAGCATCTATACCAGCGAGTGCTTTTTGTACAGATAACAAACATTGCTCAAGGAAATATTTGACATTGTAATTGACTATGACAACGGATAGCTTCAAACTGATGATTTGTCGCAAACATAAATGAAAAAGCTGGGTAAATTAAGCCCGTAATCGGTCAGCCACCCAAACCACAATCACACCGCCAAACACGGCCGTAATGATAAAACCAAGTTTACTCGGCTCTGGAGACAGTCTAAGTAATTTGAAGATCCAAGATCCTACAAAACCACCGACAGCACCCAACAGTAAGTTTCTAATAAAGCCTTTTGGCTCGCGCTTAAGCAGCTTTTGAGTTGTCCAGCCTGAAATTGCCCCCAATACGATGTACCAAAACCAACTCATTAGCTTCCTGATTTAGCGATGTTAAAACTGATTCCGATAAACGTTCCCCATTCCCAAATATTTCGAGTGGGGATTGTCAAATCTCCTGGTAACAGTGCGTCTCCAACAGAATATCCTGAACCTAGCTTTTTGACTTGTCCTAAACTTGCTCCTGCATGCAACCCTACCCGGCTATCGGAGCCGAATAGTGCAGTTACACCCATGTACATATTTACATTTTTTTGCTCTTCCTGTAATGGCACACCAACACCAAACGTTCCTCCTATTTGTAACGTTCTACCCGTGTATGGGTATACATTTACAAACGCGCCGAGGTTAGGTGAAAACTTACTTCCACCTACCGTGGTTATCGCACTATCTCGGTAAATGTATTCGTCAGTGGACTGATATTTAGGGAACGCCAAGCTAATGCTTGAAGACACCTTCACATCACCACGTACAACTATGTTTATGTTCTTCTCTTTAATCTGTGCCAAATCCGACATTTTGCTGCGGTCTACAGATTGATGATTTCCCTCCGCATCAGTTGGTACCTTGTAAAACTTAAGTGTGAGGTCTATTTCGTCATCTTTCGCAGCATGACTCGAGTTAAATGTATAGCGTGTAGCAACAATGGACGTATATATGGTCTCTAGATAATCAATTTGAGCAGTTATATACTCAGGATTGAACTTCTTGGTGATTGTATTCACTTCGGCGTTAAAACTGCGCACAGCCTGATCTAAACCCCTGCCTTCAAAATGACCCTCTCGACCGTTTGCAAAATCATTGTATTCTCTTAAAAATGACACCGTAGCCGTCTTTAAATTAGCAACAGATGAGCTGTAGTTTTTATTGAACCTAACAATCACTTCTGAAAAGTCGCTAGGGTTCATCACGGATTTGTTAAATATCTGAGAAACAATTGTGTTAGACATATTTACAATGGTATCGGTAGGTAAATATGGATTGTACTTCAATTTATTGAGTTTGGAAATGGCATAGGATACGGACTTCATATCACTTTCTAAGCTTGATAGCTGTTTATATGCGCCAAGAATATCGTCATAAGCAGAACTTGCACCACGCGAGCCCATTAACCCTCCTCCACGACCTATTTCGTCTGGCAATTTTCCTCCTAAAGCCGTAAAAAAGCTTCCCGATCCTATAGGATTAACCAGTGGGCTTACGATATCTAAAAACCCCATGTCAGACTGTTTCTCAACCAGTTTTGATTTATAGGTTGCGTCTGCAGCGTAAACAAATTTGTTGAAATTTACGACCTCAACTGTAACCAGCTTATTTCTTCCAACAACTGGGGAACTTATCTCTTTCCCGAAGGCGTCGCCTGGCTTCGTTTTATAATAACGCACCTCATCTTGAATAAAATCGTAAACAATTCTTAACGATTGTGCCTTTAGGTCAGTATGAATCAACTGCACAATTACGATTGCTAAAAAAATTCTTAATACCTTCATTTCCAATTATTTATTAACGTTCATATCACATTACAAAACTGTTTGTAACTGACATTTGATTCATCACCATGCGATAAAGTAAACGAAAATACGGGAATTTATTACAGCAGACAATGCGGTGACACAACGTCAAGGGCCTAGAATCAGCGTCTAATCCACGATTCTGGATTTAGTTTATTTGTGCCCTTCCATACTTCAAAATGAAGCTCCGTGATACGTTCAGGGTTCAATCCCACTCGACCAATAACAGACTCCGGAGAAACCTGTTGACCCTGTGTGCATGAGATACTTCCAAGGTTGGCGTAAACCGTGTAATACCCACCATGCTTGACCAAAACAGTTGTTTGCATACCAGGAACTTCAATAATTGCGCTTACTGTGCCTTCAAACACTGGGTTAACTGATGAGTTGCTTTCGCAAATGATATTGACACCGTTGTTTACCGTCGATACGTTTTTAAAATCCGTGTGTTTATGCAAACCAAAACGTTCGGAGATGTAGCCATTGTTCACTGGCCAAGGAAGGCTGCCAGGCACAAAACCAGAAACAGCTTCTGCTTTAGGAGCTCTTGCTATCGCGTTTCGAATACTTTTTTCAAGTTCGCGAGATCGTTTCTTTCTTTGTTCGATTTCTTTAATCAACTTGGCTTCTTGAGACTTTAAACCATTGACTACAGCAGCATACTCTAGTTTGTCTTTTTTCAATTGCTCCGATTCAGCTTCTTTGTCTTTAAGCGACCGTGCTAACCTATCTTGTAGTACCAACAATTCGTTGATTCGTACAGAATTTTCTTGCTTTTTCTTTTGTATCAAATCAAGTTGCTGTCGTCTAAAATCCATGATCCGACGCAAATAATTTAATCGCCGTATCAAGTCATTAAAACTAGATGCCATAAATACATAGTGCATTTTGTTCATCTTTTTGCTACTCTTATAGCTTAAAACGATGGCTTCCGAGAACGCGCTTTTAATGCGTTCAATTTCTGTAGTAATGCCAATGATCTCTTGCTTAGCAGCCTCAATATCAACATCTAGCGCGTCGAGTTTCTGTTGTGTGTGTAACAGCCCTTTTTCCCGCAGTTCAATCTGTGATTGGTAAATGGCTACCGTTTTTATTGTGGTTTTCTTTTGTGCGAGAACCTCTTTCAACATTTTTTCAGACAGTTCTAATTGCCTCTTGTTCTGGTTCAGTTTTCGCGCAAATTCCCGCCTCGTTTGGGCTGGACTAGTGGTTAACGTCAGCAGTATACCTAAAAAGGCAACTAATTTAGTTACCCTTTGCATACCTACTAGGAATGATAAAAACGATAGGATCAAAATCAGCCGTACTTATGGAAGTGTATTCCATTAAAAAGTCGAATGACTTCACTGCCCCGTTGGCATTGATGTTAATCTGATTGCCGACAAAACCCAAATCCTTTTCTTTTGAAAAGTTTTGGTAATCTACCACGACTTTTTTAGCATCTGTAGTGGTAGTAAATTCTGATGACATAGAGCGATAGCAACCGGAAAGTTCGACTCTATTGACAATACCAGCATTTTCATATTTCAGGTGGTCCTTTCTAAGTTCATCGTTGTTTTTTTCAAACAACTCAATGCCATAAATTGGATTGGATATAAGCAAGTTTTGAAGTTGTGATAGACTCAAGTTTTGCCCAGTAAACCTTTCTAAGTCTTGAATCGCCCCTTTATAATATTTTTTGTTAAACCTATCGAGCAATACAAAAGTGTCTGGTGTAATATAGGCCCTTGCAACCTCAATTACGGCAACAACAGATACCCAAACAAAAGAGTCTTTCTGCATTTTGATATTCATGCCAAAACTGTTGCTGTTTTGTCCTTGAGTATACTTTGCTTTGGCACGCATGGACAAAAACTCGAAAGAGGCCAGATTTTCAGCCACTTCTACTTTAACATCTTTTGGGTATTTGGTTAACGCTTGTGCACAGTCCAGTTTCGCTTTTCGTGATTTACAGCCGACCCCCGTTAAGGTAAGCAAGAAGGTAGATAAAGCTATGGCTACGAAACGCTTCATATGCTAGTTTACTTGACTTATTTCGTTTCTGATTTTATCCGCTTCTTGGGTTCGGCCTAATTTCTCTAAACATTTGATATAGTGCATGCCAACTTCACTATCACGTCTAAAATGGTTATATGCTTTTTCCAAAATACCAATCGCGTCATCGTATCGACCTAGCTGGTAAAGGACCCATCCTTTTGTATCCAAGTAAGTAGGCCTATTGGGGTTCTTGCTTACTGCCTTATTAATCATCTCTAAAGCATCGCCCAACCTCGTTTTTTGTTCG
>CAJQIC010000070.1 GCA_905478335.1 uncultured Bacteroidia bacterium | reverse complement strand
ACTGCCCAATTTGCATCGTCTGACCCCCCTTTTCCACCATAGGCATCAATCTCTATACTTGTCACCCCTTGAGGTACCGTCCAAGTTTGAACTGATCCTGTATAATTAAAGTTATTATAGATTGTCCTTACTTCTGCCTGAGCATAATAGGTCGTAGTGCTGGTTGGAGAAACCGTAAAATCTGCACGGCTGTCTCGAATGGCCAGTAAATTACCGCCAGTTGCAGAATCATACCAGTATACTTGCTGCCCGTTAGTTGAATCTACCAAAGCTTTTAAATTTGAACTTCCACCTGAACAAAGTACGCTTGGAGTTGCCGTTACAGAAGTGGGCACAGTAAACGTTGGGTTTGGGGTTACCAACACATACACATCAGTTCGACTACTTGTTCCACTTCCAGTGGTTTGCTGAACATAAAAGTGTGTATTAATGGTTAAGGCACCCGATGTATATGCCGCGGATGAACCCAATAAGGTTCCGCCCGTGCTTGCGTTGTACCACGCAAATGTAGCTGCAGAATCACCAGAAGCGGTGAGTGATACTGTTTTGCCCGAACACACAAAGCGCTCACCCGTAACTGTGGGTTCTGCTGGTTGTGCTAGCGCACTTGAAAACGAAAAACAAACAATTGAAAAAAGTACGGCTGTTAGCCGAGCTACGTAAAATGATTTCATACTACTACACTATTAAGTTTACAACTTGACACATTCAAGTAGCGCAATTTAGATTTATAAAATCAAAACTGGTTAATTAATTTTAACTAGCTAAAAATGCTTTTCAGCCTAAGAAAATCGTATTTAATTTACATGTTACAATTCGAACCCGAACGGTAAAAACTGATTTACATTTTCGACGGAGTAGAGCGTCTTGTCTGGTGATTGAACGTGTATTTTAATCGGCGATTTTTGTCTATTCTGCACGTCCCACAACACTTGTAGGCATGAACCACAAGGGGGCGTAAAGCCTTGTTTTAGTGCTTTATCTGTTTTTACCACAATCATTATCTCGTTTATACATTTGTTGGGATGATTGGCTTTGGCCGCAAAAATGGCCACACGTTCAGCACACAACCCGCTTGGATAGGCCGCATTTTCCTGATTGTTTCCCAACACTATGGCTCCATCTGATAACTGCAGTGCTGAGCCGACATGAAACTTAGAATATGGCGCGTACGCCATATCAGCGGCATGCCTGGCTTGCTCTATAAGACTTAACTCACTTTCCGACAAATCTGCTTCCTTTGTTACACGAACCAAACTCTCTCTCCTTATCTCCATTTATTCTATCGTTATTGTTGCTATATCTGTGCTGTATGCCGCAAATATGCCATAACCACCCGATATATTGGTAGGCACCTGCGATGAAATGCTAAAAGGTCCGCCATAAACAGGCCGGTTTAAACTTAATGTGGCCAGAAAGTTATAATAGTCGTGCCCAATGTTTTTTAGCTCCATATGGAGACTTTTGACAGCACTGCGGTCGTACTGCTCAGATAACTGGAACCTACTCACGTCTATATCCAACACAAAATTTTTCCCATTGAATATTTTGTCGTTGAGCAGCTCAAAATTTTGTCTGTTATTTACGATGTTGTTGTCCGAGAAAAACAATCGATTGACACTGGTCATTTGGATGTCTTCAAAACTAAGGATGCTATCCGTACGCAGGCCCGTATTCGGATCTAACTGATAATACCATCGTGCTCCCTTTAGGCTAAGTTGGTAGTAATTCTCTTGTTGCGGCTGGTCGTAAAACGAAACGCGTAAGCCTTGTACAGATGCGCGTTTATTGGTTGTGTCAAACTGCAATATACCTACAGGGTTAGGTACAATTGTATGTGTGGTCACGGGGTTAAACGATGGTTTATTCACTTCCAAGCGCAGCGAGTCTCCCGCCTGCACATTGTAATTAAAAATGGCGTTACCCATAGCATCAGAATAGGTCGACTCCAAAGGAGATTGATTTACATACAGTTCTACAGCGACACCCCCAATTGGACTGTTAAGCGTGTCTTCTGTTATGCGTTCGCTCTGTTTGAAGTTGACACGAAGGTTTTTACCAACCTCTGCCCTAGCATGTACCACAATTTGATTGTCTTTGTCCGTTAGATTGAACGTCAAGTCATCGTTGCACCCAATTAGCAAAATTGCCATGACTATGTAACCGATATGATTAAAATTCAATGGCATAGTTTACTGAGGGTAAAACGGGTAAAATGAATACGGGTTGAAAACTTAAACCACCTGACGCATTCAACCTTGAATTAACGTAGAATACATTTTGTCTATTGTACACGTTATAAATCGTAAAACTCCATGTCTGACGGGCACCTCCGATGTCTTTGCGATGATGAATTCCAATATCTAATCGGTGGTATGCAGGAAGTTTGAGGTTGTTTTTCTTACCGTATTGCTCAATTAAATATTGCTGGTTTTCAACAGTCACAAGATAGTGGACTTCAGGTGCTGTTAGGTAATTCCCCGACGCATAAGACCACGTACCCCCGAAAGACAAGTTACTATTGACCTGATAATGCAAAACCGCTTTCATGTCGTGCGTTCTGTCAAATTGAAAAGGGAACCAAGCACCATTGTCAATGCTTTGTATTGACCTTTCACTTTTTGAAAGTGTGTAAGCCAACCAACCGTTCAGTTTTCCTTTCTCTTTTTTTAGCATGGCTTCTACGCCTTTTGAGCGGCCTTTACCAGCCAAAAGGGCTTGATCCCATTCGGCAATAAAATCTGCCACGCCATTTTTGTATTCGATTATATTTTGAAACAACTTGTAATAGCCATTTACTTTTAGCGCCAGATGAGGACTTATCTTTCTGGTATAACCAGCGAGGTAATGCGTGCAATGCATTGGCCTAATATTTTCATCGGCAGGTATCCAAATGTCTATGGGAATACCAAGCAAATTATTCGGAACGAAAAGCATAAACTGACTTGTTCTGGCAAAGCCCGCCTCTATCCTATTCTTTGCTTTAATGTCGGTCGAAACGTTTATACGCGGTTGAAGCGACCTGTACTCAACTTGATTGTTGAAGTTTACAAAGTGCAATCCAGCCATAATTTTGGTCCCTTTCTTTGCATACACATCACTAAAAAAATATCGTTGTTCTAGTATGCGGGCGTCACGTACTTTAAAAACAGTATCGTAATAAATGAGGTCGTTTTCTTGAAGAAAATACTGTGAGTTGGAAGGTGAAAAGTTGTGCCATACGTTTTCCATACCAAATACAAACGCATGATGATGTTTTGGTAAAGTCCGCACGTAGATGCCTGTCTTTACGTCCGATATTTTGCTTTCATAAGCCAAACGCGTATTTCTTAAGTAACTTTCTTCCTGATCTTCAATAGATAGATTGTATTCATTTTCGTGCGTGAAACCATACTGCGTAAAACCAGTTTTAACATGTAAACTCAATGTATTGTTAATCCACGTTTTATAACCGCCTGTCAATAATAGGTTTGACTGCACAAACACGTCGTTTTGCTCTTCCTGAATATTGTCGGCACCAAATTCCTTAGTACTGCCTCTGATATATCCCTTATCGCCCCCTAAATAGCCCGTTACATACGCATGAGATTTTTCAGAAAACTTGTGATTTAATGTACCGGTGACATCATAGAAGTAATATTTGAATCTAGACAGCTCATTTTGTGTTTGAATTTGCTCGTAGAACAATGGAAAGAAATCTGTGAATGATCTTCTTCCCGACAAAAGAAACGACGTCTTTTCCTTATTTAAAGGGCCGTCTACCATTCCCTCTAGCAGAACAGGGTTGACATTTAGCTTTGAATTCCACTTTTGAAAATCGCCTACCTTGCTTTTTACATCTAACACGGACGACAGACGTCCGCTATATTGCGGCGGTATTGAGTTTTTATAAAAAGAGATACTTTGAAGCGAGTTTTCGTCAAAAACCGAGAATAAACCAAACAAGTGCATTGGGTTGTATAACTCCATACCGTCAAACAAGACGAGGTTTTGATCCTTACCGCCACCTTGAACAACCATACCCCCGTTTACCTCAACGGTGCTTTGAATTGAAGGCAAAAATCGCAAGCTATTCAGCACTCCAGGAGAACCAGCAATGGATGGAATCTTATTGAGCTCAGCAATATTGATATTTACACCACCCGTTTTGCTAACCATTAGAAGCGAATCGTATACATTGATTACCGAAGGCCTTAATCTGTTGTCAGGACTCAACAAATACGATCGTGGACCTGATGTAATATTTTCCAGCACAACCACCCCACTTTTAAAACCTGGGTAATGCATAGAAATAGTAGCCGGCAATTTGGATATTTCCATTCTAAAGAAGCCATCTTCATCCGTTTCTACCCAATCATTATTTTGTACCACGAGTGCGCCAACGATTGGCTGTCTACTAGAGGAATCTAAAACAAATCCAGACCAAATAAACGCCTTTTGTTTAGGCATACGTCTGAAAACCAAACTATTAGACCCAACACATATAAACTCTACGTTTTGCTTTTCTGTGATTGTTTTCAGTAGAACATTTAACTCTTGCTGATTGACATTGACGTTATAAAGCGTGTTGCCAAATACGTTTGAAGCGTAACTGACCGTAAAGCCATAAGTTTCAGATAATGACTTGATGCATTGTTCTGCAGTAACCTGTTGTGCTTTGTAATCAACCGGCTTGTCTAGAAAAGAACATTGCGCATAAGACACACTTGGCCAGTGTGTCAGTAGAACAACAAAAAGTAATGATAACCGGACGTTCTTACTCACCCGGTAAATCTACTAAAATAACGTGTAGGATTGGCCCTTCTTAACGGCCTTTCGGTTGGTGACTAACTCAATAGTCTCAATAATTTCTTTTGTAGATGCACTAGATAATTCCATTGTAAATCTCTGATTTTCAATAGATTTTGGTGCTTTAACGACTAAACCTGTACTCTCTTTTAGGTCTTCAAGAATTACTTTCAAAGGAGTGTCATAATAATTCAGCACCTTTTGTTTGAAAGATTTCAGGTTCTCTGAATCTAACAAAGAACGTGTGACCACTCCGCCATTTTCTGCAGTAAAATCAATTTGATCTCCTGCTGTTAATGTTACAGTCTGATTGCCAACATGCACTTCAACTATACCGGTGTTTACACCGACTGAGGAAGAGTGGTCATCTGTTCTAATAAGAAAAGTAGTTCCTTTAACAGTGGCTGTGAGGTGGTTTGTAACCACCTCAAAAACCCTGTCTTTATCCGGTTTTACGACAAAAAAGGCTTTTCCATTTAACCGCATTTTACGACTTGAACGGTTATAATGTTTATCTATATTTAGTTTTGATTGATTATCAATGTAGACGTGAGACCCGTCGGTCAAACCATAGAGTTTTGAATTATCTACTGTTTCCACAATTTTACCAGACGTAAAGTCATCTTGTGAAATTGTTTTAACAATAAAAGTAGCCGACAAAACGAGTAGCACAACAGCAGCAACCCTGTAAAACGACTTAAAATAAATTCTTTTCAACGGCTGTATCTTAACAGGCTGTTCGGTTTGAGCAATTGCATCCCAACCCTTAGCGGTATCAAAAGTCACATCCGAAGGAAATGCGGCATGGCTAGAAGCGTCCCATACTTGTTGCGCTTGTTCGTATGCCTGAGCAAAAGATTTATCATCAGCCATTAATGCAACAAAAGTCTCTTCCTCTTTTGGAGTCAAGCTCTGCATTAAATAACCGTAAATCAATTGTTCGTGTTTCATATTTTAAGTAGACATTAAATTAACGCGCATGCGCAGATAGTTCAATGTGTTTCTGTTTTGTTGACTTTCATCAAGCCAGTTTGTAAGCTCTTGAGTTTCCTCAGCGCTACACTGATTGAGTAAATACCTCAACAAGGTATTCCCTTGTAAATAATTCATAATTCCGGATTATGTATACATGACACATAAAACAACCTCATCCCCCACTCTTTTTCACATAATATTTTTAAAGTGCTAATTATCAGCCTTATAAATATTTTCACGTAAAAACTTTATCGCCTTTCCTATCTGATTTTCCACCGTTTTGGGTGCAATCTCCATAAGCGCTGCTATTTCTTTATGTGACTTATCCTCATGCCTGCTCAGTCTAAATATGTATTGTCTTTTTGGGGGTAGCGCTTTAATAAGGATCTCAATACGCTCTTGTAGTTCCTTACCTACCAGCTGGTCATCGGCATTGAATGCATTTGCTACATCCTCATGTTCCAAACGTTTTAATACATCAGACTTTCTTTGGTCGTTCAAGACCTGATTTTTTACTGATTTAAGTAAATAAGATTTAACGTTATTAATCTGCCTGAAATCGGTTTGTGCTTCCCATAAACCCATAAATACCTGTTGTACAGCGTCTTGAGCGACGTGCATATCTGAGGTATAGAAATTAGCAAATCGACAGAGGTCGTCGAAATACAAGAAATAATACTGTTTAAAGCTTTCTTTCAATCAATTGGCCTAATAGGGTAAGCGAAAGTAGTGCAAGCACCAACTAAATAAACCAACGATGCCGATTGAGTTTTAGTGTTTAACGATAAAACCGTACTGATTACTAGCCATTTACCTTTTTCATTGCTTTTAAATCTACCTTAAACATTGTGGAAGTGGCTCTATTGGTGTGGATTCGATTTCCATTTTGCTCCACATAAATATTGGCTTCACAAAAGATTAACTGTGAACCTACTTTGGTTACGGTGCCTTCTGCCACTAGCGTATCTCCTATTCCTGGATTTAAGAAAGAAATATTTAAATCGGTTGTCACAACACCAAAGTGTTTGGGCACCAATGAATAGGCTGCAAAACCCATTACGATGTCTGAAGCAGTAGCCATAACCCCGCCATGTACAAAATAGTTTTGCTGCAGATGTGCTTCCTCCACCTTTACACTTCCGACAACTTTGCCAAGTTCAATTGAATCTAAATCGAAACCGATATGTTTCATAAAGAACTGTCTTTGAAGTTTTTCTTCAATATCCTTTTTATAATCAGGATTTAAACACACAAAGTTTTTATTCATCATCGTCAAATAACATGTTATTTAATGCCGTTTGCAATTCGGCCAATTTATGCTGCTCTCTCTTAAGTCGAGTGAGTCGTATTCCTTCTGTATATATTTCTTCTGCCTTATCCTTGTCCCCTTCCTTTTGAAACAACTTACCTAAATGATAATAGGTTGCCGTATAATCAGGATCTCTGGCCATTAATTGGGTTAATAAATCCTTTGCTTTTTCAAAATCTTCTTGCCCAACATACTCAATCGCTAACGCATAGTTTAGGAAGCTATCGTGCGGTTCATTTTTTAAAAAATCCTCTAACTGTTTTATTCTATTCATTCCCAATTATAAATGGCAAATTTCCTTAATTTTGCTCCACTTTTTTCACGTAACGGAATAATTATTTTACATGAATATATTAGTTTGTTTGAGTGCCGTACCGGACACCACAACCAAAATTACATTTACCGATAACGACACCAAATTTAATACAGATGGTGTTCAGTTTATCATCAACCCATATGACGAACTAGCCTTAACCAAAGCTTTAGAAATTACGGAAGCAAAAGGTGGAGAGGTAACTGTCATTTCTGTAGGTGAAGCTAGTATCGACCCTGTCATACGTAAAGCCTTAGCTATAGGCGCCCATAAAGCCATTAGAATAGATACTGCAGCAAAAGACGGTATGCATGTGGCACAATCTATTAAACAAGCCATAGAAGGTCAATCATTTGATTTGATTCTGACAGGACGCGAGTCTATTGATTACAACGGCGGTCAGGTAGCTGGTTTACTTTCTGAACTGATGGACATGAGCTTGGTTAACGTAGTTACTTCTATAGAAGTTGAGGGGGACTCGGTAACTGCAATTAGAGATATAGATGGCGGTAGAGAAACGGTATCTGCCAGCTTACCTTGTGTATTATCTGCTCAAAAAGAGTTGTGCGAACCAAGAATTCCTAACATGCGAGGAATTATGCAGGCAAGAACAAAACCGCTTGAAGTAATTGCACCTGCTGGCGATTATACGAAAACCGATTATGTTGGTTACGAATTACCACCAGCCAAAGAAGGCGTCAAGCTTATTGATGCTGCAAATGCAGAGGAGTTAATTGATTTGTTAAGATCAGAGAAAAAATTGATATAGAATGATTTTAGTTTTTGTAGAGATAGAAAATGGCGCAATAAAGAAGTCGTCACAAGAGGCGCTAACATACGGCGCTGATTTAGCCGATAAAACCAACGATACTTGTGGTGCCATAGGTGTTGGATCCCCTGATGCCTTAAGCAATTTAGGTAAATTTGGTGCACAGTCTGCTTTTGCGTTGAGTGGTGCTGGATTAGAAACGTTTACACCAGAAGGATATAGTCACGCAATTCACGAAGTAGCCAATTCGCAGAACGCAATTACCATAATCGTTTCCGGTTCGTACACAGGAAAAAGCATAGCTCCTAAATTAGCCGTTAAGCTAAATGCTGCGCTAACAACAGGTGTTGTTGCTATGGTATCAACAGATTCGGGATATAGTGTCAGAAAAACATGTTTTTCCAATAAAGCATTTACAAGCGTTACGGTAAATAGCGAAAAGAAAGTCATTAGCATTGTTCCAAATTCATATGAGGTAAAAGCATTTGACTACCACGCTGACGTAACTGAAGTATCGATAGATGCTGTTAGTTCTATAAAAACAAAGTCTGTTAGCGTTGATAAGATTCAAGGAAAAATTCCTTTGACTGAAGCAGAGTTGGTCGTTTCGGCAGGAAGAGGCCTAAAAGGTCCAGAAAATTGGGTCATGGTTGAAGAATTGGCGGACGTACTTGGCGCTGCAACAGCATGCTCAAAACCAGTTAGCGACATGGACTGGAGACCACACAGCGAACACGTTGGTCAAACTGGAATCACCATTAAACCAAATCTATACATTGCCGCTGGAATATCTGGTGCAATTCAACACTTAGCTGGTGTAAGTAGCAGCAAGGTAATATGTGTTATCAATACAGATCCTGAGGCTCCATTTTTCAAAGCAGCAGATTATGGTATTGTTGGAGATGCTTTTGAAGTAATACCAAAGTTAATCGCTAGAGCTAAAGAATTAAAAGCGGGTTAGCATGGACAAAATCGAACTGGAAATAGCAGGATTGGCTTCTGGCCATACATCCAAAAACACCTCCTATACATTGATATTAGGAGAAGTCAATGGAGAACGCAGAATTCCAGTCGTTATTGGCGCTTTTGAAGCTCAAGCTATTGCTCTAGTGCTCGAAAACATTCGTCCGCAGCGACCACTAACACACGATTTATTCAAAAGTTTCGCTGATGATTTCCACATCGATGTTATAGAAATTTACATCTGCAACCTTGTTGAAGGCGTATTTTATTCTAAGATAAAATGCATTCGTGAAGATGAAGAAGTTGAAATTGACGCACGCACAAGTGACGCAATTGCTTTAGCGGTTCGGTTCGAATGTCCTATTTACACAAATTCTGAGATTATTACCGCTGCCGGCATTACACAAGATAATGAAGATGGCGACGAAGACATACCAGGAAGACCTGACGAGATCGACGACTTTATGCAAGAAATCTCTGAAAACACCGATTATTCTGGTCTCGAAATTGACGACTTAGAAACACTATTAACCGAGGCACTTCAGGAAGAGGATTACGCGAAAGCAGCGTCCATAAGGGATGAGTTGAATCGACGAAAGTAATGGCGAAAGCTGCGTTTTTTGAATGAAGCAGGATTTTTTGATTCAAGACTTGTTGAATTAAGACTGATTGACGCAGCAGTCACTTTTACATTCAGAATTTTACATTTCTAATTGATAGTTGGCAAAGGCCTCAACTTAGAAAAATCACAAGCTGTCAATTAGACCAGCGATCTCCCATTCAAATCTGTAGTCAACACATCGCTCATATAGTCAAAAAATGGACGAATAGCCTGCAGTGTATCAACCACCTTATCCGCAAATTGAGCACTTGTAACGTCTGAATCTGTAAACGACTCCATAGCATAAAACTGTTTTTTACGCAGTAAATCTATATACGGATGTTTTTTGTCGAAGCCTTTGGGAGCTGTTTTTAATCCATCTCCTTTCAAGGAGCCAAAGTGCTTTTTAAAATTGGGACTATTGATTATATCGTACATCGATTTTCCGTCTGCCTCAATTTCTTTTCGAATACGCAGTAGGTCGTCTTTTTCCGGTCCATAGAAACCACCACCAATATGAGTATTCCCTGGCTCTATGCCAACCCAATAACCTCCCCTTTTAGACGGGCCTTCTCGTTTTAAATAAGCATGCAAGTACGTTTTGTAAGGTGTTTTGTCTTTCGAAAATCTAACATCACGATATATTCTATACACTTTATATCCTGATATAACATCCGTTTGGTTAAGTCGATCTTGTACAGCATCCATAAAGCTTTCCATGTTGGCTTTGGCATCTAGGTATCTTGGTTTGTTTTCATCAAACCAATCTTTATGGTTGTTTTTCGCGATATCTTTCAGAAACGTAAAAGTGGATTTTTGAATAGTTGACATATTGCTATCGATCTTATCAAACAAGTATACGAATTTTTAAACGATGGTCGTCATTATTTAATGACGTGAAGCGTACCTCTATAATTCAGTACCACGTCGTCTAAATACCGAGCTTGCAACAAATAAACATAAACCCCAGGCGCTGCGTTTTCGGCCGCCCAACCGTCACCAATTTGCAAGGGGTCCGCATTTTTTACTTCGTACACCACCTGTCCCCACCGGTTATAGACGGCTAGGTAATCAAATTGCTTAACTTGAGGATATACTGTATTCGGAATAAAGAAATCGTTTGAACCATCATTGTTGGGGCTAAAAGCTGTAGGGATATACAATGAACGCACAACCTCAACTGTAATATTAACAGAACCTGTATCAACACAGCCCTTGTTCGAAGTTGCCGTTAACTGTAATTTCATGGATCTAGAGGGAAAGAAAATCAGCGGATTACAATCCACTGAACACGAAATATCTTCCGAAGGATTCCACGAATAAAGCGCAATAGGATAATTGTGCATGGTCTCAATTTCCACATTTTCACCCAATTTAACATCCCAATCCGGTAGAATATCTACCGTAAAAGGTTCGGGCTTTGTTAGTACCAATGTGGTATCAAAACGGCAGCCATTTCGATCTATTATGGTGTATAGGTAAGATCCCGCAGACAATGCAGTCACATCAGTCGAATTTTGCAAAACGTTGTCAACAAAGTATTTCGCTGGCCAATTGGCGTTAACCACCGATGCGGTATCAATACTACCGTCATTTAGGTAATCACATGATGGATTGCGGACGTTAAAAGTAGCTCTGACATTTCTATCAACGTCTACATATAGCTCAAGTAGAACCACGCTATCGCAGCCATAGGCAGAAATAAAACTATCTATATAGGTACCTGACTCTGTTAAATTCTGTCCGCCGAAAGCATAGTTTACCCCTTTACATATTGTGTCGGCTTTACTGTAAAAGGTTGGTAGAATTTCAACCACCTTGCTGTTAGACGTTACCCTGCATTTAGAGTTGCGTACATGCGATTCGGAGTTCCCAACAATGTAACGATAGTAATAAAAGCCTCGTTTGTTATTGTTATGGTGAAACGTTGGACCTATAGAATCCGGAATATCCGTCCAACTAAACCCTCTGTTTGTACTTTTTTGCCATTGGATAAATGGTGTTTCGTATTGTTCTCCAATTAACTCCGCCTCCAATTTGAAAGGCACAAAGCCTTCTGAACACAGCTTCGTTGCACCTTTTGGCAGTATCGATGCTTTTGGACCACAAGGACGAAATGAAATATTATCGATGGCTAAATCATTTCCTATTCCACCCGGAGCATTGTTCTCCATTTTCAAAATGACGGATGTTTGGCCCGGAGCCGTTGAAAACGTAAAACCATAAGAATGCCATTTACCATCTTCAGGTATATCTCCTGTATTAAATCGTTCTGTATTGTTAATAAGGAATTTGATTTTCGGTTTGATATAATTACTTCCTGGTGGTATGACATTGAATATATCAGCCGAAAACTCATAAATGGTGTTTTCACAAAGCCCAGTAACCTCTTGGATAAAAAACAAACCTGGGTCATAACTGGCGTTTACCACAATCATATATCCATTCGGATCCGAACTATTGTCTTGAATCTTTAACCAGTCGTAACTGTTTGCCCATTTCTGTAAATCATTTGTGATGATATACGTGCCGTCAGGCGGAGGCGGGTTTGTGGTATAGGTATAGCCAGGCGCAATGTTTGGGTCTGTTTGAACAATGTTGTCGCTTCCAGAGCCAAAGTCTCCTGCGGCATATAAGTTTTCACCCAAATAGCCATCACAGGTTTGCGCCTTCGTTGAAAGTGACATACTAGCACACAAGGCAACTAGCCATATCGATCTATTTACTTGTGATATACCGTAACTCATTGAAGATATAACGTTTAAACGTGCTTTCAGTTTTGCCATATTAACTTTCATTATTAAGCATCTCTTCAAACTCTTCAATGTATTTGAGACCTTTTGGCACGTATGACTTGTGATACGTTTTAGGACTTCCAACCCTAGGATAGGGTTTGCCTGTATTATGAATATGGAAGGCGTCTTTGTACAAACCTTTTCTTAGATAATCTCCATAGTTTTTGTTAATCCACTTCGCGCCATTCTCTACCGCTTTTTTACCTTGCAGCGCATCCACGTCTACACTAATTTCATAACACTTGTATCCCATTATTTGAAATGGTCCCCAACTGCTGGCCAGTTTCTGCAGGTCTCCGTCGGTCATACCGATCAAATGATCTGCTTTGACTGTTTCTAGTGACTTTTGTTTCCCTCGTGCAACAGCATCGAGTTTTAAGAACATGTGGTTTTCATATCGCTGAGGAACAATTTTGCGACCAGACGATTCCAAAACAATTAATGCGAGCAGATACGACGGAGACAAATCGTACTTGTCTGAAGCCTTGATTACGTCGTCTTTGTAGTTGATAAACGTTTTTTCTACTACAGTTTTCTGAACCGTAATCGCATTATATTCAAGATTGTATTTGTATTTAAGTACCAATACAGTGGCCAACAATCCAATTAGAATGAAGGCTATAATGCCAGACCAAACGCGTCGCACAACTATTTTAGAAGTCTTCTTAATATCTTACCAACGTTAGATTTTGGCAATTCGTCTCTGAACACAACTTCTTTTGGCACCTTATAATTGGTCAACTTCTCATGACAAAAGGATATTACCTCTTCTGCAGTAAGGGATTCATCTTTTTTGACGATAAAGGCTTTAACAATTTCAGATCCGCTTTTTGTCTTCTCTCCGCGTACACCTACTTCTAGCACTTTGTCGTGCTCTGAAATAGCTTTCTCCACGTCATTTGGATATACATTAAACCCAGAAACGTTTATCATTTCTTTTTTACGATCCACTATCTTGAAGAATCCATCTTCCATCATTATACCGATGTCGCCAGTTAAGAAATAATCCCCGTGAAAGCACTTTGCTGTTTCTTCTTCTTTCATCCAATACCCGCTCATTACTTGAGGCCCTTTGACCCCAATCTCTCCTGGTTGTCCTTGTGGAACTTCATTCAAGTCGTCGTCAAATATTTTTATATCCGTATTGGGCATTGGTAAACCAATAGTGCCGCGCTGATGCGAACCATCCACTGGATTTATAGTGGCTGCCGGACTGGTTTCAGACAAACCATATGCTTCTAATAATGGCGTATTTGTAACATTTTCCCAGCGGTCGGCAACTACATCCTGCACAGCCATTCCGCCTCCTAGAGCCAATTTAAGCTTGCTGAAATCTAAATTTCTAAAACTTTCTTGATTTAATAGGCCATTAAATAACGTGTTTACTCCCGTAATAACGCTAAAAGGATTTTTCTTCAAATCCTTACAAAACGCTTTCATGTCTCTTGGATTTGTTACCAACACATTTGTCGTTCCATACCTATAAAACACAATGCAGTTGGCTGTTAGCGCAAATATGTGATAAAGTGGTAAAGCAGTAATTATCGTTTCTGTTCCTTCTACAAACAAGTCGTCAATCCATGCTTCAACTTGTTGAACATTGGCACAAAGGTTTCCATGTGTCAGCATCGCACCTTTAGAAACACCAGTTGTACCTCCGGTATATTGCAAAAAGGCAAGGTCTTCTTGCGTCAAGGGTACTTCTGTTGGCACCTTTCCTTTTCCTTCAGCCAAACAGTTTTTAAATGGAATTGCGTCAGGCAGATTAAAAGGAGGAACCATTTTTTTGATTTTGCGTACAACAAAATTGGTAATACTACCTTTAAGGCCACCGAGCATGTCTCCGATAGTCGTGGTGATCACCGTTTCTATCTCAGTGTCTCCAATTATCTTTTCCAGATTACAAGCAAAATTCTCAAGAATTACGATGGCTTTAGCTCCCGAATCCTTGTATTGGTGCCTCATTTCTTCAGCGGTATACAACGGATTGGTATTCACCAAGACCAAACCTGCTTTTAAACAAGCAAAAATCGCTACTGGAAACTGGAGTAGGTTAGGCATCTGAAGAGCAATTCGATCACCTTTTTTTAGGTTTGTTTTATTCTGCAAATACCAAGTAAAAGCATTTACATGTTCACCTAATTCGTCGAACGTCATTTCGACATCCATATTTTTATAGGCTACTCTGCTGGTATACTTGACCAGTCCTTCTTCGTAGATATCGACAATACTATTGTAACCATCCAAATTCACATTTGGCTTAACAAAGCTTGGGTAGCTTTTTAACCACGGAAACTCACTCATATTCTTAATTTCCGTAAAAATAGGGCAACGACGTCTATTTGGAAAATTTAAGTTATCGGATACAGATTATTTGAACTGTTATGATGGACTGAGACTCAATAGACACGCACAGCTGTTGTCTATTGCTGCATGGACTTATAGACCTTGTGGGGGCTAATATCATCGTCAGATAACTTGAGCTTCTTGAGGGTCAGATACCCCCTATTTAAACTTTCAAGGTAAAACAACTTACCAATTTGATAGCTGGCAAAAGCAATCGGCCATTTGATTTGACTGTAGTAATGGTACTTTCTCACATTTCGTTGATTGTCCCCGTAGTTTAGGGTAATGATATTCAACTGATCGTGGTACTCTTCATGCAGCTTCCGCAGATACATCGTGTCTTCATCAGACAGTGTTTCTTCATCCCAAAAAAAGATATATGTCGGTTTCTTTTTGTACTTCTTTATCTCTTCTTTTTGATTTTCGATATTGATAAAACTGAATTCTGGTAATCGCTTACCAACCTCCAATTGCTTTGTAAGAATGGGGTTATTAATTTCTTCAAAAGTGATATCACTGCCAGTCGGGTCAACAGACTTCAATCGATAACGTTTCTTATTCCATTCAAAATAGACATCGCTTATTTCAGGCAAAATCAACGCCATCTCTTCTGTATGAATCTGCTCTCCAACACCGCCTACATAAAACTTGTCCATGCACGACTCGTTAAATATTCCATCGTTATTCATGTCCTTCACGGCCAGGGTAAAGCTGTCTGTACCAGAACGGAATACGCCACCCAAGGTGTTGAGCCTTTGTTCGCGATAACAGTAATTGATATTGACAAACACCTTCTTGCCACTATGCTTTTTAAAGTGTTCGGTTAACAGCTTTTTGTACGCATAGTTTTTGCCATATTTAATCCTACTGAGTTTAATATGATGCTGGGCAGCAGAATTGGTCTGATTTGACAATTTCAGAACAAAATCTTCTTGCATATAGGTTAAACTATCTGGAGATCCGTCGTCCGAAAAGTCAAGATTGTTATTATGGTCTACAAAAAAGTAAACGGTACTTCTAGACCGCTTAAAGTTTCCAATTAACGTCAGGCAATAGCCTTGATTTACGTCATTATTCGCACCTGAAAAATATATGTAGGTGTATCCAGTGTCACGCATACCATGCATGTCTGGAAGTTTCTTTATAATTAGCGGCGGCTGTGCCTCTTTTTCGTCTTCATCAATACCAAATAAGGTAAACGGTTCAATATGTGAAGATTCGTACTTGTATACAGGTAAAATGGCTAAACTCTTTGCAATCTTATCATCTTGCATACGATCAGTGAGTTTAACATGAATGTCTGTCTGACTATAGCCTTGCGCATAGCAAGCCACTAAAGCCAACGTATAAAACAGCCGTTTTTTTAGCATAGGTTAGCGTCGATTTAAGTAATACGACACATAATAAAGTAAGGTGGCAATTGATCCAATTGCCGCTACCACATAAGTCATAGCAGCCCATTTTAACGCATCTTTAGAATCGTCAAGCTCTTCAGAACTCACAACATTACTAGATCGCATCCATTGCAGTGCTCTTTTGCTTGCATCAAACTCTACCGGTAAGGTTATCACTGTAAACAGAGTAGTTAGCGCAAACAAACCTATACCCAACATCAACAAAAATGGAAATCTGTTAATAAGTAAGATTCCTCCAATCAATGCGATTTGAACAATCATACCTGTCCGTTGTACTGCTGGTACTAAGCGGCTCCTCATCATTAACCATGCATACTGCTTGGCATGCTGAACGGCATGGCCACACTCGTGTGCAGCGACTGCGGCAGCTGCCGCATTTCTTTCATTATAGACAGCTTCAGATAAGTTTACAGTACGTTCTATCGGGTTGTAATGATCTGTCAACTTACCAGCTACAGAAATAACCTGTACATCGTAAATACCATTTTCGTGAAGCATTTTTTCGGCAATCTCTTTACCGCTTAAATTAGACCTGATGGGTGTTTGACTGTACTTTTTGAATTTGGAACGAAGACGTGCCTGCACGATTCCGCCTACCAATGCGATCAGTATACCAATTATATATGCACCTTGTAATCCCATATGTTTTTTACTTAAAGAACTTCAAATTGCATTCCAAATTATCTAAACACCTTAAAATAGATGATGACTAAGCCGATAATGAAGACAAAAATTGAAATCTTATTGATTCTGTGCATTGCCTTTAAATATTTGTTATCCGGAAATTCTGTGTCCTTTTTTAGCAGAATATAGGAAAGTAGTTTTTTTAAGATACTCATTTTGAAAGTGTTAACAGATCTTGACCAATATCTTTACGATAATACATCTTATCAAAAGCAATATGCCCAATACCATCGTAACTTTTTGCTAGCGCCGATTGGATGGATTCACCATATGCACTGACAGCAATCACACGTCCACCATTTGTCAATATGTCATTATTTTCATTTTTGGTACCTGCATGAAATACGATTGTATCGTTGGCTTCCCTTGGTCTAAATTCAATTTTCACACCTTTACTGTACGATTCTGGATACCCTCCACTTACCGCAAAAACAGTGGTGCACACCCTGTCATCGACTTGTACATTAACTTCGTTTAGCCGTTTATTGGCGGCTAATTTTAAGATTTCACCAAAATCATTTATTATGCGCGGGAATACTACTTCGGTCTCTGGGTCTCCCATTCTCACATTGTATTCGATCACCTTAGGACTGCCATTATCATTGATCAAACCGAAAAATACAAACCCAACAAATGGCATGTTGCGTTTTTTCAAACCGTCAAATGTTGGTGTAATAATCTCTTTTTCCACTTGGTCCAAATAATCCGCTGTCATAAATGGTACAGGACTAACGGCACCCATACCGCCAGTATTCAACCCCGTGTCTTGCTCTCCTATTCTCTTGTAATCTTTTGCTTCAGGCAGTATGATATAGTTCTCGCCATCGCTCAACGCAAAAATTGAAAACTCGACTCCAGTTAAAAAATCCTCAATAACCACCTGGCTGCTTGCGTCACCGAACTTCTTATCTAATAACATGTCATCCAAAGTTGCATCTGCATGTTCAAGCGATTCAGAGATAACTACTCCCTTGCCAGCTGCCAAGCCATCCGCTTTTAATACGTATGGCGCTTGTTTAGTTCGCAAATAGGCCTTTGCCTCTTGTATGGTTTCTGAACTAAAGGTTTCGTATTGCGCCGTTGGAATGTCATTCTCTATCATAAACGCTTTCGCGTAGTCTTTGCTCCCCTCTAATTGAGCGGCTGACTTATTGGGGCCCAACACAAACACATCTAACCCATCCTGAGCTTCAATAAAATCTGCAATACCGGCTACCAATGGATCTTCACTACCAGGAATCAACACATCGATAGCATTTGATTTACAAAATGAAGCAATCGACTCAAAATCCATGACTGAAAGGTCAACATTCGTTGCCACTTGAGCTGTACCCGCGTTTCCTGGGGCTACAAACAAATTTTGAACAACCGAACTTTGTGCCGTTTTCCAAGCAAGGACATGTTCTCGCCCTCCTGATCCTAATATTAATACGTTCATATTTCGTTTACAAAAATATTGCTAACAGTCTGCTAAGAAGCCAATTTAAGGGTTTACTTTTCCCGACGTTTTAAACAATGAATCAACACAAATCTTGGCTGCCTTATCTTCTGTTAGCCACCTTGGCTATTATATGGGGAAGTTCGTTCATGTTAATGAAAGAAGGACTAAAGGTTTTGACCTCAATTCAAATGGCAGCATTCAGAATTTCTGTATGCGGATTTGTTTTTTTTCCGTTTGTCTTTAAGCACTTCAAAAAAATTGAGGTCAAAGATAGAAAGTATGTCTTACTCGCAGGGTTAATGGGCAGCGCTATTCCTGCTTTTCTATTTGCGACAGCACAGCAACACATCAATAGTTCTTTGGCGGGTATCCTTAATGCAATGACGCCTATTTTCACTGTATTGATTGCCGTAATTTTCACCAAACTCGCACTTTCTAAAAATAAATATATCGGTGTTTTTATAGGATTTATAGGTGCTATAGCCATCATAGTAGGTAAAATGTTCCAAACAGGTGATGGTTCTGTCTCTTTTGGATCAACCCAGATTCAATATGTATTGATGGTTGTATTGGCTACGGTATTGTATGGTGCAAACATCAACCTGATTAAAAATAAATTAGCCAAATACAATGCATTTGTGATTGCGACAACGCCTTTATTTATGATATCTATTGTTGCCATGATTATAATGGGATTCACGGATTGGTCGAATATTGCAGTCTACCCTACACAACAGATCTACAAATCATTTAGTGCTGTTACGGCCCTCGCCATATTCGGCACGTCACTCAGCCTAATTATGTTTAATAGACTTGTTCAAACATCTGGGCCTGTATTTGCCAGCTCAACAACGTATTTCATTCCGTTTGTAGCGGTATTCTTGGGCCTTCTTGACGGAGAGCAAGTTGTATGGATTCAGTGGGTTGGCATGCTTTTAATACTGGCAGGGGTTTATCTAATCAATAAGCGGGTTAATCTTCCAGCAAACGCATAATGTGTTCAAAGTTGCGCTTGTAGACAGTCATTCTATTAAACATTTCATTCAGTTCTTTTTTAAGCGCTTTCATTTCTTGAGCAATTAGCGCTGTATTTGACTTATTTTCAATTTCAAACATTTCGCCTACCCCAGAAACCAACCACTGAATAGACAATGTGGGATAATGTACCGCAATCTTTTGTACTAGATCTAAGCCCACCTTATTCCGACCACTGGATATATGACTCAGTACTGCAGGGGATATTCCAAGCTGATTAGCAAACTCAGATTTCGTCTTACCTGTTTGCGCTAAAAATTGAACTACACGTATGTTGATTGCATCCATTTTTACAAATGTTAATTTATTTTACAAATGTAAACTGTTCGGTGTATTTACAAATGTAAATTATATGCGTCTCGCAACTATTTGTGGGGCTCTATTGCGCTTCAATAAAATACTATTTAATTACTGATTATCAATGCATTATGCTGTCACAAAAAACAATTGTTAATATTCTCTTCGTTAATAAGTGCAAGGACACAGAATGGCATATTATATTTGCACTAAACAGAAAGAAATGAGAAGAATTGGAGAAATATCCGCCATAATTTTGTTGTTAAGTCTAAGTCGACTTGCCATAACAGTACCTAACCTAGAACCAATCGGTGCAGCTGCATTATTTGGAGGTGCGATGTTATCTTCTAAGTATTTGCGTTATTTGATTCCTCTAGTGGCTTTATTCATTGGCGATCTTATTATTGCTTCGTTTGCGCCTGAATTTGGCGCACACCTCTTCAGCCCTACTTTCATAGCAGTTTACCTTTCTTTCGTAGCTGCAGTGTTTATTGGGAAAAAGTTAATCGGAAATACACCAAAAATGAAGACGGTACTTGGCGGTTCTGTATTGTCCTCAATCGTTTTCTTTCTAGTTACAAATTTTGCCGTTTGGGCAGACCCAACTTTCTCTTTTTACCCTAAGAATATTGCGGGTTTATGGGCATGTTACATGGCCGGCATTCCGTTTTACAAGATGACGCTTGTATCTAACGTTGTATTTTCAGGCGTGGTATTTGGATTATACGCCTTCTACAGAAAACAAGTTGAATCTAAGCAAGTAATCGCTTAATCGTTCGCTACGCCATAGCGTTGCATGAATAACCCCGCGTCGCACTTTGGCTCAACAAAAGTGCTTTTTGGTGGCATATATTCGCCATTGTCAGAGATTAGTGCCACATCTTCGAAATTACAAGGATGTAGTAGAAATAAGTACGTGTCTGGGTTCTGCGTTTGAACAACCGCCTCTGTCAACTCCTCGTCTGTGCTGATAAACTCAATTCTGTCATCTAACCTAGAATCCACAATACCAAATATTGCTGACAGCACCTTATTTTCAAACTCCTGTACGTCTAACAACTCGACCAAATTCTTCAGTTTTAATCTGAATGTGCCAGCACTACACTTCAACACAAACTCGCCACTTTCTTCAGGTCTAACCGCATAATCAGGCATCTCGTCTACCCAAAACGATTGGTTCAGCGCATTGAGCACAGCCTCTAAGGGTAAATCTCCTGAACGCACAATTCTATGAAAAGGATTGATCTTAAGTTGGTTGCAATCTAACAGGTAGGTCATGCAGTACCTTTTACTGGTATCCTCGTTTTCGAGATACAGGTTTGACACGCTAGCCGCTCGATGATGACCATCCATGATATAAAATGATCCGATTTCCGCTACTTCGTTTTGTATGGATTCGATAATGTCGTTGTCTTGAACCACCCATATCTGATGTGTTTTACCGTTTTTCGTAAAGGTTACATCGCTTTCGCCTTGTATCACCCACCGCAACAAGTCCTCTAACGACTGTTTGTGGTGATGGCTCAGCAACAAGGGCTCACCAATAATATTGGTTTCTTCAACTAAGTTTTCGATAAATCGTTCAGTAGCCGGACGGGTGTGTTCATGTTTTAGAATCTTTCCGTTTTGGTAGTCCAGAATATCACAAAGACCTATAATTCCTGTATGGGATATATCGTTGTGGGTTTGCCTGTATACGAAAAATATTTCGTCCTTAAATCTGTCAACTAACTCATTATCAAACAAATGGTCAAAATACGCTTTGGCATTATCGTACACAACGTCACTTTCACGTGAGATATCTGACGATATCATATGGTTTTTAGTAACGTGTAAGAACGACAAGTCGTTGGCGAACATTTCTTTGGCCAATTCTTCTTCCGAACTATAATTCGCAGAATTGGAGGTGACTTGTTGAATGTACTCAGGCTTGGCCTGAATTGCATTAAACGGTTTAAGGATTGGCACGCTTACTGAAAGAAGTTTATAATTTTACTAGCCAGCTCTTCTCCGATTCGCTGTTGTGCTTCAGACGTAGAAGCGCCGATATGTGGACTTAGCGAAACATCGTCTCTGGTAAAGAAATCCATTTTCACAGGAGGCTCTGTTTCAAAAACATCTACCCCAGCTGCTGTGATTTTACCTGACTTCAACGCATCGTGCATAGCCACTTCATCAACCACTCCTCCTCTAGCACAGTTAATCAACACTGCACCGTCTTTCATCAGATCAAATTCTTTTTCTCCAATTGCGGTTTCTCCTCCACCAGGAATGTGTAACGATATAAAATCGCTACCCTTTAACAACACGTCTTTTTCAACCAATGGCACGTCTATGGTGACATTTGCTGTATTAAAGTTGGCGTGTAATTTCAATTCAACTGGCATAGACTTATCACTTATGAAAGGATCGTGTGCCAATACATTCATTCCTGCACCGATAGCAATTCTTGCCGTCTCACGACCAATTCGACCAAAGCCAACGATGCCGATGGTTTTGCCAAAAAGCTCCTGCCCTTTTGACGTTTCTTTTTTTAGTTCTTTAAAGCGTCCAAATGACGTGTCTGCCATTTCTCGGTTGGTTTTATTCAAAAAGCGAATAGACGCCAATAAATGAGCAAATACCAGCTCGGCAACACTGTTTGAAGAAGCTGCTGGTGTATTAATTACTTCAATGCCTTTTTCTTTGGCATAGGCTACATCAATATTGTCAAGTCCAACACCACCTCTACCGATCAATTTAAGATTCGGACATGCATCAATGAGATCTGCACGTACTTTGGTCGCACTTCGAACCAAAATAGCGTCGTACGCATTTAGCTTGGACATTAACTCATCCTGCGGGATTGTGTTGGTATCAACCTCAAAACCAGCTTGTTCTAACAGTTCCTTTCCTCTTGGATGGATACCATCGTTGACTAATATTTTTTTCATTATTTAAATGTTTGCATCACGTTAACCAATGTTTGAACACTATCTAACTCTAATGCGTTATACATACTTGCTCTAAAACCACCAACTGACCTGTGTCCTTTAATGCCGTTAATGTTGGCCTCTTGGCATGCACTTAAAAATGCCTCGTTTTGGCTGTCGTCGTTTAACAAGAAAGTTGCGTTCATATTGCTTCTATCTTCTTTGGCAACAGTTCCTACAAAGCTGTCGTTGTTGTCAATTTCATTATATAACAATTCTGCCTTCGCTCTGTTTCGACTTTCTATGGCTTCAATTCCAGTTTTCTCAATCCATTTTAGGGTCTGCAAAACCACATATACTGGAAAAGCAGGTGGGGTATTAAACATAGACCCTTTAGACATGTGGATCTTGTAATCCATCATCGATGGTATTTGACGCGACACATTACCCAACACATCCTTCTTTACGACTACCAAAGTAGCACCAGCTGGACCTAAATTTTTCTGAGCACCAGCATACATGATGTCAAATTTATTTGCATCAATTTTACGACTAAAGATATCAGAACTCATATCGCAAACAAGTGGCAATGAGGTCTCTGGGAAGTTATGCATTTGACTTCCGTAGATGGTATTGTTACTTGTAACGTGCAGATAGTCAGCATCTGCAGGAATAGTGTAGTCCTTTGGGATGTATGTATAGTTTTTATCTTTTCCTGAGGCTATGATGTCGACATCACCAAACAATCCTGCTTCTTTGATCGATTTACTTGACCATACACCAGTATCAATGTAACATGCCTTGGTATTGAGCAAGTTGTATGCTACCATCAAGAATTGTGTACTTGCACCTCCATGAAGATACATCACCTCATAATCGTCATTTAAGTTCCAAAGTTTCTTCACCAAAGCCCTTGCTTCATCCATCACAGCAACATATTCTTTGCTTCGATGCGACACTTCTAAAATTGAAAGGCCTGTATTTGCAAAATTTGATAATGCATCTTTTCCTGCTTCAATAGCCTCTTGAGGCAGTATTGCTGGGCCCGCTGAGAAATTATGTACCTTGTTCATTTCGATTACTAATTTGCCGCAAAAGTATTACGTATCAAGAGCAATACCATGTGAAATTCTTGTTAATATACTGATATATAGTCATGCGATTGTATGGGCTATATTTGCTTAAAATATTTACCTATCTCTAGCCTAGAAAAATATAGAACCAAGATTTTGTTTAGGCTCCAACCTGCCAAACGTTGGTTAAAGAAACACAGCTTCCCGGGTTTCAAAGGCAGATCACTTTATGACGTCGGCAAATTTTTCATTGACTCATTGTTCGATGCAGATCTCATGTTACGTGCATCTTCTTTGGCCTTTAACTTTTTCTTGGCATTGTTTCCGTCAATAATATTCTTGTTTACGGTGATTGCTTACATACCAATTATTGATTTCCAATCCGATCTTTTAATTCAAATTAAACGCTTATTGCCAACCAACGCTTATGAGGTATTGTTGGGAACAATAGACGATATACTGAATAATCAAAACCTTAGCTTGTTGTCTTTTGGGTTTATCCTAGCCCTCTACTTTAGCAGTAATGCTTTCAATTCTATGATGACGGCTTTCGATAAATATGCCCTGTCACACCAAAAAAGATCTTGGTATATCGCAAGGCTAAGAAGCATTGGTTTAACATTATTGGTTGCGCTTATCGTACTTGCCAGTGTTGCCATAATCACCGTTGTTACGATATCTATTTCATGGATGAAAAAACAACAATATGTAGATGAACAGTTTAATGTACTGTTGTTAGAAATACTACAATATGCGTCCATTTTTGCCTTAATCTATTTCGTTTACTCCTCGCTATACTATTTTGGAAGTACCAAAGTTGCAGAATGGAAGTTCTTTAGCGTCGGAAGCACATTGGCTACCATATTGTCGGTTATTGCCAGTGCTGGATTTACATTTTACGTAAACAGCTTTAACTCGTACAACAAGCTTTATGGCTCTATTGGAACTATACTTGTTTTAATGGTCTTGATATATTTTAACTGTATCATGTTGTTGGTTGGATTTGAGCTAAACAGCAGTATTGATAGGGCTGAAATTAAGTCTATAAAGCCCGAACCGAGCGCAAAATAAAATTCATCATTTTTTTTATGAAAAATGTTGCCGGTAACACGTGCAAAAATTACATTTGCACCCTCTAACGGAGAAGTGGCAGAGTGGTCGAATGCACTTGTCTTGAAAACAAGCGAGGGTCACACCTCCGGGGGTTCGAATCCCTCCTTCTCCGCAGATTAAAAGCCTTACGCCAAGCGTAGGGCTTTTTTATTTTCAAACGAGTCTGAAGCGAAGCTTCAAGCGAGGGTGAAAATAAAAAAGACATCAGACACGCAGTGTCTGGCTTTTAATCTTAGCCACCCCCTTGAGGGATCACGAGCGCAGCGAGTAATCGGAAGGTCTGAATGTTTCAAGGATTGGAGGATGGAAGGATTGAATGTCGGAAGGTTTGAATGTTGGAATGTCGGAATGCTGGAGGGATTGAGGGAATGAAGGATTGAATGTCTGAAGGTCGTATTTTCATTTTCAATTTTCAATTTTCAACTTTCAACTTTCAACTTTCAACTATCAACTATCAATTATCAACTATCAATTCTTGCCCAACCTAATTCTTATCGGCTTTTCTTGAGGTCTGAATGTATGAATTACCGAATAATAAGTCTATGGTCTCTATTCTATTTTCTTTGCTCTTGTAAAACTAATTCTTAGTGGCTAGTGGCTAGTCGAGGATTGATGGATTGGAGGATTGAATGTCTGAATGTTTGAATGTCTGGAGAATAGAATTCTAGTCCTGCGTCCTGAGTCAATCAGTCCTGAGTCAAAAAATAATCAATTTTCAACTATCAACTATCAACTATCAATTCTTGCTCAACCTAATTCTTATCGGCTTTTCTTGAGGATTGAATGTTTGAAGGATTGAATGTTGGAATTACCGAATAAGAAGTCTATCCTCTATTTTCTATATTCTTTACTCTTATGAAAATTCCTACTTCTAATTGTTTTTTTGCCGATTTATTTTATTACCCGCAAACCCAAACTTGAAGAGCAAACTATAAGCAGCGACGATGTGCTTGACGACAACGTGTCTTAGTACATATAGCTTAGTAAAGACAACATTGAGTTAACAAATAATGCGTATCTGTAAATCAGACCGTAAGACGTAAATCATTGAAAAGTAAGCATCTATATGCCACTTAAGTGAGTTATTCACGCTCTGTTTAACAAATTACAATATCTTTGGGCAACTAAAATTAGAATATATGAAATCGAATGCGAAGTTTTTTTCCGGCCTAGGTTTAGGCTTATTGGTAAGTTTTATCTTTTTAAATGTAAACACATTAAAATCTGAAAAACTAGAGGATGGCGAGTCAAGTGCAATTAATAGCATTATGGCCGATGAGAATGAGACCAACGGGACAATGATGAATACCGCTGAAGCTGAAGCCATGATTGCTGCATACAAGATGTATACAACAAGCCCAGAAGGCAAAATGGTTACAGAAGGTGGTGTAATCGATAGAAAGGTGTTAAAAGGAATATTAGGTATGAGCAGTGACGACTTGATTAAGTATCGCTTCTACAAGAAAAACAATGACATCGGTATTGTTTTTTATCCGCAACGGACATCTACACAAGTATTAAGAACTGGTTACAGTGCTTTTTGCCCTAACATGTGTAACTAAATCATTAAACAAAAAACTATTTAAAGGCCTTCTCAATTTTGAGAGGGCTTTTTTGTTTCAACAAAATACATTTCCATACTTCCTTTATTTTTCACTTCAATGTGTCCGCGTGCCGCGCATGTAAACAGGTGTTTCACTTGATTATATGTATCCTCAGTAATATTAATCTTGCCCGGCTCGCTGTGTGCTTCCATGCGCGCAGCGATGTTTACAGAATCACCCCAAATATCGAAGGCATATTTAATTTTACCCACTACTCCAGATACCGTTTTGCCTGTATGCATACCAATTCTAAAATTAAAATGTGCGCCATACTTTTCCTGTACTTCAACTTTAGAATCATTGAGTACCTTAAGCATATCTATACCTGCCAATACAGCGTTAATAGCGCTGTTTGAACCAGTGTCATTGAGTCCAGAAACGAACATGTAGGCATCTCCGATAGTCTTAATTTTCTCTAAACCATAGTGCTGAATGATTTGATCGAATTTGATAAAATAATAATCGAGCAGTTTTACCAGTACGGTTGGCTCCAAATGACCAGCAATCTTTGTGAAATTTTGTACGTCAGCAAATACAATTGTTACCTTGTTGTGTGCCTTTGCTACAGCCACACCATTGGCTTTTAGCTCCTTAGCGGTTTCTACTGGTAAAATGTTATATAGCAACTCATCCGAGCGTCGTCTTTCTTTGGCCACGCCTCTAAGCGATAAGAAAATTACGATTGATATGAGGAAAAACGCCACCGCCAAAACGATCAGTAACGCCCGTTGTTTGTTTTTTTCCGAAATTTGATCGTTAAGTTTCTCTTCCTTCTTTTCAAATTCGTAATCAGCACTTAGCATCGCGACTTTGGTCGATGTACTTTGACTTAGTGTTGACTCTCTTAACTCCTGTAACTGACGCATTAGGTCAGCCGAAGTTTTATAATTACCGCTTAAATACTCTGCATCAACGGCAACTTCTAAAAGCTCTTGCATCGGGAAGTTCAAAGTTGAATTTCGGGTCATATCTAATGCCTCATGCACTTGATTAAGAGCCTTTGTATTATCGCCACTTTTTAAGTAAGACCTTGACTTACCTATCAACACGTGACACATTCCAATTTTTTCATTGCGTTGCTTAAACCCTTCATATAAGCTATCAAATTTATTTAACACCGAGGGTGCGTTGCTACGCTCAACGAGTACATTCGCGAGGTTTAAATCTATTTCTAACAACCGCATAGAATCTCCAACTTCGAAAGCCGCCCGCCTTGCGTTCAACAAGGATTGTTCTGCAATTTCAAACCTGCCCAAATGGTAATAAGACAAGCCCAACAAACAGTCAATTAACGAAGCAACCTTGTCTTCATCTTGTAAAACATTGAAGTCTCTTGAGGAATTAAAATCGGAGATTGCCCCACCCCATTGCTTCATGTTAAATTTAACCAAGCCAAGACCTCTAAAGGATTTAGCCATGCTCGCAGAGTCTCCAATGGTTTCGGCATGCCGCATAGCGATGTAGTACTTAGATGTGGCCTTAGAATAGTCAATGAGCACAGTATAGCAATCGGCTAATAAGTTCGCACTTTGTATGATTCCAACGGTGTAATTACTTTGATCGGCCTGAAAGTAAGCCTCCTTTAGTATGTCTAATGTACGTTCGAATGAATCTTCTATCTGAATTAAAGGTTCGGCTGATACAACCATTTTATCGACCCTATCACGGAGCTCTTGTTGCGCTCGATTTTCAGCCTTCTTACTGCCAAAACCTATCCCTGCATTACTCGATGAGTAAATCGATGCACTAATGGAAACAATGAGAAATATCTTTAGAAGCCTCACATTGCAAATAAAAGAAATAAAGGCTTACGCCGAGTACTAAATAATAGTAAATCAAAGTGTTACAAAACTAATTTAACCTAAAATCCGGTTAAATCTTCCTTATTGAGTTTGATTTTTAGCGTTCTGCTAGCCCTCTTTAATCTCTTCTCGCCCGTCTGGATGTTTTGCAAAACGTTTACCCTCTGCCCCGTGTACGGGATCAGACGATGCCCATGGCCAACCACCGAAACTAGTTTTTTGGTAGTCCATAAAGGCCTGTTGAATTTCCTCTCTAGAGTTCATAACAAACGGTCCATGCTGCACTACAGGCTCGTTTAATGGTTTACCTTGTAATAACAATATTTGGCTTTCTGTTTCGCCATTCTTAATGACTATGTCTTCAGTTGGATTAACGTTTAGACCGTGATAGTTTCCGATGTCTTGTCCTGCAATATGTATGGAGTCTCCTTCAAAAAAGTATACGCTTCTGTTTACGCCTTCAACTGACTTAGGCAGCGTGTATTCCGCTTCAGGAGCAAATTTAAAGGCGTAGATGGCAACATGGTTGTCGTCTTCGGCAGCCCATGAATCAGGATTTGCACTTGGTGCTTTAGACTTGCCTAAAGTGCCAGCCAATACCTCAATACGAATTTTATTATTGTTGGCGTCTTTCTCTTCTAATACAGGGATATCTTCACTCCAATTCATCTTAAAATATGGTGTTACCATTTTACTTTTCTTCGGTAAGTTCAACCATATCTGAAACAACTCCATTCTGTTCCCTGTCTCTTTATTGACCAGAGGAAACATTTCTGCGTGCTGCAATCCTTTACCAGCTGTCATCCATTGTACATCACCGTGGCCGTATCGGGCATGGCCTCCTAACGAGTCTGAATGGTCTACATATCCATCTCTAACCACAGTAATGGTTTCAAACCCGCGATGTGGATGACTGGGGAATCCTGGTACATTTTTGCCGTGATACATCCGCCATCCATCTTTTATGATAAAATCTTGTCCTATCTGTCTTCCTTTAAGAGACGCTTTTGGTCCTTGACCATCATTCCCTTCGGGGTATAAATCTTCATGGTGAACACAAAACAAAAACGGGTCTTGAGTTTCCCACTGAAAGCCTAATGGCCATACTTTTTTTACTATCACTTTCTCTTCTTTATCGTCTTCGCTTGATTTACTAATGTTTGTTGCAGATCCCAGTATTACACCAGAGGCAGCAAGTCCTGCTTTTTTTAAAAAGTCTCTTCTATCGTTTGCCATGAGTCGAATGTACAATTAATATGTGTATATACATGTAATGTGATAATAACGCTCTAGATAAGGTTTTGTTTTAAAGCCATTAGCCATTAGCCATTAGCCATTAGCCATTAGCCAAGTTACCTAAAAAGAAAACCGTTGCAAATCACACCTGCCATAAATTGGTTGGTTTTGGTTTTGCTATTCTTGTAGACATAAACCTCGCTTTTCTTTACATAATCCTTGGCATCACTGACGTAAAAATTCCCAGTTACAGGATCTATGTCAAATCCATAGACATTGGCTTCCGGCAAGTCAATGATTTTATCTTCTAAGGTAAACGTAACCGGATGGATGAAGTGAATTCCTTTACTGGCGAAGTAAATGTTCCCGTTGACAGGACTCACCCGCAACAGGCTTGGCTTTCCTCCTACATCAATTTCAATTTCTTTAATCACGTTGTAAGAATCAGAATCAATAACCTGGAATACTGGCGCATCACTACTGCCCAAGCGGCCTTCACATAAAACCACGACAAGGTTGTTCCTAGTAACTGATAAACTATTCGGATTGTGGGCGACAGGTATACTATCTACAACAACTTCAGCAATGGGATCTACCACAAACACAAATGGACGTTCACGATTGGCTACAAACAACCTTCCATTTACCATATCCATTTGATCTGTCCAACCGTCAATAGGAATGTAATTGTCTATTCGATAGGTTTGGGTATTCACTACGGCGATTTCGTTACCATAAAGATCACTTACAAAAGCTTTTTCATTTTCATAGAAATGTACATAACGTGGTGATTTAAAGCCTGTTATTTCATGTTTAATCTTGTAATCTGAAGAGTCAATAACAACGATTTTACCAGAGTTATTAACTACCAACCAATAGTCACCGTCGTGCGTACCTATAGATTGAAACACATCACCTACGGGTTGACCATTGACATTTTTATATATGTTAGGCTGATAAGTATTGGTACTGAAATTGTATAACCCCAATGACGCATTACCGCGTTGAAAACCGCCTTCGTTGATGACCATCACGTCTCCAGCGCTTGCATCTATATTGGATGGTGGCAAGACCGACTCATCGGCGCAACCAATCAAAAATAGGAGTATACAAATACTTATTGTACGACGCATATTTTCTGAATAAATGTACCTGTCGCTGTATTTATTTTGACTATAAACAATCCTTCTTGCAAACCAGGATTGAGGTGTCTTTCGCCCGACTGATCGGTATAAAGAACGGTCCCTGCTAGCGAATAAACTGTAAGCGTTGTGAACTTCATATTCACGTCGAAGCCGTTTGTTGACACAGACGGATTGGGGTTAACGAAACGTTTAATAACGCCTTGCTTTGGTGCGCTTAGTGGGAACTGTAGTACACCAACAGCATCAGTATCGAAACCACCAGAC
>CAJQIC010000069.1 GCA_905478335.1 uncultured Bacteroidia bacterium | reverse complement strand
ATAGCGCCTCGTTTTTGCAATTCAATCATAAGCTCAAGGTGAGTACACATAGACTTTAACGACCTGCGGCAGTATTCGCCAGGGTCACTTTCACGTAGTGTGTTTGCTTCTTCAACGCTAAGTCCTTCGGGGAAATAACCAACCAACTCATCGTGGGCAGACGTTTGGTCTGTTAATGTATCTGGCGTGATATTGCGTTCAACCATCCTTTTCAATAAGTCGATGGCATTACAAACGACGCCAATAGAGATGGCCTCTCCATTTTTAGCTGCATCAACTGCCCAATCAATTCCTTGGTCAATATCAGACGTCATCTTGTCAAGATATCTAGTGTCAAGACGTTTCTTTACGCGCCATTCTTCCATTTCCGCGGCTAAAGCAACACCTTCATTCATTGTGATGGCGAGTGGCTGAGCACCACCCATTCCGCCTAAACCAGCGGTAACATTCAGTTTGCCTTTAAGAGAACCGTTGTAATGTTTATTGGCAAGTGATAAATATGTTTCATAGGTTCCTTGAACGATGCCTTGAGAACCAATGTATATCCAACTTCCAGCCGTCATTTGGCCGTACATCATTAATCCTTTTTTCTCCAACTCGTTGAAGTGGTCCCAATTGGCCCATTTTCCTACGAGGTTCGAATTTGCAATAATGACACGCGGTGCGTCCTTATGCGAACGCATGACACCCACGGGTTTACCAGATTGAACCAACAAGGTTTCGTTCTCTTCTAATGTTTTTAAAGCACTCAAAATGCCCTCTAAACTGTCCCAATCACGTGCTGCCTTTCCTCGACCTCCATATACGATAAGGTCTTCAGGTCGTTCTGCCACTTCAGGATCTAAGTTGTTTTGCAACATTCTGAATGCTGCTTCTTGAACCCAGCCTTTGGTGTTTAATGTATTTCCTGTAGGTGATTTGATCACTCTGCTTTTAGATGATGTCATATATACTAATGAACGCCAAAATTACATTGGCGATGAATAATTAACAATTAACAGTTGTCAACGGTTTCTGTTTGCCAAATATCGAAATGTTCCAACGCTAATTGTCCATAAGGGCTTACCAGTCCTTTAACCTGGTTTTCTTTTTTTCCTTGATGAAAAAACGAAACAAAAAAATCAAGACTTCTGAAGTTTTCATCGATCTCTACAAAAGTCTTTTCTTCCCCGCAGCCAGAGCCGCTCCGCTTTCCTGCCTGCTTAGCTCTCGGCCGTCACTCAAAAACCTTTCTTGATTTCTACTGAACACTTCAAATGTCAATCTTAATCGAGCAATCATCAATTATCTAATCTCAATT
Organism: uncultured Bacteroidia bacterium; assembly: GCA_905478335.1. GTDB lineage: Bacteria > Bacteroidota > Bacteroidia > NS11-12g > UBA9320 > UBA987. The sequence continues at coordinate 3,768 of CAJQIC010000069.1, read as the reverse complement.
CAATTAATCATTAGAAATTAAAAATTAACAATTCACAATTCACTTATCTTTGTCTATGCCCGTGTCATACGAAACTCCATTAACCAAAATGTTAGGTATTAAATACCCAATCATTCAAGCACCTATGTTTTTGGTGAGTAATGTGGCGATGGTCAAAGCTGCAATTGATTCTGGCATTACGGGAGCCATTCCAGCATTAAATTACCGTACAATTGAAGAACTCGAGATGGCCATTCAAAGGCTAAAATCGGAGTGTAACGGGCCTTTTGGTATCAACCTCATTGTTAACAAATCCAACTTTAAATATCGTGAGCAGCTGGAAGTGTGCTGTCGTTTAAAGGTTGATTTTCTCATTACGAGTTTAGGTAGTCCGGAAGAAACTATACGCCAAGCACATAAGGCAGGCGTAAAAGTATTTTGTGATGTGACGACGGTAGAATATGCAAAAAAAGTGGAAGCCTTGGGCTGTGATGCCATTATTGCTGTAAACAAAGAAGCAGGTGGACATGCTGGTAATATTTCAAGTAAAGACTTTATCCCACAATTAAAAGCCGCTTGTAACATTCCAATAATATCAGCTGGTGGAGTTGGTGATTACGACAGCCTGCAACAAGTTTTGGATACTGGCGCAGATGGTGTTTCGGTAGGTAGTATTTTTATCGCTACCGACGAAGCGCCTGTCAATATCGAATACAAACAAGCCATTGTTGATTATAAAGCAAGCGACATCGTAATGACAACAAAGCTTTCTGGTAGCCCTTGTACAGTAATAAACACGCCATACGTTAAAGAAATAGGTACGCAGCAAAACAGTCTTGAGCGATTTCTAAATAAGAACAAACGTTTTAAGAAATGGATGAAGGCATTCACCTTTATTAAGGGCATGAAGAACTTGCAGAAAGCTGCTTTTAGCGCTACGTATAAGACGCTTTGGTGTGCCGGTCCAACTATAGAATATGTTGATAAAATTAAGCCTGTTAGAGAAGTCGTACAACAACTGATAACCCGCAATGGCAGCAAATAACGTTAGTAGTTTACAGTGGAAGTTGTTCTTGTTTGGCATTGTCAAAATTCCATTGATTGGGTTTTGCCGACCACGTGTACACGACGTTTCTGATACACATATATCGATCAAAATACCTTTAAAACGGCGCACGCGAAATCATGTTAAAAGCATGTATTTGGGCGTGATGAGTATCGGCGCAGATTTAGCCTCTGGTTTTCTTGCTTACCATCTGCTACTAAATAGAAACTTGAATGCAGCACCTGTATTTAAAACCATGAAGGTTGAATACCTGAAAAGAGCCGAGTCTGATGTTTACTTCAATTGCAATGAAGGTGTAGCCATATCTGAAATGATAGACGAAATGGAACGTACTGGTGAACGTGTAAATAAGGTAGTTACCATCAACGCAATGTGTAACGACGAATGTGTGGCCATTTTTGAGATGGAACTCTCGATGAAGCTGAAACAGCCCTAGTGGCTGCTATAGTCGATAATTACATTTCCAATTTTTTGACCTGATTCTACATAGGTATACGCGTCTTGAATGGACGTCATGGGATAAACGGTATCAATTAGTGGTTTAAATACACCTTTGCTCAGTAGGTCTATCATAATCTGAACGCTGCGTTTACAGTTGCTAGGAATTGGAAAAATAACGCGCTTTCCGCCCTTTAACTTAGTAATCACTGGCAAATAGAAGTTCTCTGCGCCTGGTCCTAATTCGCTTGATATGTAGACACCAGTTGGTTTAAGCAATTTTTTGCATGGGTCAAATGAAGACTTTCCAACCGCATCAAAAACGAAATCATACTCAATCTCATCTACTGTAAAGTCTGTTTTTGTGTAGTCAATAGTTTTATCTGGGCCCAATGCCTCCAATGCAGTGACGTGGTTTGTGTCGGTTACAGCTGTTACTTGGGCACCCATGTTTTTTAGAAGTTGAATAGCGGCAGATCCTATTGCCCCAGTCCCTCCATTTACCAATACTTTCGACCCTTGATCAATCTTAACCTTGTTGATAAAGTTATAAGCATAATGAGCACCTTCTAAAGATGCTACGGCATCATTGAAACTTACATCTTCAGGAATTTGTTCAATAGCATCAGAGGCTTTAAACGTCATATATTCTCTTTGAGATGCGAGGCCAGCGTCTCGTAATCCAAAAACACGATCACCTACATTAAAACGGTCAACCATATTGCCAACTTGTTCGACAACGCCGGCAAAATCAGTTCCCGGGGAGGAAGTAGAGGGTTTAAACAATCCTGAAAAAAAACGTATTAAAAAAGGTCGTCCTCGAAGGATGCCACAGTCTGTTCTGTTTACAGTTGTTCTTTGAACACGTATTAATACTTCATCTTTGTTTGGGAGTGGAGTGGTCTGTTCTTTTACAGATAAAACCTCCGGGCCACCATATTGGCTTCTAATTACTGCGCGCATGTTGCGCAATTTAACAAAGCAAAGGTTGTTAAGGCTCTAAATATCCTTAAATGACAAAATGTTTATACAAATGTTGGGTTTTAAAGTTAGCGCACGTGTACCGTAATGAAATTGAAGAGTAACTTTGACCAGTGAATTACGTTTCGGTAGAAAATCTAGAAAAAAACCTTGGTGAACGCATTCTCTTTTCTGACTTAAACTTTGGTTTGAGTAAAGGAGATAAGATGGCTTTAGTGGCCAATAATGGCACAGGTAAATCAAGTCTGTTGAAGATTATGACTGGGAAAGATCAACCCAGCGCAGGCAAGGTGGTGTTCCGCAATGGTATTCGATTTGGTTTTCTAGAACAAGAGCCAGATTTTAATGAGTCAGTGACCATTTCTGAACTCATACGCACGGCCAATTCTGAGATGTTGGAGATAATTTCCAGTTACCATAACGTGTTAGAGAACCAAGCGGAAAACTATTCTAGTCAAGACCAAAAAGCATTAGACGATGCTATGGCAAAGATGGATGAATTTGGCGCTTGGGATTATGAAAGACGATTAAACGAAATACTCACCAAGTTTGAAATTGAAGACCAAACACAACAGGTAGCTACACTTTCTGGCGGCCAAAAAAAGCGATTGGCGCTTGCACTTGCCTTACTAGACGAGCCAGACGTGCTCATTTTAGATGAGCCAACCAACCATTTGGATGTGGCCATGATTGAATGGTTGGAGCAATACCTCAGTAGATCGGGGTTAACACTATTTATGGTTACGCACGATCGGTATTTCTTAGAAAATGTATGCAATGTTATTCTAGAGTTACATCACGGCAAGCTGTATACCCATCACGGCAATTATTCATTTTTCCTACAGAAAAGAGCAGAGCGAGAAGAGGTAAACCGTATAGAAATTGAAAAAGCAGGTAAAAAGGTTAAGACCGAAATTGATTGGATAAGACGGATGCCGAAGGCACGTGGGACCAAATCAAAGGCAAGGATTCAGAAGTTTCACGAAACCGAGGCGATCTCGAGAAGTGGGCATAAAGACCAGGAGCTCAAACTCCAAGTGAAGATGAGTCGGGTTGGCGGCAAAATATTGGAATTGAAAAAAGTGTACAAGTCTTACGATGCTTTGAAAATTGTTCAAGGCTTTGATTATACCTTTAAAAATAGCGAACGCATCGGTATTGTTGGGCCAAACGGAGTGGGGAAGTCCACATTCTTGAACATGCTATGTGGTATAGAAGAACCTGACTCCGGAAAAATAAACACAGGTGATACGGTTGTTTTTGGATACTACAATCAGCAAGGACTGGCGTTTGAGCCAGAAATG
>CAJQIC010000068.1 GCA_905478335.1 uncultured Bacteroidia bacterium | reverse complement strand
AAAATGAAAATCGGTTATAGAGCTTGTCCGACTACTGGCGGACTTGATAAGCCTAATGGACGACGAGTCAATGGCTGAAAAGCCTAATGGAAGAACTGAAGGCTGCTAAGCCCTAATCGAAGAATGTAAAATTGCTATTAGATAAAAATACCTCTCAAACTACTGCTCCGTATCATAATAGAGCTTATAAAACTTCCTCCCATCCGGATCGGTACCACGCTCAATATAATCACGATTGCCATGCACATAAATATGGAAATTCTTATCCAGCTTAATGACGCTTTTAAACACGCGTGATTTCTTTTTCACCGCTTCTTTTGATATTTCAAAAGACTGAGGCATGTCCATATCGCGTTCATCGGCAAACTGCGTATTAAAGTCTTGAAACGATTGGATTACATCGGGATCTTTAAAGACCGCTCCTTCAAACTCCTCCTGAACAAAGCGTTCGTTATCCTTAAAGTAGCCAATCGATTTGTTTAATAAATCGATTTGGTCAGCCTTTTCCATTGTGTATTCCTCTGGCAAGGCCTCCGATACAAATGATTTGCAGGCCTCCAACACGTTATTGGTGTTGAAATACATATCGCGTCGATGTTTGAGATGCAAAAACTCATCCGACCAAAAACGTGCTTCAACACCTTTGTTGGTTTGATCAACCACGGTCACCAAAAATCCTTCTTCAACGTCGGTATTAAAAATTAAACAGCCTTTGTCGAGCTTGCCTACGTTTATGCCTTCGTCACTTTCTACTTCGTACTGATTTTTGCGCGCAATAACCTTTAAAAAAGTGTCTTTGTTTTCTGCTTTAAATATCCCTACCGCGTCAAGCACCTGACCTTCAATTTGACAATCTTTTATTAAAGCAATGCACAATTCGCCTGGTTTAATATTGGGATGATCACTGCAGCGGTATAAATGTCGAGCAATGTTATTCGCCTGCTCTTTTAAGGTGCTTTCATTGTTAAAAATTTGACTGACGTAACTGTATACTTCGTTAAGTTTAATATCAACGTCGTGATCTAGATGATATAGTTCTTTATCGCTAAATGACTCAAAGAAATAGGTCTTTAAAGCTTCTTCAACCTTATCGTCCATCATCAATGGTTCTTCAGAAAACTTGCACCCTTCTTCTAAACTCTTATTACCGACGTGATGTAAAAAGACTGATTCTATCGTTACGTCTTCTGCGTATATCATGGTCGCAAATTAAGACATTGGACTTAATTTAGATATTACAAACTTTCAATGTATTCAACAATCAAGGCAACACCCGTGTGGTCCATTACCGTTGTGCCAATAAAGGGCATATCCCCGTCCATTACATTTCTGATTATTCTGTCTTTGGCATCAGAAATACCTGTCTGCCCAAATGCAGTATTGTAACGAAAATCTAAATCCTTACCGGCTGGCGTATCCCAAGCCTTAGGGTTGTGACAATGTGCACAGTTCATGGCCAAATACGCTCGTCCTCTGTCTGATAACGAAGCTTGTCCGTCTTTATAATTTACCATGCTCGGCACCTCTGCCAAGTCAAAATCCTCCATAAAACCTATGCGTTGTAAATGGCTGATTTGATTTACCTGTTGACTATCTTTTTCTACTTCTCGGTTTAAGTTAGTGAGGGTTGGGCCCAAATGAGACATCGTTCCATTTGATTGGTGACACGTCATACATTGGTTTTCTGTGGGCACTTTATAGCTTATAGTTTTGTTGGCACCTGCCTCGTTTATCCAAGACACTTGTGTGGTAATTCCATTTAATTCTAAAGTCGCTGCCGTTTGTTCTTGATTCCAAACATATGTCGCAACGTTCCACGTTGAACTTTCTTTTATAAGTAACCTGGTTTCAATTATTCTTCTTCCTAAACTCGGGTCTCGTTCATCGTCGGCGTAGAAGAAAGTTTTGGTTAAGACCGTCCCGTCAGGAAACTGGATGGACCCGTCAGGTGACTTTATCATCTTCTTACCTGGTGGAATTTTAACGAGCCTCTGTTTTTCCGCAAAATCTGTAAACAACACTGAACTTAATGCCAATTCTTCAAAACCTTCAGAAGGATTTAACTCAGACATCTTGCCAGTAAATATGTTGTACGTGGAAAGACTGTCTTCAAAAACAATTGTTTTTGAAAAATTAAAGTTCGGAATCTCAACGCCATTGTTATCAAAATCGTTATCCGTGCAGGCACTAACTGTGATTAAGGCAAGACCTACTATGAAAAATGTTATTTTATTCAATGGTGTTTTTCGTATTTGAATATTCCTATAACGCGGTTACATCATGATTAGTTCACCTATGTTTTACACGACATACAGTGTGAGTAAATTATTACAAATGAACGCTGATTCTTTTGACAACGCTACTAATTGAAGTGGCCACCATATATATCTAATTTCTATTTCCAATTCTCAATTCATAAATATCCATAAGAGTATACATTTGCGAAAATAAAAACCCAGTCACAGCGTATACCTTAATATGAGTTTTGTTTATCCTAATTTTTTGTGGGCATTATTGCTTCTTGCGGTGCCCATCATCGTTCATCTGTTCCATTTTAGGAGATACAAAAAAGTCTTGTTCCCAAATGTCCGCTTCCTAAAAAACGTTCAAAAACAGACGCAATCGATTAAGAAGCTTCGAAACTTTCTTGTTTTGCTGGCACGATTGTTGGCCCTCGCATTCCTGGTCTTTGCCTTTGCGCAGCCATATATTCCTGTCGACAATCAAACAGTCAGTCAAAATGATGAAATCGTCGGAATCTATATAGACAACTCCTTTAGCATGGACAACGACGGAAAGCAAGGCCCACTAATTGAGGAAGCAAAGTCTAAAGCACGAGAATTAATAAAATCATATTTACCTACAGACCGATTTATTGTGAATAGCAATACAACAATGGGACAATTGCCGGTCAATCAAAAAGATGCGATTTCGTTTGTCGACAATATAGACATAGACAAAACGACCAAGCCTTTAGTAGACGTCGTAGATGGTTTAAATCAAAGTTTAACAAGTAGCGGTTCAAACAAAAAACACCTGTATCTCTTTTCAGATTTTCAGGGTAGTAGCGCTCCGGCCTCAAGCGAAACAACAGACAGCAATTTATTGGTAACCTTATCACCTACACAGCCAATAAAAAATAACAACATCAGTATTGATTCGGCTTGGATCGAGTCTCCGGTGGTTCAACTTAACGCCCCAATTAATCTTGTCATTCAAATTTCCAATCATGGAGACGATGCCCTTAATGGTGGAAGTTTGGCCTTGGTGATAAACGGAGAAAAAAAGTCTGTAACTGGATTTGATGTTGAAGGGAATAGCAAGACATCGGTATTGGTTGGCTTTACCGTAAAAACCTCAGGTTGGCAACGAATTAAAGCAAGCATCGAAGACAATCCAATCATATTTGACGACACCTATTACCTGAGCTTTAATGTTAAAGCAAGCCTGAATATAATGGCTGTGAACGGAAGTCAGCCAAACGTTTACATAAACAGACTGTTCGGGCCAGACACCTATTACGCATTGTCAAATCAAATTGCAGGTAACATTGACTTGTCTGAATTGGAAACAACAGACTTGGTGATTCTAAATGAAGTGACCAGCCTTAGCTCTGGTATGGTTGCTGCAATATCTGACTATGTGAGTTCAGGTGGTAGCATCTTGGTTGTTCCATCGTCTATTCCTTCTCAAAATCAACTGGGTGATTTGAGTAAGATTTTAGGCCTGCCTAAAATTGAGCAAACAACTGAACTCAACACGAAAGTTGGGATGTTAGACTTACAAAACCCACTTTTTGACCAAGTGTTTAAAAAGATACCGGACAATCCAAACTACCCTTCTATAAAAAAATATTACCGACTTAATGTTGAAAGCGTCGCTCATTATGCTTTAATGACCTTAGAAAATCGTGATGTATTTTTATCTGAAAGTAAAATAGGCACCGGGCACGCATATGTTTTGGCTTGCCCATTGAACGATACATGGAGTAATTTCCCAAAACATGGACTATTTGTTCCAACGGTAATTAAGATGGCCATGAACCGTTCGGTAGACTATCCATTGTCAAACACCATAAGCAATAGGAATATTTTTAAAGCCGTACCTGAATCTCGCCGCCTACAAGGAGAATTAAATTTAATTGACGGGGATGCAGAATGGATGCCAGTCGTCAATACAGTTGGCGCTTCTCCCTTTATTGATGCGGGTTTCGACCAATTACGTGCAGGCAACATTGCACTGCAAACGGCTGACACTTTGTTGCAAGTTATTGCGTTCAATTACGATAGATCTGAGTCTAAAAACACCTTTCTGTCCACTAGTGATATCGCCGCAATTTTCCCAAATTCGACCGTGGATGTGATGGATAACCCAACCACTTATGTAACCGAAACGGTTTCACAATATCGATTTGGAAAACAATTTTGGAAAGCATGTATCATTCTTGCATTGATTTTCTTGGCAATTGAGATACTTTTGTTGAGATTTTGGTCGACCACGGTCAAACAATAAAAATGGGACAATTGTCTGACAACACTATACTCATTACTCGGGGCACATTAGTTGACCCTTCCAGTGATCTCAATCGCCAAACCGTAGACATTTTAATCGAAAAAGGTGTCATTACACAAATTTCCAAAAAACCTATACGTTCCAATTCGGAAACAGTATTTGATGCAAAAGGAAGTTATGTATTGCCAGGCATGTGTGATTTGCGCTGTCAGCTAAAAGATCCAGGGTACGAACACAAAGAAGACATTCGGTCTGGTGCTGCTGCAGCTGCAGCCAGTGGCTTTACATCTTTAACCATACAACCCGCCACAGACCCTGTGATTCAAAACAAATCACAGATAGAATATATCAAGCAAATCGGTGAACAAGTGCTTCCTGACTTGTTGCCAATTGGTGCTACCACAATAGACATGGCTGGTCAAGACATTACCGAAATGTATGACATGAGGCAGGCCGGAGCCGTTGGGTTTAGCAATGGCGACAATGGCTACCAATCTTCTGGCACTTTGACTAGAGCATTACTGTACGGCAAACAAGTAGGCGGATTAATCATGAGTCATGCGCTTGATGCAGACTTGTCTGTTGGCGCATCGGTTAACGAAAGTGCTGTAACCATTCATACAGGGTTAAAACAACAACCAGACTTGGCAGAAACGAGCCAAATAAAAAAAGAAATTGACATTGCTGCATACGCCGATGCTTCTATGCACTTTAGTCATATCTCATCAGCTAAATCGGTAGATTTAATCCGGAAAGCAAAAAAAGCGGGAATAAAAATTACGTGCGATGTGAGTATCTGGCATCTTGTTTATACAGACAATGCCATTCTGTCTTACGACACTAATTTTAAAGTAACTCCTCCTTTCAGAGGTGAGAAAGACCGAAAAGCTTTATTAAAAGGAATCATTGATGGCACTATTGATGCCATAGTTTCAGATCACAATCCACAAAACATAGAAAACAAGCAAGTAGAGTTTGACTATGCGCGGTTTGGCATAAACGGACTCCAAAGTTTCTACGCGTTGTATAACGAGGCATTGGCCGATACAATTGATTTAGAAACATTTGTAACGCGAACAGCACATACGCCAAGAAGACTATTGGGTTTAAACCATAACTCAATTGCGAAAGGGAATAAGGCAAACTTATGGGTTGCCAATCCATCTGCTAAGTGGTCTTACAACAAGGCATCAAACTTGTCGAAGTCTGAAAACAACCCATTATTCAACACCGAACTCACTGGAAAATGTGTCCTTACCATTAATGGAGCACACCAAATAAGTTACTAATACACGATTTATGAACAACGTTTCTATTGTTATACCATTATTTAATGAGGAAGAGTCGCTGCCTGAATTAGCAGCTTGGATCTCTCGTGTAATGGATGAGAATAATTATAGTTACGAAATTCTTTTTATCGACGACGGAAGTTCTGATACCTCATGGAGTGTCGTTAAAAATTTAATGGAATCCAATAGCAACATTAAAGCCATCAAGTTTAGAAGAAACTACGGCAAGTCTGCGGCGCTCAACGAAGGATTTAAATACGCCGAAGGCAATGTTGTAATCACCATGGATGCCGACTTACAAGATTCTCCAGAAGAGATTCCTGAATTATATAAGATGATTGTTGAAGGTGGATACGACATCGTTTCGGGCTGGAAAAAGAAGCGATTCGACCCCATTACCAAAACGATTCCAACGAAGTTATATAACTACGTAACCAGCAAGATGTCTGGTGTAAAACTGCACGACATGAATTGTGGCTTGAAAGCCTACAATGTTGAAGTGGTAAAAAATATTGAAGTGTATGGCGAAATGCACCGCTACATTCCGGTTATTGCAAAATGGGCCGGGTTTGGCAACATTGGTGAAAAAGTAGTTCAACACCAAGCACGAAAATTCGGTACAACAAAATTTGGCCTGAGTCGATTTATATACGGCCCATTGGATTTATTGTCCATCATGTTTGTTGGCAAGTTTGGTAAACGGCCAATGCATCTTTTTGGAAGCTTGGGTGGCTTGAGTTTCTTAGGCGGATTTGCCATTGCATCGTATTTGTCGATTGCTAGGCTAGTTTGGAAGGAATATGAGATGACTGAGCGTCCTTTGTTTTATCTTGGCATACTCGCCATGATTATCGGTGTACAATTATTTGTTGCAGGTTTCTTAGGCGAATTGATTAGTCGATCTGCTCGGGAACGCAACAGATACCAGATTCAAGAGTCGTTTGGCATAACGCTTGAAGACTAATTCAAGTCATAAATTGTATACTTGTATTAACTAATAACTAAATAAATGGGTAAAAATAAGATGTGGATCATCATCGCCATAGCTGCGGTGATTTGGATTGCAATGAGCTATAATGGCATGTTAAGCTCTGGAAAAAAGGTTGACCAAAAATGGGCTGACGTTGAAACTGCTTATCAAGCGCGTGCTGATAAGGTTCAAGGTCTTGCGTCGATTGTTAAGAATGCCGCAGATTTTGAGCAGGAAACGTTGACTGCAGTAATTGAAGCCCGAGCTAAAGCTACTGGAATTAACATTTCAGCAGATAATTTAACTGCCGAAAACCTAGCCCAGTTCGAACAAGCTCAAGCACAATTGAAAGGTTCATTAAGTAAATTGATGTTGGTCGTTGAACGATACCCAGAGCTTCAAGCCGTGCAGGCTTATCGTGATTTCCAACACCAATATGAAGGAATTGAAAATCGAATTGCTTCAGCACGTGTTGACTACAACGAAGCTGCAACCAATTACAACATTAAAATCAAGCGCCTACCTAATGGTTTGTATAGCGGAATGTTAGGTTTCGACGAAAAACCATTGTTCAAGTCTAATCCAGGAAGTGAAAATGCCCCTGATATGGACGATGCTTTAAATCGCTCAAAATAGCCTAATGGCCTGGAGACCGTTCTCAACCAAAAAAGAGAAACAAATATTGGCTGCCATCGCAGAAGCTGAAGAAATGTGTTCAGGAGAGATTCGTGTGCATATTGACGAATACTGCAAAGGAGACCCCGTGTTTAAAGCCCAAAATTTGTTCTTTCATTTAGAGATGGATGCTACAGCATTGCGCAACGGCGTATTGATATATGTTGCACTCAAAGATCATTGCTTTAGCATTATAGGGGACTCTGGAATTGACGAAAAAGTTCCAGATGATTTTTGGGAAACAACCAAAGAAAAAATGACGACGTATTTCAAGCAGAATGACATTACATCAGGCATTATAGCAGGCATTCAAAATGCAGGAGAACAGTTGCAAACTTATTTCCCTGCCGATGATTCTAAAGGAAACGAATTGACCAATGATATCAGTTATGGTGCGTAAGGTTCTTACCCTGCTGCTTAGCCTCGTTGCACTTTTCGCTGTGGCGAAAGATGTACCTAAGCCCAATACAGGGCAATGCGTATTTGTACAAGATTTTGCCAAAGTATTATCTGATGAGCAAGAAAATCGTCTGTGCGAAAAACTGCGTAACTACGATGACTCTACCAGCAATCAGATTGCCATTTGCCTTGACGAGAGTTTAGAAGGTGAAGACGTATTCACGTATTCCAACAAAATGGCTAAAGCATGGGGTGTTGGTGGGAGCGACAACAACAATGGCATTCTTATTTACGTAGCGGTTAAAGACCGCAAGATGTTTATTCAAGTCGGCAGAGGTTTGGAACATAGAGTGACCGACGCATATGCTGGCCGGGTCGTAGATTACATTCTGAAACCTAATTTTAGAAACGTCGGTTTTTATGAAGGTGTAGACAAAGCCGTGGATCAATTAATCTTGTTTGCAGCGGGCGAATATAAAGGAGGCACAGGACCAGACAACGGGTTTCCAACGTGGCTGATCATCGTTTTAGTCATCATACTTATTATCATTTTCTCCTCTTTCGGGAGTAACAACGGTAAAACCTATCGCAACCGCTCAGGTGGTTGGATTATGGGACCAGGAGCCGGAGGTTACATCGGAGGTGGCGGAGGTGGATTTACTGGCGGTGGAGGTGGATTCGGCGGATTCGGTGGCGGTAGCTTTGGTGGCGGTGGCGCTGGCGGAAGTTGGTAGTCGGCCTGCGGCCGAAATGAAAAATGTAAAATTTTGAATGTAGAATTTCTGGCTGATAATTTTGAAGGATTGATGGATTAAAGGATTGAGGGATTGAATAACCTAAATAAGCCTGACCATCATTCAGAGTGGTTGACGACGAGAAACCCGAAGAATCATACCGTCGAAACTGATAGTAAACTCAAAAGACAATTGCTGTCGGATTTGCTGCGCAAATCCGAATGCTTAATTCTTAATTTTTAATTTTTAATTGAATTCTTCACTACGCTGTGACTAACGCTTAAGGTGGTTAGAGCTCAGAATTGAGAATCAACATCCCTATTGGCTATTGGCTATTGGCTGTTGGCTGTTGGCTAATGACTAATAGCTAAAATATCTTTTACCTAAATCCTCAATGAACATTCAACATTTAAAATTATCAATACTGTTCTTCTTCGTTCGGAAAGTCTTTACTTTTTACGTCGGCTATATAATTCTGAACGGCACCTTTTACATCGTCGTATAGATTTAAATAGCGTCTTAAAAAACGTGGATTGAATTCCTTTGTTAATCCAATTAAGTCGTGCAGGACAAGCACTTGACCATCAACACCTGCACCTGCACCAATGCCAATAACAGGTATGTCAACAGAGTCGGTTACTTCCTTCGCTAATTTGGCTGGAATCTTTTCTAATACAAGACCAAAACAACCCGCATCTTCAAGTAGCTTAGCGTCTTTTCTCAACTTGGCCGCTTCCGCTTCTTCTTTTGCACGAACCGTGTAGGTACCAAATTTAAATATGCTTTGTGGTGTTAAACCTAAATGGCCCATTACCGGAATACCTGCAGACAAAATCCGGGTCACAGATTCTAATACCTCTTCTCCCCCCTCTAACTTAACTGCATGTGCACCAGATTCTTTCATAATCCGAATCGCACTATTTAATGCCTCCTTACTATTCCCTTGATAAGAACCAAAAGGCAAATCAACAACCACCAAGGCACGGTCAATAGCACGGATCACCGACTGTGCATGATAAATCATTTGATCTAAGGTTATTGGCAGGGTAGAAATGTGTCCGGCCATCACATTACTCGCAGAATCTCCCACAAGTATGACGTCGATATTTGCGTCGTCAATGATTTTTGCAAATGAATAATCGTATGCCGTTAACATACTTATCTTTTCTCCACGTTGTTTCATTTCCAACAACGCGTGCGTAGTTACTTTTTTGTAATTGTTTGAAGCCATTTAATTTTAATTGCGTCTTCTTAATTCACTCACTTCTTTTTGAAGCTCAAGTTTTTCTTTTTTCAATATGTTGTTCTCCTCCTTTTGATCAGACAACAACTTAGTTAAATGTAGTATAATATCGCCGTTAGTTTGACTTTCAATGTCTTCTTTCATTGATTCAAGATAAGATAACCGCTTTTGCATTTCTTCCTTTTCACGCTCAAGCATTTCAATCCGGTCTACCTGTTTCTTATTTTCTTTGGTAAGGACTTTTACTGTGCTAGCCGAACTGGTATCCAAGGTCAAGTTTGCCTTACACACGTTTAGGTCCTCGTTCAAACGGGCAATTTGCGCCTGTTGTTTGTCAATTTTATCTTTAAACACTTTCACCAGTTGCGTATAGGTATCATCTTTCGTGTCACTTTCGATTGGCTTATCCTCTTTCTTATCTACTTTAACCGCTTCCAGCTTTCCGTTAATTTTAAGTATAAACACATGCGCGGTAATGGTACTCTGTCCATCTGCGTAAAAACCAACCCGACCGGCTTTAAAGGCTGTTTCGATGAGCGACCTTTCAAAAACATTATTAATGTATAAATCGTACTCATTTCCTTTGGTGGATATTCGTATTTCATTTACGCCCTTCTTTCTCAAGTTTATAGACTTAATCCAGCCGTCGTTCTTATCTGTAAAAAGAGAGTTTAAGACACCGTTTTTCATCACCCGAAACCGGTATTGTCTCTTTGCGTTTATTTCTAAGATGATGGCCCCATTACCAGATTGTTGCGCTTTAAGTATCAACCCGCCACTAGCCATTTTATTGGCTTTATTTTTTTCTAACTCAATCGAGGTAATAATTTCAAAGTCCGAAAGAGCAGGCACGTCTTTAGCCAAAGAAACTGTGAAGTAGGAGGCTTTGATGCGCTCCACTCTGTATTTGTTATCTGAAATGATCAGCCGTTCAGCACTTGAATTTTTCTGATCCCAACGCGAATCCACGTAACTGAAATCGTCGAAAACGGCAACATTTTCGAACGTCGTGTACACCCGAGGACTGTTTTGTCCGTTCGTAAATTTTGACAAGAATAACAGTATTATAAGGCTTAAATATTTCATATTTGCCGTCGGCTTTGGTGCAAAGCTAATTGAATTGATTTAATGGTTCTATACACAACAAAACGTTTAAGTAAACTTGGTATTATTGGTTTATTGGTCATTCTGTTCAACGGCTGCGATAACTCGTTAGATGTTACCGCCGACTGGAAAGAAATACCTGTAATTTATGGCCTTTTAAATCCATCAGCTCCAGAAAATTATATTCGAATCAATCGCGCCTATTTGAACCAAGAGGGTGATGCAATAAGTTATGGAGGTGTTGCAGATAGTATCTATTTCGAAGATTTAACCGTTAGTTTAGTTGAAACAAGAAATGGCATTGAAGGAAACACTATCAATTTTGTCAAAGTAAATGGCGACACCTTAGGTTTAGAAAAAGAGCCCGGTGTATTTGCCCAAACACCAAACATTTTATACCGCACCAACTACAACATTAAGGCGACTGACTTTGCCAATTTGTACAGTTATGAATTGGTTGTAGTAAACAACAAAAGCAACAAGATATATCGGTCAAAAGCAAACATGGTTGGCAATTCTGAAATTTTGTCACCACTTAGAGAACAAGATCCTAGATTTAACATTGACGACGACACTAACCGCTATATATACATTATATACCGAGAAGCGCCTCAAGCTAAGATGTACGACTGTGTTATTCGATTCCGATACCAAGAATACGACAAAGCAGACCCAAGCCAGGTTAGAACAGACAGCGTTGATTGGCAAGTTTTCAAACGAAAAGAAACCATACGTTTAAGAGGATATGAAGAGCAGCAAACCAATATTCGCAGTTATCTTTTTTACGACTTTCTAAATTCCGCTCTTGAAACCAATCCAGATGTTGAGCGCGTCCCTCTTAGCATGGGATTCTATTTATATGCAGCAGGTGAAGACATGTACACCTATGTTGAAGTAAATCAACCAAGTATTGGCATCGTTCAGAAAAAACCCGAATTCACCAATATCTCTGATGGACTTGGCATTTTCTCGTCATTGAACATCAAATCTTTGCCAAATATCAAGATAGATGATCCCATGATGAACCGCCTGATTTCGTCTGACCGGACAGCTGGTCTCAACTTTGTCAGACCTTAGTGACTATTTGTCACATTTCGACAAACAGACTCAACTTTAACTAAAACGCTTATTTTGAGCGCGTTAGCTGTCTACTATTCGTTTATCTTAAAATATGTACTTCTAATTTTCCCAGAATCAACAATTGGCACTTCAATTGCAAACATTGAAATAAAAACCTAAAATATGAGTAAAGTAATAGGAATAGATTTAGGAACCACCAACTCGTGCGTAGCAGTGATGGAAGGTAACGAACCTGTTGTTATTCCTAACAGTGAAGGGCGAAGAACAACGCCGTCGATTGTTGGATTTTTAGACAATGGAAATGGAGAAAGAAAAGTAGGAGATCCTGCAAAACGCCAAGCCATTACCAATCCAGAAAATACCGTGATGTCTATAAAGCGATTTATGGGCTCTAAGTATTCTGAGATCGAGGATGCATTATCTAAAGTATCTTACAAAGTAGTTAAAGGAGACAACGATACACCGCGTGTAGAGATTGGTGATCGTAAATATACACCACAAGAAATATCTGCCATTGTGCTTCAGAAAATGAAGAAAACAGCAGAAGACTATTTGGGTAGTGAAGTATCGCGTGCAGTAATTACTGTACCTGCATATTTTAACGACTCACAACGTCAAGCAACTAAAGAAGCCGGCGAAATTGCTGGATTAAAAGTTGAACGAATTGTTAACGAGCCAACAGCAGCAGCCTTGGCTTATGGATTAGACAAACGCGACAAGGACATGACCATAGCGGTGTATGACCTTGGAGGTGGAACATTTGATATTTCAATCTTAGAATTGGGAGATGGTGTTTTTGAAGTAAAATCTACCAACGGTGATACACGCCTAGGTGGTGACGACTTTGATGAAGTAATCATCGACTGGTTGGCTGAAGAGTTCTTAAACGACGAAAACATTGATCTTAGAAAAGACCCAATGGCATTACAACGTTTAAAAGAAGCTGCAGAAAAGGCTAAAATCGAATTATCGAGTAGCACTGAAACTGAAATCAACTTGCCATATATTATGCCAGTTGATGGTGTGCCAAAGCACTTGGTTCGTAAATTGTCTCGCTCAAAATTTGAGCAAATATCTGACGACTTAATTCGTCGAAGCTTAGAGCCATGTAAAGCAGCCATTAAAGATTCTGGATTAAGCGCAAGCGAAATCGATGAAGTAATTTTGGTTGGAGGATCTACACGTATCCCTCGTATCCAAGAAGAAGTTGAAAAATTCTTCGGCAAGAAACCTTCAAAAGGGGTTAACCCAGATGAGGTTGTTGCCATTGGAGCTGCGATTCAGGGTGGTGTATTAACTGGTGAAGTGAAAGACGTTTTATTGTTAGACGTAACGCCATTGTCACTAGGTATTGAAACCATGGGTAATGTAATGACCAAGTTAATTGATGCGAATACGACGATTCCTACAAAGAAATCAGAAGTATTCTCAACAGCGTCAGACAATCAACCATCTGTAGAAATTCACGTTCTTCAAGGTGAGCGTTCGATGGCTAAAGACAATAAGACGATTGGACGATTCCATTTATCTGATTTGCCACCAGCTCAGCGTGGAGTGCCTAAAATTGAAGTAACTTTTGATATAGATGCCAATGGTATTTTGAACGTAAGTGCAAAAGACCAAGGCACTGGTAAAGAACAAAAAATTCGTATTGAAGCGTCAAGTGGATTGAGTGATGACGAAATCGAAAGAATGAAGAAAGAAGCTGAAGCAAATGCTGAAGCTGATAAGGCAGCGAAAGAAGCCGTTGAAAAATTCAATCAAGCCGACACATTGGTATTTACCACTGAGAAGCAGTTGAAAGAATACGGTGACAAAATCCCTGAAGACAAAAAGACAGCAATCGAAGAAGCAAAAGAAGCTTTGAAAAAAGCGGTAGCAGACAAAGATGACGCTGGAATTGAATCGAACATGGAGAGCTTGAATAAAGCTTGGGAAGCTGCATCACAAGACCTATACAACGCACAGCAAGCAGAAGGCGGCGCAGCGGGTGGTGACCAACCAAACCCTGGCGACAACGGAAGCACGGATGCTGGTGCAGAAGCTGACAACGTTGAAGACGTTGACTTCGAAGAAGTCAAGTAACAACGATAACACACTACATAAAAGCGGGACCAAATGGTCCCGCTTTTTTTGTGCCTGTAATTTAAATTTATTGTCTAAAACAGAAGTTTTCTAACCCTCTTTGTGAATCTCCACTTGATGTGGGTAAGGAATTTCGATACCTGCAGCATCCAAGGCAAGTTTACAATTCTCTAGTGTTTTAAAGTACACGTCCCAATAGTCTTGAGGCGTGGCCCATGGTCGAACCGCAAAATTCACAGAGCTATCCGCCAACTCAGAAACATTAACGGTCGGTGCTGGATCTTTTAACACCTTATCGGTTGAAAGAATTGCGGCCATTAACACTTCCTTTGTCTTTTTGATGTCTTCATCATACCCTACACCAACGGTCAAATCAACGCGTAATTTACCTTCAGCCGTATAATTTGTTATTGACCCGTTCGACAATGCACCATTTGGAATAATGACTTTCTGATTTGTCGGTGTATTTATTATAGTCGTAAAGATCTGAATGTCTTTCACTACGCCCAAATGGCCTTGCGCTTCTATGAGGTCGTCAATTTTGAAGGGTTTGAACAAGATGATTAATGCGCCTCCGGCAAAGTTGCTTAGGGCACCTTGCAATGCCAAGCCAATGGCCAAACCAGCTGCACCAATTATGGCCGCAAACGATGTGGTTTCAATACCCAGTTTGGAAGCAACGGTAACGATGAGCAAAACCTTTAATGCCCAACTGATCAGGCTACTTAAAAACTTTGACAAGGATTCGTCTAGTTTACGTTTGTTAAAAATGCGTCTTACTAATCCTGTTATAAAGCTGATGGCAATCCAACCAAAAATTAATATCGCCAAAGCAGCTAACACCTTTGGACTGAAATCAACAACAACCGACTTTATTTTATCTACGTACTCTTCCATTTTACTTGTATTGAAGCACAAATATATCAGAAGGTTAAAAAGATTTACGGCTATTACTCATTTAGATTTCATAATCCTTTATCCACGTTTTTAAACCACTACTAGCCACATCTACTATTTGTGTAAACAAACTACCAGCCGTATGACTCGGATTAGGGTCTATCAAAAACACTGGACAATTTTGCGGAGCCATTTGCGACAAGCCCGCTGCGGGATACACTTCCATACTTGTACCAACCACCAGCAAAAGGTCTGCCTCTGCAACATGTAATGCCGCCTTTTCAATGAGTGGTACAGACTCTCCAAACCAAACAATATGGGGGCGTAATTGACTTCCTTGCGGACACAAATCACCCACCTCTATACGATCAGAAGTCATTTCAAAAACCATCTTCTCGTCAACAGTGCTGCGTGACTTAAGAATTTCTCCGTGCAAGTGAATAATGTTTTTGCTCCCTGCGCGCTCGTGCAAGTCGTCAATATTTTGCGTTATAATCTGAACGTTGTACCTAGTCTCTAAATTTGCTAAGTCGTAATGTGCTCCGTTAGGTTGGCTGTCCAAAACGTTTCGACGTCTTTGATTGTAAAAGTCCAAAACCAGTTCAGGGTTTTTCTGCCAACCTTCAGGGCTAGCCACCTCCATGACATCATAACCTTCCCACAATCCTCCAGAACCACGAAAGGTTTTTATACCACTTTCAGCACTTATCCCCGCGCCGGTTAAAACTACCAGTTTCTTCACCAAACAAATATACTTTTGCGCCGTGCCAATTAATAGCTATTACAATCCAAAAATTATTGCCTCGCTTTTAAAACTAGGTGCTCCTGTTGTGGCCGGCAATGTGGGCCTCGTGCTTATGGGTTTGATAGACAACGCCATGGTTGGCAGCTTGGGCTATGTTCCTTTAGCCGCGGCAGGTATATCCAACACGGTATTTTTTATCGTCACCATTTTTGGCATCGGTGTTCTGATGGTTTTCTCTGCGAATATTGCCGCTGAGCAAACGAAAAAAAAACCTGAGACAGAAAACCTTATCGGTGCGTCTTTATTGATAAACGTACTGGTTTCTATTTTTACTTTTATAATCCTATTGCTCGTATATAAAAACTTCTGGATTTTTGACCAAACAGAAACTGTTTCTGAAGCGGCCCTCCCCTATCTCAAGTTATTGATGTACAGCTCTTGGCCCTTGTTTTTATACCTAACCTTTAAATCTGTATCAGACGGTCACAACCTAACCAAAGCGGCGATGTACGCTACGTTATTGGCGCTGTTGTTAAACGTCTTTCTTAACTGGGTATTAATTTTTGGTAATCTGGGTTCACCAAAATACGGACTCCTAGGAGCGGGTTATGCAACACTAACCAGTAGGAGTTTTATGGCCATTTTCATGTTGCTCTATTGTGTGTACCACCATAAAATTGTCTTTTATTGGAAAACCTTTAGAACCAAGATATACCAGAAACACATCAAGAATTTGTTGGCCTTGGGTATCCCAAGCGGAGGTCAATTCTTCTTTGAAGTGTCGGCTTTTGCTGGTGCCGCGATTATTGCTGGTTGGATTGGAGAGCACGAATTGGCTGCCCATACTGTAGCCATACAGTTAGCGGCATTTACGTATATGTTCGCCAGTGGAATAAGTATCGCCGGGATGATTAAAACAGGTGAAACATGGGAGCAAAAAAAGTATAAAAAGACGCTTGACATTGGAAGGAACACATTCTTCTTGGTTTCGGTTTTCATGGCGATATCTGCTGTCATGTTTGTTATCTTTAGGGTTCCAATGGTTCGGATGTTTGCAGAAAATGCTGAAGTTATACGTATAGCCAGCGAGCTAATGATTATTGCCGCCTTGTTCCAGTTTTTCGACGGCGTTCAGGCAGTTAGTCTTGGACTATTAAGAGGGATGAACGACACAAAAGTTCCGTCATACATTACGTTAGTGGTGTATTGGGCCATAGCGTTACCTCTAGCTTATTGGTTGGGTATACATACATCGTTGGGTATGACTGGTGTTTGGGTGGCGTTAACGGTTGCCTTAATACTCGCGTCTGTATCTTTATATATTAGGTTTATAAACATTACTAAAAGTAAATTGCAATAGTGAAAAAATCGTATTTCATTTTAATTCTTATTTGTTTTGGTCAAACGGCCTTTTCTCAAGTTCATATTGAAGGATTTGTCACCCCTGCCATTGGGTACAGACATATGACCGTTGGAGCTTCAGGCACTCAAGACTTTCTTGACTCTTTAAAAGAAATTGACGGGCCACGACAGAATTGGTCAGGTGGCGTCAAGTTAATTGTTGGACTAGATAAATATTCGGCCATCCAGTTTGGTGTTAACTTTAAAGGTGTGAGTTTTACACGAACCCAAACAGATTACCAGTTCCATGATACCGTACATCCCAAAATTGGTCGAATAGAAGATCTGTCTCAATCTGTCTTATCCAAAGATGCGCAGTTCTTCCATAAATATCGATACATCTCTGTACCCGTTATTTACCAAAAAGCCTTCACTAAAAAAGTGTTTAACAATAAGATGCAATTCTATTTTGCCGGTGGCTTAGACTTTGACTTTATGCTTCGTGACGATATGGCGGTGTCTTTGAATGGTTGGTCGGTTGATGGTAATGATCGCTTTGTTATCTCAAGCGATTACGAATCTGTTAAAGCCAATCTAGCCTTAAACTTAGGTGCTCGATTTGAATACAAACTAGACGAGCATTCTGTTTTTTCGGTACAACCTGCATTTAACTACCCCTTACTGGTTACAGCAAAAGATGATTTTGTGCAATACCGAATGTATCAATTCGGAGTATCGGTAGGCGTAAATTATTTGTTGTAGTTACCGTATTAGAAACAAAGGCCCTTTGGCCGACTTGTTGACGTAACTTCCGTTTTCGGGCAATTGATAACGTATTAAAAAGTAATACGTGCCTCCAGGCGAAACTACCCCGTTAACGGTGCCGTCCCATCCTTTTCCCTCCTCATAGGATTCGAAAAGTTGCTCTCCATATTCATTCCAGATTTGCATGCTAATAAATTGGAATAACCCAGATGGGTAAAACACTTCGTTGAGGTTATCTGAATTCGGAGAAATGGCATTGGGTATAAAAATCGCACAAGCCGTAGGTAGAATATCGACGTTTATGGAGTCGCTAATTACGCCACATGGGTGGGTAATCGTCGCCTTATAAAACCCTGATTGCGTGATGGTACGACTAAATCCTTCTGTACTCCCATCGCTCCAAACAATCGTTCCTGCGTCTGCCCTGATGTCGTAAGTAAGAAACTCACCACCGCAGATTGATGTATCGTTTCCTAATTCCAGATTAGGCAACGTGACACCTCGGATATCGATTGTATCGGCAAACGTACATGTGTTGCGCTCTCCAATCACCCAATAGGTACCTGGTTGACTTACGACTCTATTTTGCATACCTGATCCATCATCCCATTGATAATTCAAACCTGCAGAATCGACGCGTAAATCGATGGTTGTATTTGGACAAATTATAGTATCAACACCAATGCTAAAGAATGGATTCTCTAGTACTTCAGTCACTTGCGTAAAAGTATCTTTACAACTCCCTACACTAAAAATATACCCTACGGTGTAGGTGCCTGGAGCACCCGGTGTAAAGGTAGAATCAGTTGCGCTCACATTACCTCCTTTAAACTCTCCACCCGTTAAATTCGGTTTTAGATTTACCACGGGGTCGCCCTCACAATAGGTCGCCTTTAATCCAGTAAAATAATTATCTGGGGTTTCAACAATCCCCACAGAATCTACAATTCGACCTGTACAGCCATTAACGTCTACAACTTCACAAATCACCTCATAGCTTCCTGATGCCAAATAGGAATGCGTAGCTGGATTGCTGCTCGAACTGTCTCCATCTCCAAAATACCATTTGGTGGTTGCTACATTAGCACCTGTATGGCTATAAGTGAATTCATTTTCACTTAGACATAGGATTGAATCGCTAATATTTACTTTGGAATGATCAATGACAGGAGGTAGGACAACATAAACCTTTTCGAAACTATCGAAACAGTATTCTCGGCCAGCACGAACTTGTCGTCCCATAACCAATTTAACCGTTATGCTTCCTGGTGTTGAAGTTCCAAATTCGTAATCGAATGCAGAACCTGTTCCTCCGTACGACGTAGTCCAAAAGCTTCTTGTTCTATCATATAAGCCATAAATAGGCTTATCGGGAGGAAGTGAGTTGTTTTTAAATTCGAAATAATTATTGCCAAAACATTGAATGCTGTCATTCCCTGTAATGGTTGTATCTAAATTAAAGTCTATTACCCAAGGCACAACCACCGTATCAGATATTGCCGTATCGGTTTTACACCCAACTGTTTCGGCGCTTAAAATAACTTGGAAAATGCCCCCCGTTGTATAAGAGTAACTTGCATTTTGACCCGAAGTAGTTGAAGATTTATCGCCATAATCCCACGTATAGGTCATACTTGCAGGATTAACCCCAAGGCTGTTACTTGAAGCGTTGGTGAACGTAAAACTGTTGCCGCTTAAACATTGATATTTGTCATCTATGGTAAAATTGGCTGTAATAGTCTCTGTTTTAAAATCCTCCACACCATATCCAGCACTTGTATAGTATTCGTAATTGCCAGAGTTGTCGTTAAACTCAAAAATAGCCACATGATATGTGGTTGATTTCTTCAATCCAGAAACAGTAACAGATGTCCCGCTTCCACTAAACACCGTATAACAGTCTTTCAATTTGGTCCCTGAACCAAACGTAGTCATTGCGGTATATGATTGATTATCAGTTGGAAACGTATCTACTGCACTGCCTTCCTTGACAAAAACAACTCGATTGTCGCCATTTCCAGCACTCCAAGAAATAGTCGCCACATTACAATAAATATCACTTGCGGTGACACCACTAGCATGAACACTAGGAGGCTGTGCCTTTAAAGTTAAGCTGCATACAGCGAGAAAAAGAAGTAGAAAAGTCTTTTTTGTCACAACGAACAAAGATAAACGTAAAAGGTCATTTTAACGTCTTACAAGTGTTAAATTTAATTAGGCCGATGTAGCGATTCCTGTTACCCCTGTAGGCATTTTATAACCGGTTTCACTGAGCAAAAACAACTCTTTTGAAGAGTGATGCTTTGATTTGTGCAAAGTAGATTTCATGACGTTTTCAACGACCAAAGGTGTGAATCCGGGAGAATAGGTGTTCAAGACAACAAAATGGTTGCGTTTATCTAATACACCGTTGACCATTTGCATCAATTCATTAATGGAATCTTCAAGCTTCCATCTTTCTCCTTTTGCCCCAAGACCATAGGCCGGTGGATCTAGTATTACCCCTTGATATGTGTTGCCGCGCTTGTTTTCGCGAGCAACAAATTTTAACGCATCCTCCACAACCCAACGTATATCTTTTAAGTTGGACGAAACCATGTTTGACTTTGCCCATGATATTACCTGCTTTATACTATCGACATGTACAACATCAGCACCAGCCGCTTTCGCAGCTAAAGATGCTCCACCGGTATACGCAAACAGGTTAAGCACCTTAGCCGACGGACCAATTTTCTTTACGCTGTCGTAAATATAATTCCAGTTCATAAAGTGCTCAGGAAACAACCCAACATGCTTAAAACGTGTAAGTTGCAAATTAAAACTGATTACCTTTCCGCGTAAACCATAATTCACATTCCACGTTTTTTTAAACTCTTTTGAAAATTTCCAGTCTGCCTTGTTATTGGTCAATTGAATACACTCGGCGTGCGCTTTTTTTTCCCATTCCTTTTTATCCAATTTCGGACTCCAAATGGCTGCAGGCTCTGGTCTGATTAAAACAACTGAACCAAATCTTTCTAGTTTTCTTCCATCGCCACAATCGATCAAACTGTAATCGCTCCATTGTGGTTTTGTTTGAGGTTTCCCTTTTGCCATTTGTTTAGTTTGAAATATGAATATTGGTTTCTTCGAGCAAACTCATTCCTTTGAACTTGAGGACTACGTTTGCTAAGGTTACGATGTCTTTTTGACAATATACGCGAATGCGTTCTAGATCATTGTCTTGATAATAAACCCCATAGACCATGTTGCCGTCAATGTCATCTTTAGGCGTTGGAATATCAAACAATGCTGCCAATAAGTCTAAAGACGTATAACTTTTAAAATCACCAAACTTCCAAAGCTGCATGGTGTCGACATGATTCACTTCCCATGGTTTTTTGCCGGCGGTATTCAACAAGTAAGGTAGTTTCAACCCATTTGTTAAAATACGTCTGGCTAAAAATGGAAAGTCAAATTCTTTCCCATTATGACCACATAATGCCTTTTGTGGTGAAGTAAAATTAGTATTAAGTAAGTTACAAAACTCGGTCAACAACGCTGCCTCGTCGTGACCATAGAAACTTTTTATCTTGAAATGCAACGCTTCATCTTGTTGGTAAAACACACCTACAGAAATACAAATAACGCGACCAAACTCAGCATAAATACCCGCTCGATCGTACACTTCATCTGGGGTCTGATCTTCTTTAACCAAAAATTTTGCCTTTCTATCCCAAAGCGACTTCCAGCGATCGTCAAGGGAATTATAGTCAGGCGAAGCAGGTACCGTCTCGATATCTAGAACTAAAATATTTTCAAGCTTCAAGTTTTCTAACACGGTATAAAATTAATTCGTTTTTTCTATCCGAGCATGTTATGCATACATGTCGTCGTAGTCTTTAAAACTTTTTTTCAAAAGCATATAAACTATTCCTGGAGCAAATTTGAGCATTACATGCTGTAGTTTACCTAAAAAGGTTAGGGTAACCTCCTTCTTACGGCGATAAATCACCGAAGCGATTTTTTGCGCGACATCTTCTCTACTTGCAAGTTTCAAACCTTGACGCTCTTTCAGTTTTTCGTAAGAACCATCCGGTTTCAATATTGTTTTTTCCGTCTCATTGGCCGTAAAACCAACGTAGATTAACCCGCAATGTATTTGATTTTCTAGCTCTACTTGCAGTGCTTTCGCGTAAGCCGTTAGTGCCATCTTAGAAACAGAATAGCCTGCGTGACCAGGAACACCCACTTTGGCAGCCATACTGCTTATGATGATGACACTTCCTTTTGATTGCTTTAGTAACGGTAGTGCGTAATAAGTGGTGTTAATCGTTCCCATGGTGTTAATGTCAACAACACGAGCCCAGTTTTCAGGGGTGGATTCTTCAATCTTCCCATGACTGGCAATTCCTGCGTTATTAATCAACGCATCCAATCGACCAAACTGTTCATTTATCTTGTTTACCAGTGCTTCACAATCTTCTGGCAACGAAACATCTGCCACCACTTGAAAGCAATCAACCCCGCTACCTTTCAACTCATCGTAAGCGGCCTGAAGTTTTTGTGGATTTCTTCCATTAATAACCACTTTGGCCCCGAGGTTCCCTAAAAGTAATGCCGTAGCCTTTCCAATCCCTTGACTAGACCCTGTTATGCATACAACCTTGTCTTTAAAGAAGTCTTTCATACTGTTACTATAGATATTTTTCTTCTTTGAACCATGCAACGGCTTCCTTAATCGCAAATTCGATATCCGTTTTTGGCATTTCTAACTCTTCAACGGCTTTCGCATTGCTGTAGTAATGAAATTCGTTTGATATTAATGCAAGCGGGTAACTGATGACTTGCTCTTTCTTAGTGATTTTCCCAATCAACGACAGAACACCACCATACACCAAAACCGCAAAACCAGGTATGCCCAAGGTTGGCGGCTTCACTTCAAAGATGTTTGCAATTTTGGCAAACATCTCTTTGTAGGTCAAGTTTACACCGGCTGCCAAATAACACTCCCCAATTCTGCCTTTTTCTACTGAATTAACAATGGCTTGGGCAACGTCTTTGACATAAACGAAGTTTCTACCTCCAGGCGAATAACCCGGCACTTTACCTTGAATGACAGAAATGATCATTTTTCCGGAACTTGGCTTTACGTCGTAAGGCCCAATCATAAACGTTGGGTTTACGATTAAAGCAGGCAAATCGTTTTCGCGACATTCCTTCAAAATCATTTCTTGGGCTTTGTATTTGGATGTGATATAATCCAACCCATATTTTTCTCCGTCAAATGGATTTAGCTCAGTTCCTGGAGTGCTCGCATCGCCAGGGCCAAATGAATTAGCCGTACCTACGTGTACCAGTCTTTTAATTTGTAAAGATTTGACAGCGTTTACCACATTACGAACACCATCGACATTTACCTTCCAGTAAAGAGGCCCTTTATTGGGCCAAGTATCTGTAACAGCTGCAGCATTGATTACAACGTCGGCACCCGTCATGGCCTCAACTAGTTCTTCATAATTTAGCAAATCACCATGACTTACTTCTATATTTAGCCCTTTGAGGTATCCTAAATCTTTTCCTGATTGGATAAACACCTTAACGGAATATCCTTTATCTAGAAGCAGCCTGACCATATTGTTTCCCAACAAACCGTCTGCTCCTGTAACAAATATTTTCATATTTCTTCTTTCTTTTTTGGCGGGGCGAAGATACTTGTTGCATGTGAAAATGATACGGAGGCTCAGTAATAAAAATGAATAGGCAGACTCACGTGCCGCCTGTTGTGCATAAATCCTTTAAAAGTTGCAAAAAATCCCTATAGTATATAGGAGAAAACCAATACCTTGGTCGTTACAAAAGCACATAACACATAACATGATTGACGGTACAATATTTATTGCGGGAGCGGGGGGAATTGGTCGAGCAGCAGCTTTATTATTGGAGACCAATAAATCTTTAAATGCCCGAATAATTATCGGGGATATACACAATGAGCAGCTTGTAGACAGTCTGGATTGGATTAAGAAAGGAAATCCGACAACACAAGTGGAAACCTTTGAAATGTCTACGTCTTCCGACGACAAACTCAAAGAAGTTTTAACACAGTGCGACGTACTGCTAGACTGCTTACCTGGTAGTTTCGCTCCTAAAATGGCGCGTTTAGCCCTTGAACGAAATGCGCATTACGCCAACTTAACGGAATACGTTAAAGAAACAGAAGAGATCGCAGCGCTGGCAAAAGATGCACGTACAGGGTTTGTATTACAAACTGGTTTAGCACCTGGATACATCAACATTCTAGCCTTAAAACTGTATGACAACTTTGTAAGAGACTTTGGTGGCAATCAGGTTAAAAAAATGCAAATGAAGGTAGGCGCATTATCAAAAAATGCACTTGCCCCGCATCACTACGCATTTACATGGAGCCCGATTGGTGTAGCTACGGAATACGTTAAAGACGCAATCATCGTGCGCAACAATAAACGCATACTGGTACCAGCACTTTCTGGTAGAAACTTGATTACCATCGATGGGATTGTGTATGAAGATAATTTCACGTCTGGAGGTGCCGCGAACTTGCCTTCTGCTTTGGAAGACAAAATCACAAACATTCATTACAAAACGTTGCGATACCCAGGGCATTACAAGTGGGTTGAAAAAACACTAAGCAAGCTTCCGATATCAGAAAACAGGATTGACAAACTCACGCAAATCATGCTTGACAAAATTCCTATTGTTGATGAAGACGTGGTAATAATTTACGCTTCGGTTATGGGAAAAGACAACCAAGGATTTTTGCGTAGTTACGAAAAGTCGTTAAAAATTCTTCCAATGAAAATTGGTAACCAGACATTGCGGGCAATCCAATCCACAACCGCTTCGGCGCTATGCGAAATGGCATATTACCTTTTATCTCAACAAAAATCTGGGGTGATATATCAAACAGATATCGACAAAGAAGCCTTTTTAAATGGACCGTTTGTAAGCAGCGTATATGGTTCTTACACAGAAACTTAATCGCGCTAACTAACTGTCTATCAATAAAGAGCAAGTGCAAACTTGCTTGTAAAAAAGTACGGTTACTTTAAAAATTGGATTGTTTTATTAGACGCTGTTTAGTATATTCGTTACCAAGTAGTTATAGTGCATATGGATTTTCAGATTAACAACATTCTAGTCGGGTTCGACAACTCAAAATCGGCAAAAATCGCCTTAGAAAAAGCAGCAGATACAGCCAAACGGTTTGACGCAAAATTACATGCGTTGTATGTATTTCAGGAAGGTAAAGCTGACCCTACCGAAATTCAACAAGCTGTTTTAGAAGTAGGAAATAGATTGGACATTGATATTGAATTCGTGATGAGAACCGGAAAGGTTTACAACGAAATTTCTATTAGTGAGCGGGAGCTTGGAGCCGACATGGTCATTATAGGAACGCATGGTAGCAGTGGGTGGCAACCATTTTGGATTGGGAGTAATGCCTTTAGAGTGGCGAGTGCTGCGAACTGTCCGGTAATTACCATACTAGAAACAACTAAAGAAGATCCTTTAACAGACATTTTACTTCCCTTAGATAACGACGAAACAACACGCCAAAAAGTGCCTTACGCCGCAATGATGGCTCAAGCATTCGATGCAACGGTGCACATATATTCCGTAACTAAAGGAACGGATAAATCGGTACAGTCTAAACTAAATGCATACGGAAGGCAAACTGAAAAATACTTGCATGAACGTGGTATCCGAACAACCTACGAAACGCAGTTTGGCGGAGACGTCACGAAAAACATTTTAGAATATTCTAAAAAGGTGCGTGCAGGGTTGGTGATGATCATGGCCGATACAGAAAGCAAAAGTTTCATCATGGGATCTTATTCCCAAGACATTGTAAACAACAGCAAGGCTCCTGTAATGGTAATGCACAGTCGTGACCTTGCGCTTACCGGTGCCGTTGGTTACTAATACCCTTTATTTCTTATGATCGTGCCCGCTGCGGGCTGCGCCTTAGGCATAATAATCAAATCGTTGATATTGACGTGTTCTGGTCGTGTAACAATGTACAGCACTGCGTCTGCTATATCATAGGCAACTAAGTTTTTAAACCCGTCATACACTTTTTTAGCCTTGTCTTCATTGCCGTGCAAACGGACTAAACTGAATTCTGTTTCCACTGCACCTGGGTTAACTGCAGACACTTTTATGCCATGCTCTGCTAACTCTCTACGCATACTCTTGTTCAGCGCGTCAACCATATGTTTCGTACCACAGTACACATTGCCATTTGGATAAACTTCTTTCCCAGCTATAGATCCAATGTTCACAATGTGACCATGTCCCTGCTCAATCATTATAGGAATTACTTGCCTACTCATATACAAAAGACCTTTCACATTGGTGTCAATCATTTTATTCCAATCTTCAACATCTCCATCTTGTAGCTTATCTAAACCACTTGCTAAACCTGCATTATTTACCAAAACATCGATTGGTTGATTTTGAGACTTAAGTGCATCAATGCTTTGAGTCACGGCTTCATATTCTCTGACGTCGAAACACAACGATTGAACCTTGACTGCATATTGAGACTCTATTTCTGACGCTAGAGCGTTTAACCGGTCTTCTCTGCGACCCGTAATGATTAAATCAAATTTATGTTCTGCGAACAATCGTGCAGTAGCTTTTCCAATTCCTGATGTAGCTCCTGTAATTAATGCTGTTTTACCCATAGACTACAAATATTGAATAATTCCTTTATTTAGAAATATTTTTTTGAAATTGCCTAAACTCATCAATTCTTGTAACCTTGTGCCATGTTCGCCGAACTTACAATTCTGGGTAATAATTCTGCTGCTCCAACTAAAACAAGAAATCAAAGTGGGCAGCATTTTAAATTGGACCAAGATCAATTACTATTTGATTGCGGAGAAGGAACGCAAAAGCGCCTAATTACCAATCGGATAAACTACCAAAAGATCAGCTACATACTCATTTCTCATTTGCACGGCGATCATTTTTTGGGGTTAATGGGTTTGTTAAATACCATGGCACTTAACGGGCGCAGGTCAAAGCTCACTATCGTTGCGCCTAAAGGCTTAAAACGGTTTTATGACGTGTACTTAGAAACAAGCGCCGCGCATCAAACATTCGATATTGACATTATTGAATTGGAAGACGAATCAACAGGAACAGTTGAAACACCACGTTTACACATAACCCATATACCAGTGTC
Source organism: uncultured Bacteroidia bacterium (assembly GCA_905478335.1). GTDB lineage: Bacteria > Bacteroidota > Bacteroidia > NS11-12g > UBA9320 > UBA987. The sequence continues at coordinate 10,535 of CAJQIC010000068.1, read as the reverse complement.
ACACCGAGTCAGCTGTTTTGCATATATCGTCCAACAAGTTGTTACCAAAAGACATATCAATGTTGAGTCTTGCAACGAACACAACGTTCCTAATCATGCATTTGCAGCATTACAAGACGGCCATGACTACATAGACAAATCAGGCAATCGAATTAATAATGAGGTGTTGACCGATCCTGCCTCTAAGCCCATTACCTATGGTTACATAACGGATACGATTTACCGACCAGACCTTGCTGAAGCATTTGCCCATTGTCACACAGTTTACCACGAAGCAACCTACTTGCATAATTTAATAGACAGAGCGATTAAAACGAAACATAGCACCGCCGAACAGGCAGGCCTGTTCGCACAAAAAGCATCTGTAAATCAGCTACTTATTGGGCATTTTTCGTCTCGCTACCACAACACAGACGATCATCTTAAAGAATCACAGGCTCAATTTCCTGAAACACTGATCGCCGAAGAGGGCGAAACCTACCGTATATATTGATTTTCCACACCTTAATGCAGGTACACCACAATTGATTGGCACAATCGCCGTTTATTTTTGTGTGTTACGGATAATTGAGGCGAATGGCTAAAAAACAAGTTACAAAAAAACGTAAAAGCAAAAAGACGAAGTCTGGCGTATCGCTTTCAGACCACTTGCTTTTGCGTGATCCACGAACTAGAAAAATAGTTGGTGGCGTAATTTGCCTATTTGCGATTTTCATGTTTCTATCCTTCTTATCCTTTCTATTCACATGGAAAGTAGATGATAGTGCGGTATCAGGAAGCGCAGAATATTTTAGAAACAATCATGGCGCAACGAAAAATTGGATGCGTTTTGTAGGGGCAAAACTGGCATACCACCTAATGCATTCAGGTTTTGGTTTAACTGCTTTCACTTTACCTTACTTGGTTGCCATCGTAGGGCTCAGGATTTACACAAACTCCAGGTCTTTCAACATTTACCTTGCCCTGAAGTATACCGTTTTAATAATCACCTTCTTCAGTTTGTTTATCGGCTTAATATTCCATCAACTCTATCCAAGTTTAGCGGGTGGGTTTGGCTATGGTTTATACCAGTGGTTATCTTCTATGGTTGGTGCATTTGGCGTGATATTAATCCTCCTGGCGTATTTAGCTAGTGTTTTGATTTGGAATTTCGATATCGACTTGTACGGCTGGTTTGGAGATAAGATTAAAACCGTTAAAGACAAACGCATGGCATCAAAAACAATTGGCGCCAATGACGACACAGATATCGAATACAGCGCTCCTACCGAAACGCTTTTCACCAAAGACAACATCGATTTGGACATTGAACCTGGCCCAGAGGAGGAAACGTCCAGACCTGATGATCAAATAAAAGATGATTTTGAAATAGTAAAACCTCCAAAGGAAACTGTAAAAAAGGAAGACCCAGATCTTGATTTAACAATCGAAGAGACCAAAGAAGAGGAAGAATTAAGTGCCAAAGAGATTGGCCGTCAAGGCATCGATACGGAATACGACCCAACGTTAGATTTGTCGGGCTACAAATTCCCTAACATTACATTCTTAAACGAATATGCCGACCGCAAGGTAGAAGTTAGTGAGAGTGATCTTAAAAGAAGTAAAGATCTGATTGTAGAAACTTTAAGGAACTACAAAATTGAAATCTCACAAATCAAAGCGACAATCGGACCTACGGTTACACTTTTTGAAATTGTACCTGCCCCTGGTGTTAAAATTTCTAAAATCAAAAATCTAGAAGACGATATTGCCTTAAGCTTAGCAGCACTCGGCATTCGAATAATAGCTCCAATCCCAGGTAAAGGCACCATTGGAATTGAGGTACCAAACCAATCTCCAGAAATCGTATCAATGCGCTCGGGTATTGCCAGTAAGCGCTTTCAGGAATCAAAACATGATCTTCCCGTCTGCCTGGGTAAAACCATTAGCAACGAAGTATACATTGCGGATTTAGCTAAAATGCCTCACTTGTTAATGGCGGGTGCAACAGGTCAAGGAAAGTCTGTTGGTTTAAATGCACTTCTGGTTTCACTGATGTACAAAAAGCATCCAGCCGAATTAAAATTTGTTTTGGTTGATCCGAAAAAAGTGGAGCTTACCTTATACCAAAGAATAGAAAGACACTATCTAGCTAAGATACCTGGCGAAGGAGACGCCATTATTACCGACAACAAGTTGGTTGTTCAAACACTCAATAGCCTTTGTATTGAGATGGACAATAGGTATGCGCTTTTGCAAGATGCCATGGTGCGTAACATTAAAGAGTATAACACCAAGTTTCAGAAGCGTAAACTTAACCCGAATGAAGGTCATCGATTTTTACCTTACATCGTCGTAGTTGTTGACGAAGTGGCAGATTTAATCATGACATCGGGCAAAGAGGTTGAACACCCGATTGCGCGCTTAGCACAACTGGCACGAGCGATAGGCATTCACTTGGTGTTGGCCACACAGCGGCCATCGGTTAATATTATTACAGGAACAATCAAAGCCAATTTCCCAGCCCGTATTGCTTTTAGGGTGACCTCCAAAATCGATTCAAGAACGATTTTGGATGGCAATGGTGCTGATCAACTCATTGGTAAAGGAGATATGCTTTACTCCAATGGTAGCGACATTATTAGACTACAATGTCCATTTGTAGATACACCTGAAGTAGAGATTATTACATCGTTTATTGGCGAACAACGCGGATATGCTTCTGCGTATATGCTGCCAGAAGTTCAGGAAGATTCGTCAGGTAATGCAGAGGCGTTAGAGGATGATGACAAAGATGCTTTGTTTGAGGATGCGGCGCGTATTGTAGTACAGCATCAGCAAGGAAGCACGTCGCTACTGCAGCGCAGGCTTAAGATCGGATACAACAGAGCAGGGAGAATTATCGACCAATTGGAACGTGCCAATATCGTTGGACCATTCGAAGGAAGTAAAGCCCGACAAGTTCTTTTGCCAGATGAGTACGCTTTGGAACAGTATTTGAACAACGAAGCTTAACTTTGCACCTGTAAATTTGGAATGGTAACAACCACCTTTACAAATTGGCACAAAAGAATTGAAATGAGAAAAAACATCACCATAACACTTTCGTTGATTGCACTTTTTATTGTTGGGTCCCAGCACTTGACAGCTCAAGACGCTACCGCTAATCGGATTCTTGGAAAAGTAAGTACGACCTACCAAACTTACAAAACCATTAAAGCTGGTTTTTCTATTACAATTAACAATACCCAAACGAAGTCAAAAATTAAGCAGAATGGCACCCTGTATTTGAAAGGAAAGAAATTCAAGATTACTTTATCAGATCAGGAGATTTACTGTGATGGCAAAACGATGTGGACGTACTTCAAAGAAGAAAACGAAGTACAGATTACCAAATTTGACGCCAATGCGCAAGACATTAACCCGTCAGAAATCTTCACCATCTACAAGAAAGGATTTAACTCAAAATATGTTGGAGAAACCTTGGTTGGAGGTAAAAAGATTCAGAAAATCGAATTAACCCCAACGAATAAATCAAAACCTTACTTTAAGGTCAAATTAGACATCGATAAAGCGTCTCATAAGGTTGTCAATATGTCTGTTTTGAACAAAAACGGCGTTAACGCAACTTACAGTATCAAAAGCTTTCAAGCGAATTTAACCATGAACGACACCTTCTTTAAGTTTGACACAAAAAGCAAACCAGGTGTTGTTGTCATTGACTTAACCAAAAGCTAGATATGATACGCCTCAGCACATTATTGTTGGGGCTTGTATTGCTCACAGGTTCCGCCTGCAAAAAACGCAACCAAGTACCCGAATCTGCCAGCATCCAATTGACTAAAACGGCGTGCTTTGGCACTTGCCCCATTTACCAAATGACTATCACCGGAAATGGTTTGGCCACATTTGACGGAGAGCGTTTCACAGACAAAATTGGAAGCTTCACAAAACAATTGACAGCGGAAGAAACCAAAGTGCTTTTCAAGCAACTGGCCACTTACGACTGGAACAGTTTTGAAGACACCTACCCTACTCAGGTTACCGACCTTCCAAGTGTCATTTTTCAATTCAATTACAAAGACGTCAAAAAGAAAGTATCCGTGCGTGGTGAACATCCTTCAACGCTAGACGTTATTAACAATATGCTATCCAACATTGCTGAAAGTGATGGCTGGACTAGCTCGAATTCAAAATAACTAAATGCTTAAATTCATTACCCAAATCGTTGACGACATCTTGTGGCCATCTGTATTTGTGGTTTTCTTTTGGTTGGTTTTCTTTACCAACGAAGCATATTTATTAAACCTGAACAATTTAGGTGTTCGCCCCGGCGAAATATCAGGACTAATAGGAATTGTAGCCATGCCATTCTTACATGGTGACTTCACCCACTTATTTTCCAATACCATTCCTTTTCTCGTTTCTGCTTCATTCATTTTCCACTTCTTCAAAAGCAAGAGCTGGCGCATTTTTATTGGAATATGGTTAATCAGCGGTTTAGGAATTTGGTTGCTCGGACAGGAGCGCACCGTTCATATCGGCGCTAGTGGGTTGGTTTATGGTATGGTGGCATTTTTAATGACGTCAGGCTTTGTCCGCAAAAACAAACATTTAACGGCAGTCGCATTTATCTTGGTGTTTATGTACGGCAGCATGATCTGGGGTTTATTTCCGCAATACAGCTGGGTAAAAGACATGAATATTTCATGGGAAGGGCATTTATTTGGGGCCTTATCTGGAATTGGCATAGCCTTTATGTATCGAAAAATTGGCCCGCAGGATGACCCTGATCCTTTTGAAGAAGAAGACGAAATGCCTCAATGGTGGATTGACATGGAAAATGAAAAAAGGGCGCTTGAAGAGATGCAACGTCAGCAACATCCTACGGTTACATTTACGTTCAAACCAAAAGACCAAGAAGACAAATAAAGCAACGTTCGGTTGCCTATCTTCATCACACAATGAATCATCACGCAGGTAAAACAACAATATGGCTAGGTTTATACCATGTCGCGGTTTATCATTCTTTTAGTTGGACTATTCACGTATCCAATATCTGCCAATAGCTGGGGTTTCTTTGCCCATAAAACCATTAATCATGCAGCCGTTTACACGCTTCCTACAGAGATGTTTGGGTTTTATAAGGCAAACATTGCAAGCATTACTGAGTTGGCGGTTCAGGCCGACAAACGCAGATATTTACTGAAGGACGAAGCTCCTAGGCATTATCTTGATGCTGACTATTACGAATCCGTTATACCCTTAGACACTATTCCGCGAAATTACGATAGCGCAATAGCATGGTACGGCACAGATACACTAATGGCACATGGCATCGTTCCATGGCACGTCATGCGTGTCAAATGGTGGTTAACAAAAGCATTTATCGAAAGAGATTTTACAAGTATTATAAAGCTAAGTGCAGACCTTGGTCATTATGTTGGGGATTTGCATGTACCGCTGCATACCTCGCATAACTACAATGGGCAATACACAGGCCAGCGTGGCATTCATGGGTTCTGGGAATCCCGGTTACCTGAGTTGTTTTGTGACACCTATGACCTCTTTACGGGCAAAGCGGTGTATATATTTAATATCGAAAATACCATCTGGTCGAAGTTTGAAGAATCCTATTCTGCCGTAGATTCAGTATTGTATCTGGACAAGTTATCACAAGACGCTATACGCGATGATCACTTATATACTTTTGAGCAACGCGGCCGGCAAACAGTGCGCACGCAATCGAAAAAGTACAGCAGTGCATACCACAATGGGTTAAATAATATGGTAGAGCGACGCATGCGTTCAAGTGTTCTATGCGTAGGTTCTTTATGGTACACCGCTTGGGTAGATGCTGGGCAGCCAGACTTAGACCTGCTCACCTCAAACACGCTTGAACCGATAAAAGATAGTTTTCCTATTAATGGGAAGTTTTTAGGTAGAGAGGAACCAAACTAGCGTTTCCCGCGTCTGCCTTTTTTGCTTGGTGCTTGATCAGCTGATTTTGCTGTTTCTTTTGGCTTGGACTTGATTTTATCCTCTGCTGTTACGCCGCCCAAGACTTCAACAAAAAGTCCGTCAGATATGCCCAAGGTAACATCTTGTTTCTCGAATTGCTGCTTTCCAGTTTCAACCTCAATAAAAGGCTTTTTTGCTTTATCAAATTGCAGGAGGGATTCCGAAATAACCAATATGCTGTCTTTACTTTCTAGCACTATGTCGGCATTCGCACTGTAACCCGCTCTTATGAACACATTGTCGTTATTGATGATAGCCGCCTTAATCTCAAACTGAATTGCGCCTTGTTCGTCAACCCCTTTTGGTGAGATGTACTCCAGTTTTGCCGGTATCTTTTGATCTTCGATAGCACCAAGGGTTAAAATCAAGTCCATCCCTAGTTTAAGCTTACCTACCTCAGATTCATCTACTTTTCCTTCGAAAACCATTTTATCCATATCCGCTACGAAAGCGATGGTCGTACCTGCATTAAAGTTGTTGGCCTCAATTACTGAGTTACCTACTTCAACCGGTACATCAAGTATGGTTCCCGCAATGGTCGAACGCACTAAGGTGTTCGACGCTTTACCAGATTTTGAAGACACTCCATCTCTGACAATGCGCAGATTGTCTGTAGCCGCAGAAACCTCTTCTTTGGCGTTGTTTAAAGCTAAATTGAACCGTTGAAATTCTTGCTGAGAGATTACCCCTTCGTCGAATAATGGTTTATTTCGATTGTAATCCTTAACTGCGTTATCCAAAGATATTTTTGCCCGATTCACTCGATTTTCCGCATTGTTAAGATTAGACATGTTCGGAATTACCTTAATCTTGGCAATTAAGTCTCCGTAATTAATCTCTTTGCCTGCTTCGACATACAGTTCTGAGATAATACCACTTAGCTGCGGCTTTATCTCAATCTCGTTGCGTGGAACAACAGAGCCCGTTGCCACCGTCTTTTTGACGATAGACGAAACAAATGCTTGTTCTGTAGTATACTCAACAGGGACTGATTTCCCTTTATTAAACAAATAATAGAAGGTTAGCAGGAACAACCCAGCGAAAACGATAATCAGAAAAATTTTAAAGAATCTCTTCATGTTTCAATCCTGCAAATCTGTTGGCATTTATTTTACTTTCAAGTATTTACCCTCGAATGTCGACCAATCAGAATCTATAATCTATTAAGCGAATGACTCAGTTGCCCAATAGGTAACTGTTTGTTTAGGCTTGATGGCCATTACTGGTGTGTTTTTCGATTCATGTATGATATGACGTGCAAACGAACCAATTCTTAAATAATCTTGGACACCTGCCTCTTTTTGAGTCATAATCATGATCAAATCCGCCGATATTTCGTCTGAATACTGCACAACATCTTTGCCGAAATGGTCCGGATAGTCTGTATCATCAAGTATTTTAGATGTATAGTTAACTCCGTTTTTCGCTAAAATCTTTTCAACCTGCTTTAAGCTTGCCTTCAACCTTTTCGCTAAAAATTCATCTTTCTCAATTTCCATAATTACATGGATTTCAGAGTTGTATTGCTTAGCCACATGTATCGCCCAATCTACTTTTTGACGTGATTCTTTTGTCAAGTCAATGGGGAGTACAATTTTTTCATATTTGATGTTCGAACGAACGTCTTTTACAATAACAACTGGCACTTCAGAACTTTTCAGTACACGGGTCGTTGTACTTCCCATAAACCTTTCCATTCCACTTGCACCGCTAAATCCCATTACAATGCTATCACATGCAAAGGTTTGAGATACGTCTATAATTTGTTTGTATACTTTTCCTTCACGCACCAACGTATTGATAGTCAGGTTTGGGTGACTCGCTTTAATCGCTTCAGCTTTTTCCAACAATTTTGCATTGATTGTATCTATCAACACAGCCTTTTCCATCCCTCCACTAAAAATAGATTTAAAAAAGCTTTCTTCAACAACATACAACAGTGTTATTTGGTTGTCGAACAGTTCAGCAATCCCTACTGCATGGTCCATTGCATGTGCTGACGCAGTAGATAAATCGGTTGGGACTAAAATAATGTTCTCCTTTGGCGTTTTTATTGAGTTCATCGAATCGTGTTTATTTGCCGCAAAAGTAGTACTATTACATTTTAAGAATTGCAAGAATCTGAATTAATACTTAACCCTGACGGTTCGGTGTACCATTTGGCAGTGTTGCCAGAGGACATCGCTAAAACCATCATTACCGTTGGCGATCCAAACCGTGTTAAGATAGTCAGTCAATATTTTGATGATGTCGAGATCATCAAATCAAATCGAGAATTCGTAATTCATTCGGGCACATACAAAGGAAAGGCAATAACCTGTTTGAGCACCGGAATGGGGACAGACAATATTGACATTGTACTCAACGAACTTGATGCACTTTTCAATATCGATTTAAAGTCAAGAACAGTAAAGACAGAACATACATCGTTGACCATAGTCCGGATTGGCACCTCTGGCAGTATGAATAATGACGTACCAATAGGCACTGTAATTGCCACAGAAGTTGCCATTGGGCTAGAATCCCTATTTGCTTGGTATAAGCTCCCAGACTCAACACCAAAAGAAGCCGCTTGGTTAAATAAATTGGCTTTTACAGAATTACCGATCAAGCCTTACGTATTTGAAGCAGATGCCTCATTAGTTGATAGATTTTCAAATACATTTACTTCGGGAGTAACATTAACCACTGGGGGGTTCTACTCTCCACAAAACAGGAAGCTTAGACTCTCTCCTTCAACTGATGTTATCGCAGAATTAGGCGACCTGCATATAAACGGTCGGTGTATTACCAACATCGAAATGGAGACGGCAGGTATTTACGGACTGTGTAAACTTTTAGGACACAAGTCCATATCTATTAATGCTATTATGGCAAATCGTCTTTCGGGAGAATTTGCATCTAATCCAGAGCAAATCATGTCGTCAACGATTCAAAAAACGTTAGACATTTTATGCAAATTGTAAAAGTAGATAGCAGCAAACTGTTTCGCGCATTCTTAGATGTCCCTAAGCGCATCTATAAGAATGACCCAGAATACATTCCACATATTCGACAGGAAATTAAAAAGATATTGTGGGACAACAAAGCACCAAATGAAGTTGGGATATGGTTGTTGTTGAACAACAATGAAGCTATTGGTAGGATTGCCGCGTTTGTTAACAAAGGGGACAAAGGTGGACTTGGCTTTTTTGAATGCATTAATGACCAAACTGCCGCCCACTTACTATTCAAAACGGGTATAACTTGGTTACAATCTAACCGCTTATCGATTGTTGAGGCACCGGTCAATTATGGTGAACGCGACAAGTTTTGGGGGTTGATGGTCAAAGGTTTCCAAAAACCGAGCTATCAAGAGAACTACAATCCGGCGTATTACGAAGAATTTTTTAAGTCATTCGGTTTCGAAATCATGATACGTCAGTCGACTCAAGAGATTTCACCAGACCGGTTTAATGAAAAGAAAATATCCGCGCTGGCTAAAAAGGTTGACAATAATCCCGACTTAATCATCAAGCATATTGATAAACAAAACTTACGCAAATACGCTGCTGACTTTGCTGCTATTTATAATGCAGCTTGGAAACAGCACGAACACTTTGTGCCATTGTCAAAAGAAAAGGTTTTAAAACTAATGAAGTCGATGAAACCGGTGATGCGAGAAGATTTAATCTGGTTCACCTATGACAAAGACAAACCGGTAGCATTTTACGTCAGTATAATCGAAGTAAACGAGATCTTTAAATACCTCAATGGCAATCTGAATTGGTTTGGTAAATTAAAATTCTTGTATTTCAAGTCACGCGTACCGGTCACAAAAATAAGAGGCTTAGTATTCGGTGTAATCCCCAGCCATCAAGGCTTAGGCATAACATCTGGAATGATGATGAAGGTCTTTAAGTTGATAAAAACAGACCCACATTTACAAACAAGTGAATTGGCTTGGATTGGAGATTTTAACCCAAGAATGTTACAACTATTGGCCTCTATCGGGGCAGCAGAAATCAAAGCGCACATCACATATCAAAAAAAGATTTAAAAAATCTTAAGGTATGTTGTTTTGATTGTTAAAAAATCTATTTTTGCACCCTCAAAAAACGGAATTGGTTTCGCCCATAACTGTTGATTGGATGATTCAGTAGCTCAGTTGGTAGAGCATCTCCCTTTTAAGGAGGTGGTCCTGGGTTCGAGTCCCAGCTGGATCACAACTTAAGCCTAACTATTAACGAGTTAGGCTTTTTTTATGTCAATTGTATACGGCTCTGTATACGGTTTTTTTTAGTTATGCTTTTGATGTATCTTTGGATTATAATCAATCACACAACGTATGAGTTCATTAAAGTATAGAGAAAAAGCTATTCAAGGAACTATCGAAGTTTATGATGACAAGACTTTAATTAAAAGAGGGCTGTACGTCTTCAGCGAAAGTTGAACTTTTTGAGTGAAAAACTAAGAGAGAGTTCATGCTAATTTAGTTTAAATTTCTGATACTGTTTTTTACGAGCCTTAAGTGTCCTGATTTTGGTCTTTTTCCT
>CAJQIC010000067.1 GCA_905478335.1 uncultured Bacteroidia bacterium | reverse complement strand
GTACAAGACTGCTTGACTTCATGTTACTCTGCTTTTAGTACTTCTACAAGCACGCCGCCAGGGGCACTTTCGCTTGCTAGTTGTGTAATTACTGCTTCTAGTTGTGCAATAATATCATCACTGAGAAGTTCACGTGCAGGGCTATCGTCCTTTGCTAGTTCACTAACTGTAATTGCTATTGATGTTGAATTTATCTTTGCCATACTGTTATTTATCGCATATTAACTCTAGAGTTTTCTTAATTTTGATAGGACACACCAGTTGTAGCATGGTTATGACACCCATATCATTGTGATCTACAAAGTGATTTTGTTGCACATAACAATAGTTGGTCCAGTTAGTTAAGAAGTCTTTAAATCCAGGGCCTGGGCGAACTTCAGTTTGTGAATTTATAAACTGAGCCATGCGTGATTTTTCTTCTTGCTGTATACGTTGTGTTTTAAAATAGGTACGGTAGACGTGATTAGGACTCTTTAACTTCATTGTGCCAGCTTCAGCAAGCTCAACTGACTTGCCTTGAATGGCCATAATATACTCAAGTTTACTAACTGTTTCAATTACATCCCAATTATTGGTGTATAGATATCCGTGATGTCTTTGAACTGTTAACTTGCAACTGTCAACCATATCTTCAATGAAATACAAAAGTTCGTGTAAATCCTCACTGGTACCGTGTGAATTTGTATTACGTTGCCAACTACCTCCCCAGTTGAAGTTTCGTTTAGCATTGTATGCTAATATTTCGTCAATCTTCACATGCGAACGATAGCGTAATGTAAACACATCGGGCAAGTAAAACTTTAAGCAGTGTTTGTATTCGTTAAAATACAGGCTACTGCGAGTTTCTTTTTTAATTTTCTGATTCGTTAACAATTACAATACCATCCTGATTTACTTCGCCGCCACTCACTGTTGTTTTAGGCTTGCTGGTAAGACCTACAGCATATTTCTTAGCTTTAATCCGCACCCAGTCAGCAGTGACGTGACAATTACTTAGTTTTTCAAACAGTATTTTCTTTGACAGCGGAACTTTGATTAACTCATCAATCTTGCGTCCCAATGGTCTTGCTCCCATTTTAGGATCATATCCCACTTCAACTAAACGATCAACCAATGCCTCAGTAACAATAAGATTGATGTTTTTACTTTTGAGACTTTTGCGTAACTCGCCTGTGAACTTGGCAACAATTTTCTTAATGGCCAGTGTCTCAAGTGTTTTAAATTTAACAGTAAGATCCAGTCGATTACGAAGCTCAGGTTTAAAGAAGTCTTTAACTGCTTTGTCCTCGGATCCTGTTTTTGTTAAGTCTTGTCCAAAGCCAATGTTGTTGTTTTCATTATCTCTAGCACCCAAGTTTGATGTCATAATAATAATACAGTTTTTAACATCAACAACTTTTCCATTTGCACCAGCAATCTTTCCTTCATCCATCATTTGTAGGAAAATATTGCTTACGTCAGGGTGTGCCTTTTCAATTTCATCAAACAGTAGCACACTGTATGGATGTTTGCTAACATCACTGATCAGTTTGCCGCCGCCAAGATTGCTGTCGTTGTATCCCACAAAGCCCGGGGGTGCACCAAGTAGGCTGCTCACCGTGTGGCGATCTTGATACTCACTCATGTCGTAACGCAGCATTTCCATGTCCAGGTTTTCTGCTAGCAATTTTGCGAATTCAGTTTTACCTGTACCAGTTGGACCTAAGAACAGAAACGCACCCATTGGCCGTCCAGTGGTACTGATGCCGGCATAGTTCACGTAGAGTCTTTCTAGCACTTCGTCAACAACATGATCTTGACCAAACAGACGTTGTTTAATATTGCTGTCAAGTTCAAGCACTTTATCGCTAGCATCGCTTTTGACTTTGGTTTCTGGAATATTTGCAATACGAGATACTTGCACATCAATGAGATCTTCAGTGACCACTAAACCTTCTTGATCTTTTACACGCTCAACAGCACAGGCAGCATCAATTAAGTCAATGCTCTTATCAGGATTTTTTTTGTCAGCCATGTAACGTGTGGCGAGGTCAACTGCTTTAACAATAGCAGGACTGTCAACTTTCACATTGTGAAACTTTTCAAGCCGTGGCTTTAGCCCTTCCAATATTTTAACTGTGGTTGCTTGATCAGGTTCGTCAATGCTGATTCTATAAAAACGTCTCATTAGCGCACGATCCTGTTCGAAACTTTCGTAAAACTCTTCCCAAGTTGTGCTTGCTACTACTTTGATATTGTTTTTGGTAATTGCTGGTTTGAGCATGTTGGCAAAATCTAAGCCGCCGCCACCTCCTGCGCCTGCGCCTTTCATGGTGTGTGCTTCGTCAATAAACAGTATACAGTTTTTCTTTGTTTCCAGTGCAGCAATAACGTCTTTAAGTTTTTCTTCAAACTCACCGCGATATTTTGAGCCTGCTAGCAAACTGCCAATTTCCAATCCCCACACTTCAAAGTTTTGCAAGAACGTAGGTACATGGTTGTCTTTGATCAATGTGGCAAGACCTTCGGCAATAGCAGTTTTGCCAACGCCAGGATCGCCAACCAATAGCGCATTGCTTTTAAAACGTTTGGCTAACACAGTGACAATTTCTTCTAGTTCAGCATCGCGCCCAATCACAGGCTCAAGTTTGTCATCTACTGCAAGTTGTGTGATATTTGTACAATGCTCTTCCAGGATCTCGTCTGCTTGATCTGCAACCATGTCAGGTGACTTATTTCGACGAGCATAATTCTCTTGCCAAAACGGCACAAACTCTTGCTTGGTAACGCCATGCTTTAGCATAAAGTACTGTGCATGACTGTTGTTTTCTGCTATGATGGCTAACCAGATATCAACAGTTTCCATGCTGCGCCGCCCGCCAAACATCACCTGTGTTAATGCTCGATTAAACACTCTTTCTATTGCATTGGTTTTCTTTGGTTCGCTGCGATCTTTATGATCAATCAATCCCATTTGCGCATCAAGGTAAAGTTCTAGCTCTTCGTCAATAGCAACTGGGCTGGCTCCAAACTTTTCAAGGCAATTCCAAAACGGAGTATGTCTAACCAATGCAAGTGTCAAATGCTCCAGCGTTACATAAGCATGCTTTTTGGTTTTTGCCAAGCGTTGCGCTTGTCCTAGGATATGTTCAATTTCAGGATTCTGTTGCATCTGTTTCCTTTGTTCTTTAAATTATTTATTGACTTGGTGTTCTCGGATTACTTTTAGTATTTCTTCATCGATGTTGTCTGGCATGGTTGCTCGTAGCTTAACAAATAGATCACCTGTGTTGTGTCCTTCGCGTTCTATGCCTTTGTTACGCAGTCTCATTACTGCACCCGGTTTAGTTGTCGGCGGTATGGTCAATCCGTATGTGCGATCCAAGATGTCTGTTATGCTCAGTGTAGTTCCCAGTATCAATTGCCAAAAATCTATTGGACGCTCACAGTGCATGTCAAGTCCATCACGCTGCCAATGCTGGTGCGCCCGAACTCTAAAGTTTGCAACCAAGTCCATGCCACCTGGCGCAAGTTTTGGATAGCGTATGTTTTCGTTGTCAACTACGCCCTTGGGTATGGTTATTTCAATACTGGTTTGTCCATTGGGTGTTTGCACTGCAAATGCACGTTTGCCGCCACGAACTGCATCAGCAAGATCAATTACCATGCTTACTCTGGCATCTGGAGGGCCGCGCCTGGCATTTGGGTGCATGCGTTGGCCAAAGATTTCAAAGATGCTGTCAAGATCAAACGGCTGTCCACTTTGCTGAAACCCACCAAAGCCATGTGGTCTTTGTTGTTGTGGATCTGCCGTTCCGAAATGATCGTATGCAGCACGTTTTTGTGGGTCCTTCAGTGTGTCGTACGCACTGCTAATCTCAGCGAAGCGATTTTGATCTCCACCTTTGTCTGGATGATTTTCCATAGCAAGTTTACGATAGGCTTGTTTCAGTTCAGCCTCAGTCGCATTTTTGCTCACGCCCAGTGTACTATATGGATTATTCATAGTGTATTATACTATTTTTTTGTGAGGCTGTCAAGCTCTCTTAGAATGGTTTTAATTCACTTTTCTTAACGGTTACAAATTCAAGTATACGGTTATCTTCATCCACTTTTACCATAAGTTTCTTACAAGCCAATCTCATAGAACCTTTATATGCGTTTGATCCAGGTGATTTTACGTTACGGGAGATTGTTCGTTTTGCTTTCAAACATTCACTCAGACCGTCTCTCACTGTGTATTCTTGTATTTGCAGAGGACTGCCAAAGAACATTAATAATACGATTGCCTCTTTAACCATATCATCCTCCTAGCTTCTCTGTAATACTTTTCGCTTTGATCCGTGGATTCTCATCTGTATCTAGCAAACGAACAATATAGTCCTTGCCGCTAGCATCCTTTCCAACTTCTACCAGGCGTTTTTGGCATGTAAACCTAAATGGCTTTTCACCATCATAAGATCTTTCATTAGTTTTTTTTGCTTTCAAGCAGTCTACCATTTTGTGATGTCCAACGTGCGATTCTACTGCGCCATTGACATATAATAATAGAGTGATGCATACCATTTCAGTTGTCATTTTAGTGTCCGTTCTTTTGTTTAATTTCTAACTGAGCGTCTTTGAGTTTTTCAATTTGTTCTTCTAAATTGTTAATTCTCTTTTCATAAAACTCAAGTGTTAGTTTTTGTTGTTGATCATAAGGCGCCCTGCCTTCTTCGATCTCAGTGGCTAAACTTTCAAGTTCTCCTGCCAAATGTTCAATCAACATAAATTGTTCATTGTCAGCAGGTAAACTTCCCATTTCTCCTCTTGGCCATTTAATACGAAACTCAGTGTTTTGATCTAAGTCTGCTACC
>CAJQIC010000066.1 GCA_905478335.1 uncultured Bacteroidia bacterium | reverse complement strand
GGTCACTAAGAAAGCAAAGTCCACCAACCGATCGGTTGGTGGACTTTTTTGTTTCCAGAGAAAACCAAGCTCGCTTGAGTTTTCGAAAGGGAACAAAAAAGTAAGCCGCCAAAGGCGGATGAACTTTGCTTTCGGAATTTGGAGCCTATCAGGATCTTGACGTAAACCGGAGCTTGCGAAGGTTTGAGGAATAATCTTGTGGTGATTTCTGACTGATGATTTTTGATTTAGGATAAAATGTCGTTAACCATTGAGGTTGGCGGTTGGCGGTTGGCGGAAATTCTCATTTATTCAAATTAAAAACAAATCTCAGCACTTACTAGAACGACATTGTTCTAATCAGAAAATCTTACAAACACAGAAAACCGAAGCTTGCGAAGGTTTGAGGAATAATCCTGTTTAGATTTTTTGATTTTTTCACTGATACCCAAGTGGATTTCCTACATTTATAGCGGGAATAAACATAAGTACATGTAGGCCTTTGTAAATTCCCATGAATTAAACATTATGTATATAAAAAAAACATACTCACCACTAGAGATGGCTTACATGAAAAGTGGTCATACCTTTTAAATCACTTGTCAGCAGACGAACTACAAAAGCTATTGGTTCATCCAGAACATGAGGCAACTTTAACCATAAATCACTTTATAGGCTTATACGCTTGGCACTGCAATCACCATTTGGCCCATGTGGTTCAGGCCTTAGCGCACAAAAGAGTGTTTAATTGATGGTGAACAGTGTTCCTGCTGCCCACTGAACACCTGATGAAGAAATCTGGTATTTAGTGGTTAACTCAACCAGTTTCAATCTTGCGTTAATCACATAATTCTCCCGGGTGTTCACCATAAATACGGAGCTTTCTCCAGCGCTAAACTTTTGCCTTTCTCCGGCCAAAAGCCTGTTGCTGTTCGCAACTGCATCTGTATACAGAATTACTTGATTATTTAATGTCAGTTGCTCGTTGTAGTATACCCGTAACTTATTTTGAAGTTCAAGCAACTTTTGTTGTCGCCCTAATTGTGTTTCTTGAATTTTGATGTTTGCTAATTGCAGGGCACCACGTTGTTTACGCAAGAAAATGGGGAATCCTGTAGATACGCCAAGTTTGCTATTGTTGGGTGTTAAACCTGTAATCACACTATTCCCAATAGGTTCGTTTAATACATTGTATTGTACATTTACCGTCGGTTTTAAAGCCTCTTTTTTCAACCTTCTGTCAATATTCATTGTCGCAAGTTTGAAATCATACAAGACCATATCTGGGTGGTTGCCGTCAAGTCCAATCATCAATTGCTCCAAGGTGTCGTAAGGCATTGTCTTTTGCAGTGACAACTGGTCCAAATTTACTGGTATTAAACTGTCTGTAATCAACAACGGCGTGTTGTTTTCAAACCACAAAAAATTGGATAATTCAAGGGTTGCATTCTGATATTCGAGCGCATAATCCGTCCGATTCAATTGACGTTTTTGAACCAGAATAAATGCCTCTAAGGTGTCAATAGCTGGTTTGTCGCCCAAGGAGAAACTACCCTTTACAGCCTCAAACCTGTCGAGGGCAAGTGTCAAAGACTCATCGTAGACAGAAAACTGATTCCATGCGGCGACCCATTTCCAATAAGACTTGATGGCATCAAAGTACAAATCGTTCATCAACTTACGCTGCTCAGCATACGTCGATTCTGAAAATATTTGGGCTTGTCTTAAGGTTGCTCGTCTCTGATCAATAAATAAACCGTTACCCAGCGTTACAGAAATACCCCCATACCACAACCCTCCGTTTGGCACATCATCCTCAGGATTAAGTCGAATGCCACTGTTTTGGTCGTAACCTGTTTTCAACGCTATGCCATACCAAGTAGGAATCTTTAATCCACCTTGCAAAAGACTATAATAGTTTTTATCGTCAAACGTTTTTTGATCAAACTGACCTTCTAATTTCGGATCAAAACCACCTCTTGCCATGCGTACGGTGCTTTCTCCTTTTTGGATAACCAAGTTGGCTTGTTTGGCTAAAGGGTGATAATTCTGCACAAACCAGAGCAGTTGATCTTGACTAAACGTTTTTATCGTTGCTTGCGTCCAACCATAAAAAGGCAATAACAACCAAAAAATGATTCCTATAATTCGCTTACTCATGTACCTTTTTTTGTTTGTGTTTGGTTCTGGGAATTCAAATCGATGTAGTAATCTGGCGGGAATCCATTTAGCTTTCGCCAAATCTCGTACCAAATAGGTACGTCTTGCAATAGAGACATGCCATCTGCACCCGACCCTACACGCAATGCTGTTGGCCATTCTTCATCAGTTGGATCTGGAGCAACTAAGATTCTGTATTTGCCATTTTCACTAATAAAATTATCAATGGCAACCACCTCTCCGCCAAATGTACCGTACGATAAATTTGGCCAACCTGAAAACACAACCGTGGGCCAACCGTCAAACATAAAACGTACCTTCTGACCATTTTGCATCAACGGTAAGTCCATGGGTTTAACATACATCGAAACCGCCAAATCGTAGTTACTTGGCATTATACTCAAGAGCTCCTCTCCCTCTTTCACAGTTTCGCCAATACCAGACCGAATGGCTTTGGTAATGTAACCATCTTGCGGAGCCGTTATATAATACATACCCGTCCGTATGGAATAATTCATATACTGATTTTGCATTTTAGTCACAATGGCTTCTGCATCATACATGTTAGACAGTGATGCGTATTTCTCGCTTTCTGCCTTAGACAGTTTATCACGGTACTGGTTATCAATTGAGCTTAGTTCCACTTCCGCATTGATAAGCTCATTCCTACTTTTTAATAATTTGTTTTCAGCACTTATGCGCTTCGCCTGGGTTTCTTGCAGCTTCAACTTACGAGACTCCAAATCCGTTAAAGAGTTTAAGCCTTGCTTATACAATTCTTCCATTCGTTCGAACTGTCGTTTGGCTATGGTCAAATTCGTTTCGGCTGCTCTTAAATCCATACTGTCCGACTGTATTTTTAACCTGGCTTGCTCGATGTAATTATTTGCCTGTTCTCTTTTTAACTCTTTAGTGCGCAGTAGTGCGTCTATCTGGCTATCCAAGGATTTAATTTTGTCCATGTAGGCATCCACTGTTAACTCCTTCGACTTAATTTGGGATTCCGTATTGGCAAGTAATCCAGGATCAAAATAGGCGTCTTTGATTTCTGAGATAAACATGATGGTATCACCTTTCGACACGAAATTCCCTTCACGTACGAACCATTTTTCAATCCGACCAGCAATAATTGAATTCACTGTTTGTGGTCGTTGGTCTGGCTGAAGCGTTGTTACATATCCTCTCACTTGAATATTTTGTGTCCAAGGAAAAAACAAGACCACAATAAACGTGAGTAAAGAAATAATAAGTAATCGAGCTAAAATCTTCCCTGATTTATAATCTTTAACGATAGAAAACGATCGATACTTATTGGTTTCGATCTTACCGTCTATTCTATTTGGACTTAAGTTTAGCATGTTTAGTTAATATCAAATACTTCATTGAACCATGGCTCTTTTTGGAGCGTATTGAAATTTGTGTCAGCCAGGATGCTTCCATCCTTCATCACTATGTTTCTTTCGAAACGAGCGGCGACTTTCGGGTCGTTTGATATCACAACCACGGTAACATCAGATTTTAACAGGTAATCGACAAAAGCTTTTTTACTTGTTTCACCGAGTAAATTGAAGCTATTCTCAATGAGAATTACTTTTGGTTTACCGACTAAACACCTCGCAAGTATCACTTTCAACCGTGTGCTTTTTGGTAAGTTTCGGCCTCCAGGTATCATCTCGGCATTAAAGCCTTCTTGCTGGCTTGCGACAAATCCGCCTAAACCAACTACATCACATATGGACTGAACTTCTTCATGGCTAATGTATGGCTTACCTAAGGTTATATTTTCTAATAACGTCCCCTTGAATATTTCTTCTTTTATTAAGTTGTCACCTATAATTCTATGCAAGTCTTCTTTATACCAATTCCCTATAGGAATCCCGTTGTATGTAATGTTTCCTCTAAATTCATCGTAAAGACCAGCCATAAATTGGAGTAATAGCGATTTACCTGAACCATTATAACCCGACAGGCAGAGTTTGTCTCCTCCTGATAACTTTAAGTCAATATTCTTAAGAAAATCTTCCTTTTCACCAAGGAACTTATAAGACACATGGTCCATCTCGATGCCGATATTTGACATTTGAACTGGATCAAATCGGGTTCCGTTGTCACGGTCAAGTGGTAGGTCCGTCACATTACCAATTTTCTCGATCGCCGTTAACACGTCGTATATCGTCTCCATACTCAGTATGAGTTTTTCAATGGAGGCAAGAATCAGCAGTATAATAATCTCCGATGCTACAAACTGGCCAATATTCATTTGTTGATTTATAACCAACATCCCACCAATAATGAGCAACCCAGCCACAATAAACACCTTTAAACCAACCAGGTTTATGTATTGCATAACCAAGGTTTTGTAATGCGACTTTCTTGACTTCAAATACCCCTCAACTTTTTCATCTGTTTTCTGCAGTGGTAGCGGAGAGTCTCCAGCTAATTTGAAGGTTTCCATTGCCCGTGCAATTTCCTCTAGCCAATGCGCCACTTCATATTTGTATTTGGACTCAACAATGCTGGTTTTCAAACCTCTTGGCCCTGTAAGTCGGAAAATGATATATGCGCCTAATAACAACAAAAAACTGAAAAGAATAAAGAACGGGTGATATAGTGATAATAGCATCAACCCAAACAACACTTGCAGTGACGCAGATGAAAAATCTAACAAGATCTTTGACAATCCTTTTTGAATAGACAAGGTGTCGAAGAACCGGTTTACCAATTCGGGTATATATGTTTTGTCTACAGCTTCCACCTTCATCCGCGGAATCCGATAGGCGAACTCAAACGCAGATCGTGTAAATATCTTTTGCTGCAAATTCTCAGATATGGTAAGCTGCATGATTTGCAATACTCCTGTAAACGCAACTCCTAAGACAACAAAAATCACCATAACAATCCATGAAGTCGAAACCTGCCCACCGGTTATTAGGTTAATAATTGACTGAATACCAAGCGGTAACGAAAGTGTTACCAGTCCTTGAAATATGGCGTAAACGTATATACTAACAATATCTTGCCTGTCAACTTTTAACAGGTTAAAGAATCTATTAATTGGCGTTAATGGGTTAGTCATTTTACTTATTTGATTTTAAAGTGGCTAAAACCATATCTCCATAGAATTGAGACATCTGACTTGGTTTTTCAGTTGTATCCGTGAGCGACGGTAAATGTTGGGCAAAGTATTTTTGATGGTGTATGCCTTCCATTACCGTTGACGACAATGTATGTGAAAATTCAAATTCAGGCTGAATTTCTAACATTACGTCGCTAACACGTTGAACCACACGTTTATAGCCGGCATAAAACCCTTCCTTATTAGCTTCATCCACGTCTTTGGTTAGGTACGCTTTGGATGACTCAGACACCACAACACGCGTGAGTACCGTAAAGTTTATGTGGCTTCCACTTTCTTTTTTTTCGTTGAGTTGACTTAAAACATCAATCGCGATGCGCAGTTTTTTCTCTGGATCTAAAATGTTTGTGATACTGAATACAAGTTGGTACTCAAGCCATCCCCAATACCAGGAAGTTAAATAAACCAACAACTTGAATTTACTTTCAAAATAGCGATAGATAGAGGCTTCTGTCGTACCAAGTCTTTGGGCAAGTTTTTTAAACGTTGTTTTCTCCAACCCAATTTCATCAATCAATAAAAGCCCTTCAGAGACAATCCCTTTCCCCAATTCAGAAGAATCAGGATCTTTTAGATATATGCCTTCGTTCACTTTGATGTGAACCGTACTTAATAAGTCATTCATCAGAGGGTTAAACAGTAAAACATTGTAAATGTTTTACTTATTTTCACTTTTGTTATTAAAACTACCATATTCAATAGTATTACTATCATTTACACAAAAATGAAAACCTCAAACCGAACTATAACTAACTACATATAACTGTTTTACTAACTTTGCACTGTTCGATTTAATCACACGATACGAAAATGTCACAGCCTACCACAATGGAAAGTGCCTGTGCGACTGTTGATATAAGCCGTTTGCCGTTAATTGTTCAGACTGTTAAAAACCTTAACCCAACAATCCCTCAGACGCGAGAACACTTAGACCTTATAGAGAGTGTTTTACAGAATTCTTCTGGGCCTCTATTTATAATTTCGGACATGAAAGCAATGAAATGGGCCAGCATCAAAACAATCATTTATTTAGGTAAAGGCATTTTCAACTTAGACAAAACATATGCCAACAGAATTCAATTACATGCATTTGTAAATCCGAATTTCTTGCTACGTATGCTAATCCCGATATTCAATTTATTTGCACGCCTTGAAGGTCACCAAGTGTGCACCAAAACTAAAGAAGAGGCCATAGACTGGATAAGCTTAGAAAGCGGAATTCCATTCTATGAGTAAAACAAGCGCTTTTCAAAACCCAAAACCGTTTTTGCATTTACTGTAAAATCAGCATTAAATGCTGAAAAGTGATTACACCTTATTTGTTACAAATTATGAAGTTGTTTCTATCGATACTTCTGAAATTCTATGATATTTTTCGATTGTCATTTGAACTTAAAACCTTTGTCAGGTCGCTGACATATTAAGATTTAATTTGTCTCCTTGATTCTAGCAATGGTCGGGGTTTGTTTCATTTCAACCGGCTTTCACACGTTTCATATACCTTCTATAGGCAACCTTTTTTCTCTACATTGTGTCTGTAATTAAGTATCACCCATGAAAAACAAATCCTAAGATTATGAAAAAACCAAACACAAAACTCCTCCTTCTTTTATCCATTTTTTACCTGCTGTCCTTTAACCGATGTGCCCTCGAGAACGATGACATCCATCCGGACTTCGAAATCAATGTTGGCCAAGCAGAAGAACATACAATTTCTGGTGTAGTTGTAGACGAAACGGATCAACCTGTTGCTGATGCTCATGTTGATGTGATGGGTGCAATTACCAAGACAGATGAGAATGGCTTCTTTTACATTAACAATGCGAAAGTTTATGATAAACACGCCTATGTAAAGGTGAATAAAAATGGATACTTCTTAGGAAGTAGAAGTTTTTACCCAACAGATGGTAACAATTTGGTTGACATTAAACTTTTAAAGAAAACGATTGCGGGAAGTTTTGATGCGGCCAGTGGAGGAAAAGTAGAATTTGAATCTGTCAACATCGAAATGGGTTCAGGATTCGTGGATGAATCTGGTAATGCGTATACGGGTCAAGTAAATGTGAGCGGTGCATATATAGATCCGACCTCTGAAGAAGCCGGCACCACAATGCCAGGAAGTCTGCGCTCGGTAAGCCCCGATGGGGAATCACTATTGTCGTCCTTTGGCATGATGGCTGTTGAATTAACAGGTACAAATGGTTCTGCATTACAACTTGCAGAAGGTAATACAGCTGAGATAACATCTCCAATACCCTCGAGCCTTGGTGCCAATGCACCGAATAGTATTCCATTGTGGTATTTCAATGAAGATAAGGGATATTGGGTAGAAGAAGGCGAAGCTACTAAAGTAGGTAACGCCTACATAGGCAGTGTTAAACATTTCTCATTCTGGAATTGCGACATACCTATTGATGCCCGAGAAGCAAACGGTACTATATATTATGAGGATGGTACTCCTGTAAAATATGCAACCATGCAATTAAAAGCTAATGGAGCCAGAGCTGCCCATGGCAATACCGATCAATTCGGACATTTCCGTGGTTTGATGCCTATTAATATAGATATCAATATAACCATTAGAGGTGGCCGATTAAACATTAAACCCTATAATACTATTATCAATATCCCATCATCTGGAATTATTGGTGATATAATCATCCCTGACGAATATTTCCCAGAGCCGGTGGTCGTAACAGGGCGCGTCATTGACTGTGAATCCAAAAAAACAGATGATGTCTTGGTATTGATTGGTGGACGTTATGGCGTGCGCACGTCAAACGGGGAGTTCTCTTTTAAAATTCAGCCAAATACAACACAAAGCGTTTTGCTTCGAAACAGGGAAGATTATGTCATACAAAAAATGACTCCACTTAAGGTTGAGAAATCCAATAAAGACATGGGAGAACTCATGTTTTGTCCAGACCCACCTAAGGAACAACTTGATGTAGTTTATACTGATAAGATTAAGTCACTAACTGCATCTTATTCAATAGATGGGGAAGTGTATAGCTTCAGTGATGCTAAGGTTGGAGAGAACAAAAGCAAAAACCAGATGGGCATTGTTTTACCGGCAGATCGATTCTCTACCCAAGGTCCATTCCTTTCCATTACCATGTTGTCAGACTTTAAACCAGACGGACAACCACACTATTATACGTTTCACAGAGGCGTCCTTGACAAATGGATCATAGATTTTTCAACGTCCAATAAAGGTATCGTAGAACCTATTTTACCAAATAGTGTAAGAGTCGACTTTCATAAATGGGATATATCTCCTGGAGGATATAGTAAGATAATTTTTTCCGGAGAGTTCGAAGAATATGACACGGATAAAAAGGAATACGTCCGCAAAATTGTGCAAGAAGGAAATATTGAATTTACTATGGAAGACTGATGAATTGACCAAAACTAGAACCAACCATCAAAAAAAATCGTATCCATAAAAGGATGCGATTTTTTTGTTTCTGCCGATTCGTCATGAAAAGTACTTTGGCTTGATAATAGCCATAAACAATACATGAGTGATAAGAAAGTATCTTTTATTTGGGCAGCCAAAGAATTTATTTGGCCGAGAAAAGGCATCATCCTTTTAGGTCTCGGTTTAATTATAGTTCGCAGTCTTGCCGGTTTGGTATTGCCATATGCCAGTAAGACCTTGCTCGATGATGTTATTCCTTCTCAAAATATGGAAGCTTTAACCTCTCTCCTATTGTATGTAGGCTTTGCCATTTTACTTCAAGCCATCATTTCATTTGCCTTAACTAGGATTCTCAGCGTGGAAGCGCAACATTTGATATCTGTGTTACGGGCTAAGGTGCAACGAAAATTGCTCACCTTGCCTATTAGCTTCTTTGATAACAACAAATCAGGTGCGCTTGTATCTCGGGTTATGAGCGATGTAGAAGGTGTTCGAAACTTGGTAGGAACAGGCTTCGTCCAGCTTATAGGCGGCAGCATTACAGCTGTCATTTCATTGATTATTCTGATAAAAATTAATGCAACTATGACTGCCTTTGTTTTGGTACCGGTTGCCGTTTTTGCCGTAGTTGCCTTAAAAGCATTCAAATACATCAGGCCAATCTTCCGTGATCGAGGTAAAATAAAAGCAGAAGTTACAGGGCGGCTAACTGAAACCTTAAACGGTGTTCGGGTAATTAAAGGCTTTAATGCCGAAGAACAAGAAAATAAAACATTCGAAGATGGCGTAGATAGATTATTTCAAAACGTCAAAAAAAGCTTGACGGCTACTGCCGTTATGACCAGTTCATCCACATTCTTATTGGGCTTAGCTTCAGCAGGAATTATGGGCATTGGGGGTTATTTCATCATGAATGAATCGATGACAACGGGAGAATTTGTATCGTTCACCTTGTTTCTTGGATTTATGATTGCACCCATCGTTCAAATGAGCAATATTGGGTCACAATTAACAGAAGCGTTGGCTGGTTTAGACCGTACGCAAGAATTAATGCAAATGACCGAAGAAGATGAAAGTGAGGACCGAACCAAAACCATAAAAGAGATACAAGGAAACATATCATTTGACAACGTGTCATTCAGTTATGAAGAGAGTAAAGAAGTGCTACACGGTATATCTTTCGAGGCACAAGCTGGCAGCGTTACCGCATTAGTAGGGTCTTCGGGTTCTGGTAAATCAACCATTGCCAGTTTAGCTGCAACTTTTCTTAATCCCACGGCAGGCAAGGTCACTTTAGACGGAACGGACCTTTCAACAGTTCATCTGAGCAGTTTTAGGCAACATTTGGGCGTTGTGCTGCAAGACGATTTCTTATATGAAGGTACCATCCGCGAGAATATCTTGTTCCCAAGACCAGATGCAACTGAAGCTGAACTGCAATCGGCTGTAGAAGGCGCTTATGTAAACGAATTCACAGACAGGTTTGATGAAGGACTTGACACCGTAATTGGCGAAAGAGGTGTTAAATTGTCTGGAGGCCAAAGACAGCGTATCTCCATTGCTCGTGCGTTGCTAGCTGACCCAAAAGTCATCATCTTGGATGAAGCCACTTCTAATCTTGACACAGAAAGTGAGTCATACATTCAGCAAAGTTTGAACATCCTGATGAAAAACAGAACAACGTTTGTCATTGCACACAGGCTAAGTACTATTCAGCAGGCAGACCAAATTCTTGTAATTGAAAACGGCGACATTGTTGAACGTGGGGTACACCAGTCCCTTCTGGATCAAAAAGGGCGATACTACCAACTGTATACGTATCAAAGTAGAATTTGATAATACACCGATGAATCACAGTTAGCAAACTGTCATTCATCATAAAATGCCTTGTCGTCATCTTATACTTTTGGAAGTAACGTAAGACATGTTGTGTTTTACATGAACAGCCAGAGATGGGACAAGAATTAACAAATACTCAAGTTTCGAGAGAAACACGTCTAAAGTTTATTCGTCAATTGCTCAATGATATTGAGGCGTTAGAACGCATGATTGACAACAATCTTATAGAAACTGGCATTACCAGAATTGGCGCGGAGCAAGAGTTCTGTTTAGTTGACAAGCACTGGCGACCTGCCAAAAATGCTCAAGACATATTGCCTCTAATAGATGATGACCACTTCACTACTGAACTCGCCCGGTATAATCTAGAAATAAACCTCGACCCCTTTACCCTCAAAGAAGATTGCTTTGAGCTCATGCAAAACCAATTAGAGTCTTTGCTTGACAAAGCCACAAAGGTTTGTGACGCAAATCAAACCAAAATTCTGCTTACCGGCATTTTGCCAACCATAAGTAAGTCAGAATTAATGTTCGATTACATGACCCAATCGCCTCGATACTGGGCAATGAATGAGGTCATTAAAAAGGCTCGTGGATCAGATATTACACTCAAAATTAGAGGAGTTGACGAGTTGTTGGTGACACACGATTCTGTATTATTTGAAGCTTGTAACACCAGTTTCCAATTACATTTACAAATAGACCCGAAAGACTTTACAAGCAGTTACAATTGGGCCCAAGCCATTACCGGTCCTGTGTTATCTATAAGTGCGAATTCTCCACTTCTGTTGGGTCGAGAGCTTTGGAGCGAAACAAGAATTGCTTTGTTTCAACAAAGCATAGATACCAGAAACGCCAGTTATGCTTTAAAAAATCAAGAGGCTCGGGTTAGTTTTGGTAACCAGTGGTCAAAAGGATCAGCAGCTGACATTTTTAAAAATGACTTAGCCAACCACAAAATACTATTGGCGCGAGAAATTGAACAAAATGCATTGGATGAATTAGACCAAGGGACCATTCCAAAACTCGACGCATTGTGTTTGAATAACGGAACCTTGTATCGATGGAATCGGCCGTGCTACGGCGTAGGTGGTGGCAAACCACATTTACGCATTGAGAACAGGTATATACCCAGTGGCCCATCCGTATTAGATGAGATGGCAAATTTTGCCTACTGGGTTGGCTTAATGGTTGGTCGCCCCTCGAGATACGACGATATGGAGTCTCAAATGGACTTTCGCGATGCAAAAGCCAATTTCATAAAAGCTGCGCGCTATGGGAAAGAATCTATGCTAAGATGGGATGGAGAAATCAGAAGCACATACGATTTAACACTCAATACCTTTTTACCGATAGCTCGAAAAGGATTAAAGCAGGTTGGCATTAACCAGAAAGACATTGATCGACTATTGGGTGTTATTGAAAGACGCACCCTTACTCAAACAGGTGCCCAATGGATTACGTCCCAATACCGTACGCTCCATAAGAAAATGAAGAGTGACAACGCCCTTGTTCGATTGACAAAGGCAATGCATAAAAATTAGGACAGTGGAACTCCTGTTGATAAGTGGCCAATAGAAGAAAACCTACATGTGGTAGAAGATGCCTTTCTTGTTGGTCATATTATGTCTACAAACGTGTTTAGAGTCAACTATAATGACCATGCCGATTTGGCAACGTCTATTATGGCCTGGAAAAACATTCATCACGTACCAGTAGAAGACGGATCCGGAAAGCTATCGGGCTTGCTCACCTGGACCCACATGAAAAAACATCAAGCGGACGGCAAAGGCAAAACCTTGCTTGTTGAAGACATCATGGCATCAAATGTTGTTTCTGTTTCTCCAAATACAGAAATCACAGAAGCCATTGCTATTATGAAAAAGAATGAATATGGCTGCCTGCCTATCGTTCAAGACAATCAAGTCGTTGGCATTATAACGATAAAAGATGTTTTACCTTTTGACAACAAACCAACCCCTTAAAATGCCACATCTAGAAACGAACGTAACCAACGATGATCAATTAGTTTGCAAGCCTATACTTTTCAATTTATCCAAACCTGCTGATGCTGATGAACTTACAGAGCTATTAAAAGCCAAACCTTATATACGGATTATTGATGAAATTGAGGGTCAATTATTAGAGTTATTAAAACTTAGAAGTCCTAAGGTTAAATTTACTGAAGCGTCTTTGCACCAAGAAGTTGTAAACTACCTGTCGGACAAAGACAAAAAGGAATATGGCATTTGGGCCTATTATCCTTGGCTGGAAAAATTGGTTCACATTCTTAGCGAACCTGATTTTATTGAAGTCAGAACCAACCGCAATCATTATAAAATTACGCCCCAAGAGGAAGCCATTTTACATGAGAAAACCATTGGGATTATTGGTTTGTCTGTGGGCAAGGCTATTGCCTTAACCATTGCTACAGAGCGGATTTGTGGTTCGTTGGTACTGGCAGATTTTGACGTCATAGAGTTATCAAACCTTAACCGTATTCAAACTGGGGTACAAAATCTAAATACCAAAAAGACGATTGTGGTTGCGCGAGAAATTGCAGAAATAGATCCCTTTCTCGACGTTAAATGTTTTCATGAGGGCATTGATGAATCAAATTTGCACGACTTCTTCGCTGTAAATGGAGGCATTGATGTATGCATAGAAGTCTGTGATGGATTGGTTACCAAAATCCAAACCAGACAGGTCGCTAAAAAGCTTGGTATTCCTGTTGTGATGAACTCGAGTGATAGAGGAACGACAGACGTAGAACGTTTTGATTTAGATCCTAATTGGCCAATATTTCATGGCCTAATCGATCACTTAGATCTGTCGAAAGTCAAAGAAGCAAAAACCAACGAAGAAAAGGTACCGTACTTGTTACCCATGATTGGAATTGATACCGCATCGGAAAGACTGCGGGCTTCCATCCTAGAAATTGAAGGCAGCATTACCACGTGGCCTCAACTGGCCTCCGGTGTCATTTTTGGTGGCGGTATTTGTACAGACGTTTGTAGACGCATTTTGCTCAATCAATACACCAAGTCAGGTAGATACATCGTCGACGTTGAAACAATAATCAATGATGAGGTTGAAAATGATATTCTTAAAAAACAACTTGATGATTATGCTATAGATAATCCAAAAATTAACCTATCTGATTATAAAGAAGAATTACAACTAGCACAGGACAAACTGTTTCATCACGACACCCAAAACAATATAGTACTAGAAGAGTCTGTGGTTGCGGATATCGTTAAATATGCGGTGCAAGCGCCATCTGGCGGAAATGTCCAGCCATGGAATTGGGTATATAAAAACGAGAGTTTGTTACTGCTTAATGATGTTGAGCGATCCAATTCTATACTTAATTATAACAATACTGGATCGTTATTAAGCTTTGGCGCTGCATTAGAGAACATTGCCCTTGCCGCAGAGAAAAGAAAACTCAAAACCGAATCAGCATATTTCCCGCTTGGCGAAGACAATCAACTTATCGCACGCATCTCTTTTTCGCCTCTAACAACACCGCATCATCCTTTCCCAGATTTGATAGACCAAGTGTTTAAGCGTTGTACAAACAGGAACCTAGGACCGCGAAAAAACATCCCACAGCACCAAAAAGACCTATTAACGCAAGCAGTGCAATCCATCCAAGGAGCAAACATGAAACTGTTTAGCGACCCGGATGACATGGAGCAGGTCAAATCGATTATTGGCGAAATAGACAAACTGTTTATGACCAACAAAATTGGTCATGGGCATTTCACTAAAGAAATTCGGTGGAATGAAAATGAAGTGCAATCTACCAGAGACGGTATCGACATCGACACAATTGATTTGACCGCTACAGAACGCGCTGGGCTTATTTTGTCGAAAAACTGGAACGTAACCAAACACATTAAAAAATGGGGTCTCGGAAATGAATTTGGCAAGCTTTCGCAAAAGGCCATTGATGCCGCATCGTGCCTAGGTGTGTTAACCATGCCCAGTAGAAGTCATACGGATTATTTAGACGCAGGAATAGCCGTCCAACGACTTTGGTTGGCAGCTTCTCAGCTTGATATTGCATTACAACCCATGTCGATTTCATCATTCCTTTTTGCCAGAATAGATGATGACGATTTTAGTCAAATTGAAGAACTAAGACCCGGTATCAAACAAGAATATGAGCGCTTTAAACAACTCGCTAACCTGAAGGCTGACCAAAAGGATATTTTCTTCTTTCGGTTATCGAAAGTGAACTCGCCTGAAATAATGGCTTTACGCCGCGAGGTCGAAGACGTGTTCAGCTACATTTCCTAATTCGCATTGAACAATAGATACCAAACGCAGTAGTTGCCTATTCTTTGGTAACTTTGTCCTAAGAAATTGCACATATCTTGAATAAAGTTAATCACACCCTGTATCAGTTCTTTATCGATAATGGATTTACTGAAGCCACAGCCAAATACACGAATCTAGTTGTATTGCTTCTAGTTATTTTACTTTTCGTTTTGCTAATAGATTTTGGGCTGCGCAAACTCTTGGTTGCAGTAATTTCTAAAATCGCAAGATCTTCCAAAACACATTTTGACGATTTACTGGTGACAAATAAAGTGCCCCGCAATCTGGCACACATCATTCCGTTGGTGCTGGCATTTAAAGTCACACCGTATGTCTTTACCGATTTTGAGCCTTATGCCATTTATTGGGATAAAGGCCTCAAAGTTTGTGGTGTCATTCTGATACTGGTCATCACACGCAGTGTGCTAAAAACGCTAGAAGACTTCTTTAAAACCATACCGAACCTTAAAGATAAACCAATAGACAGCTACATTCAGGTGTTCATGATTTTTGCCTGGATTATTGGCTTAATGTCGGTATTTGCCATTGTTACGGGTATTGAATTTCTGCGATTTGTTACAGGTTTAGGAGCTGCTTCAGCTATAATTCTACTGATTTTTAAAGACACCATTTTAGGTTTTGTAGCCAGCATTCAAGTCTCAATTAATGACATGGTGCGCATAGGCGATTGGGTAACCTTTGACAAGTTTGGAGCGGATGGCGATGTCATTGAGATAAACCTTGCCACGGTTAAGGTCCAAAACTTTGATAAAACGATTACCACCATTCCGACGTATGCATTGATATCTGACTCGTTTAGAAACTGGCGCGGTATGATGGAAAGTGATGGACGAAGAATAAAACGTTCCATTAAAATTAAACAAGATAGCGTTCGATTTATGAATGACGCTGATTTGGAAGGCCTAAAAAAGATTCAATTGATATCGGCTTACATCGAAACACGAAAAAACGATATCGAACGGTTTAATGCTTCGAACAACGTAGACAAATCTGTGCCCATTAACGGACGTAATTTGACCAATATTGGATTATTCAGAAAGTATATTGAGTCCTACCTGATGAATCACCCAGCGATAAATAAAAATATGACCCTGATGGTCCGTCAGCTGGAACCCACCGGACAAGGCTGGCCCATTGAATTGTATACGTTTAGTGCAGACAAACGATGGGAGAATTATGAGCACATTATGTCTGACATATTTGATCATATCGTTGCTGCGGTGTCTTATTTTGACTTGGAGTTGTTTGAATTTCCGAACAAAAACTTTGTCAATTTTCAGGAGTAACCCACTTAATTTACTGCTCAGAATTGCATGTAGTAAAGTTTATATTTGACCTTTAATTTCATCAATATCTTATGCAGCTAATCACCAACCTTATACAATACTTTAGTAAAAGTGAGTCAACGGACAAAGAGGCCCCAGAAGGCCTATGCCCTAATTGCTGGGGGAACCAACAGTACGACAACGTGATTCGTGAAATGTATAAAGACAAACAAGTTGATGTCAACAACCATGAGGCCAACCATTCCTTTATTCAAAAATTTGTAGTCGAGCGGGTAAAAGGCATCACCTTACAAAAAGGAAGTTCGGGGTATGAATGTCCAACATGTAAAATTGTGCACGATTAGTGGCTCACCAACACAAACGTATTTTAAAATATGGCACGGTTTACTTAAAAGAACTAAAACTGCGTTTGAATGATTGACATTAGAGAACCAGAGGCTAAAACCGCATTAAGGGAACAGCTATCTGTTAGTTATCATAAAAATTTCTGGCAAGAATTTGCAACAACTTATGTCAATGATGAAAAGGTTGTGCGTTGGTTATTTGATTTTTTGCTTGAAGAAACTGATCGGTTGAGCCAAACATGTGCCGAAATAATCCGCCACATGTCGGATTTAAATCGAGACCTTGTTCTACCATTTATCGACGACTTAGTAGACGCGTTGGATTCAAATCGTCATGACGCCGTTAAACGCTGCATTTTTAGAATGTTCCAATATGCAACCTTCAATGAAAACCAATCAGGTCGAGTGGTAGATATTGCTTTTCGCCATCTGCAAAACAGATCGAACGCCATAGCCATTCGTGTTTTCGCCATGACCACCATTTACAATGTAAGTAAAATATACCCAGCATTGTATGATGAGTTGGTCGCCAGTATTTCTGAAAACCTTAACGAAGAGAGCGCCGGTTTTAAAAACCGCGCAGGTAAAATCATCAACCGTAAATGGAAATAATCAAAAGACACTGTTTTATAGTCTTTGCACTTCTCGTCTTATTCCCGTTAAGCGCAAGTAGTCAAAACATATTGGCAAAATACTTGAGATACACCTTGATGGATACTAGTCCTCCGGCTAAACCAAAGTTTATTGCCTACCCTACGCTGGCATTTACACCAGAAACTAGCTGGGAAGTTGGTGTAAGTGGATTGCTCGTGTACAGAGCCAAACAAGATACCGCGAATCGACTGTCTGAAATGAAGTCTTTCTCGTTTCTCACCCTTGCCCAACAATATGGTTCAGTAATTGAGCATGCGCTGTATACAGATAAAAACAAGTATTTCTTTTTAGGCGAAATCCGGTTTCAAAACTTCCCTATCAACTATTTTGGCATTGGACCTCAAAGACCGTTTGACCAGCAAGTAGTCGTTAACACGTTTGAATTTCGTTTTCGAGAGCGCGTTCTACGTCAAATCGCGCCATCAGTTTTTACGGGATTTGAGGTCGATTTCCAGCGTTTAAGCCGGGTGCATTTTGAGTGGGATGGAAATCAACAAGCCATAGGCATTCCTACCGGAAGCAATGGTTCAACCAACTTGTCTTTAGGTTGGGGTCTATTGTACGACAACATACACAATGTTCTAAATCCGCGTCACGGGAAGTACATGGAAGTGGCCTATTTGAAAAGCAATACAGCTTGGGGAAGTACTTTTTCGTTTGACCAGTGGTTTACAGATTTTAGATTCTATCACCCAATTAAGAAAAACAATATTTTGGCCACTCATGTATATGGTCAATTCACCAACGGAGATGTCCCTTTTAATTCTTTGGCGATGATGGGAGGCGAACGCTTAATGCGCGGTTATTACCTTGGTCGATATAGAGATAAGAACTTATTGGCTGGGCAAATAGAATATCGGATGTTACCTTTTTCTTTTGCTAAACGGTGGGGCTTTGCCATGTTTGCTGCTGCAGGCAGTGTTTTCCCAGATGTTAATAGCTACACCAACAGTCCATTGCGATGGGCAGCTGGCGCTGGACCCAGGTTTTTAATTTTTCCTAAAAAGGACGTTTACAATCGTCTTGATGTTGCGTTTACGTCCGAAGGGATGGGATTTTACTTCCACATTGGAGAGGCTTTCTAGACCAACAATTGGCCGTCTTTCATCACGATTTTTCGATCAGCACTATCAGCGAGTTGGTTATTATGTGTTACAATCACAAAGGTCTGCTTAAACTCATCTCTTAAATCAAAAAACAATTGATGCAACTCATTGGCATTCTCAGTATCTAGATTACCTGAAGGTTCATCCGCCAGTATGACTAAAGGTTTATTCATCAATGCACGAGCTACAGCAACACGCTGCTGCTCCCCACCACTTAATTGATTTGGTTTATGCTCCAGACGATGAGAAAGACCTAAAAAGTCTAATAATTCTTTGGCACGTGTTTCACTTTCTTGTCGTGACTTTTTACCAATATAGGCTGGAATACATACATTCTCGACCGCGGTAAACTCAGGTAACAAGTGATGAAACTGGAATATAAATCCGATGTTCTCATTCCTAAACTTGGCTAAATTTTTATGCGTTAAACTTGATATAGCTTGGCCTTCGTAAAAGACTTCTCCTTTGTCGGGTTTATCTAGCGTGCCAAGAATTTGTAACAGCGTTGTTTTGCCCGCACCCGAGGCACCGACAATACTTACCACTTCAGAGGCATTAACGGTTAAGTCAACACCATTTATCACTTTTACAGCGCCAAACTGTTTGTGTATGTTTTCTAATTTAATCATTAAAAAGCGCGGTTAACGCCAAACACATATCTCATCTGAACGTATTCAGACTGCTCTTCAGGAATCCTATTTAAGAAGAATGGCATGTCAAAACGAATATTTAATGGTTTCATGCTTGAAAACCTTCTATTGAACTGTAGGGCAAAATTGGCACCAACACCTGCGTCCATGCGCAATCCACTGGTCAGATCATCCTTTACACCCAACACACCTACATCTGTAAATATGTATGGGTTGATTTGAACGATTCTTCCAACCTTACCAAGCTTTGGATTGATATATCTTCCAAAATCAAGCTCGGCATTTACCGCTGCCCCACTTCTTCCAGCATAACTAAAAAACGTATCGCTACCTTGAATGTTGGTAGCCGCAACGCCTGAATATCCACGTAAATTCAAACCACCACCTTGGTGAACGTTGTTACCATCTCGATTGTGAATCAATTGGTCTGGCGACAACCAACCGATGGCTCGCGAATAGCGGTTATCCATTAATTGGTAGGTATTGGCAACACTTAATTGCAACATGGCTTCAGGGGCAACATTGGTACCAGAGATGTATTGTGCAAACGCTCTTGTACGAAGCACCATTCGCTTTACATTTTGGTTATTTTTTAATTCAGCCGAAACACTTGCATAGGCATAATCAGAAAAGATTACAGGAGCTTGGGTTTTAAGTTTTAAACTTCCACCTCCGTTAAACTGTTTATAGGCTCTGGTAAAGGAAAGGTTAACCCAATTGTCCAAACCATTATTTGCAAATTCAGGGTACAACAGATAGCTTGTATTGTTGCGTTTAGCACTTGCGAAATCCAGTTCTATCAATCCTTTGTGGGTTTGTTTATTTAGGCCAACAGAATGGTACAACCACCCAGCCATCCACCTAGAAGACAACTTAAGGTTTGTATGGTCTGCAACTTTCGACTTGTAGTCAACTTCATAAGAAATAGGATCTCTGTCTTCAACCAACGCCTCATCCGTACCAAGAAACTCAAGACCAGTATTATACAAGACCCGAGCTTTAACAAGGTGTTTATGGTTGAAATAGTTTCCTGAGAATTTCGCACCAATTTTAACACCGTCAATAGCGTTATACCAACCATCAAGTCTATACTTCGCAACGTACTTGCGGAACGTAGTTGGACCATATTGCAAGCGATCATACGACCAATAGACGGGCATCTTTTTGCTGTTGTCTAACCTATTGATATCTGCCATTCGACCGCTAACATCAATGATAACATCCTTTATACCACCAGTAATGGTCACTGTAGCCGTATAGTTTTGGTTAACTAAGTCCCAACCTGTCCATTTAGGCAATACCGTCGCTTTGGTTTTTTTCTCGAAATAACTATTGGGTATATAGTAATGATGCTGCTGTCCAGCTTTGTCGATTACCGTAAAATCAATCGGCATTGGATCGCCTTTACGCTCAAACGTAATCGCATATTGGTCTCCTTCGACACGTTTTACGCTTTTGACGCTATAATCGATAAATGAATTGTTTTCCAACCATTCATCAAAAAACCAGTTTAAGTCAACCTCGGTATATTGGATAATGGAGTTTCTAAAATCTTCCCAATACGGATGACATATTTTCCACTGGTTAAAGTAGTTAGAAAATGCTTCGGCAAACAACTCATCTCCTAAAATATACTGCAAGTTATACAACATAGTTGCTGTTTTGTAATACACTTGTCCGTAGCCACCGCCATGTCGTGCGGCAGAATTGAAATGATCTGAGTGCATATTTAACCGGGCAGTATTATCGCCGGTAGCGTGCGCCATGTAGCCGTAAAAAACCGTTTGATCATCTCTGTAATTAGGCATATAGTTAATCCCATCAATCGTCTTCATGGACATGGCCGTTAGGAATTGCGTAAATCCTTCATCCAATGATGCGCGATAGGTTTCGTTATTTCCCACCATACCAAAAAACCAGTTGTGACCTACCTCATGTGCAATTAATCCTTTGTGACCAGGAAACGATCCCCCATCAAGGGTTAACATAGGATATTCCATACCGTCTCTAGCATCAGCTGCAATCATTTTTGGGTAAGCAAACATGCCAACCTTGGTTGAATAGGCTTTAACTACGTCGGCTACATATTGAGCAGATGGCTGCCAAGCATGGGCGTGTTCTTCTTGCGCCAAAGCAATGCAACGAACCTTATTCCAAACCACTTCACCGATACGGTAAGTAGGGTCAGCCGTAAAGGCAAAATCGTGCACATTAATGGCTTTAAACTTCCATGTTTTAGTTGAACCGTCTGGGGTAATCGGGTTGGAGTATGCTGCCTTTCTTTTTTCGAAGTTTTTGATGTCCAATCGCTGACGCAAATCGCCAGGGTACATTTCTTTTTCGTTTTGAAGAACACCAGTAGCTTCAACAACGTATTGATTCGGGAATGTTATGTCTACTTCAAATATGCCGTAGTCGCCGTAAAACTCTTTACCTAAATGTTGGTCAGTTGTCCAACCAAATTTTCTATCATATACCGAGATTCTTGGATACCAATGCACCCCATCGAAATGTAAAAAGGTGTTGTCGTTTGCCCCTCCGTGACGAAAAGTTTTCATCCTTCTACGGATATTGCCACCGTCGTCTTTATCCCAAAAGGTTTTAAAATTAATGTCGATTGTTAGTCCAGAATTCGGCAACAAGGGTTCATCGAGATCAACGTACAGAATAGAATTGTCGATGGTATAGGTCATCGCCTTACCGTTTATAGATAAGGAATTGATAACCGTATTGACACCTTTGCGCTCATGCTCACCAAAAACACTTTTTATTTTGTCCGCATCACGCATGTTTTTCAGATATGAGTTTGGCGTAAAAGCATTCTGGTACAAATGGAAATACAAACGCGTCAATTCATCATCTGAATTATTCCAATATGTTAATTGCTCCGTCCCTCCTATGGATTCTTCTTTGTCGTCGACAACAACGTTCATTTTATAATGAACATCTTGTTGCCAATACCCCGGAATTGGGGTTCTGTTCTTCCAATAGAACTTATTTGTTTTTGACTGATATTGCTGCAATTCAGCTGTTGGTTGCTGAGCAAAACCAGCAAAAGAAAGTAACACCAAAATGGCGCAGGTAATGTTGTTTCTCATATCCGAAAAATTCGTTCGGACAAAGAAAGTCAAAAAATTGTTTTAGGACGAAATTAGTAACCGATGTAGCGTAAGAATTCCATACGCGTGGCTTCTTTTAAAAACTGTCCACTAAGATCGGCTGTAACCGTTGATGAATTAACATCCTCAACTCCACGTGCAGCTACACACATGTGGGAAGCATCTATAACAACAGCAACATCCTCCGTTTTTAACGTTGAACGCAATTCTGCAGCGATTTGTCGTGTAAGACGCTCCTGAACCTGGGGTCTTTTACAATAGTACTTGACAATCCTATTTATTTTAGACAACCCGATTACCTCACCATTTGAGATGTATGCTACGTGTGCCTTACCATAAATAGGTACGAGGTGATGCTCGCATGTAGAAAAAACGGCAATTTCTTTTTCAACCAGCATCTGGCTGTACTTATACTTATTCTCAAATAAGGTTACAGACGGTTTGTTGGCTGGATTGAGTCCGCTAAAAATTTCCTTAACATACATTTTTGCGACTCTATGAGGTGTTTTGGATATACTATCATCCGTTAAATCCATGCCTAAAATATCCAGTATAGACTCTACATGTTTCTCAATCTTTTCAACTTTCTGGTCGTCCGTTAAATCAAAGGCGTTTGCCTTTAAGGGAGTTTTCGTGTTATCATCCATAATTCTATTCTTCTATGTCAACAAAGTTTCTTTCAGTTTCATACAAACGTAAACCAAGGGTAAGTTGTTCATCAATCTTTTTTCTTAGTCGATTATAGATAGTAACGGCGATATTTTCAACGGTTGGGTTTAAGTCTTTAAAGTCTGGGACATCCAAGTTTAAGTTTCGGTGATCATAGCGCTCAATCACTTCTGCTTCCATTATAGATTTTAGAATGCCCAAATCCATGACATAGCCTGTTTTGGGGTCAATTTCTCCAGTAAGTTTAACTTCCATCACATAATTGTGACCATGATAGTTAGGCATATTGCACTTGCCAAAAACCGCTTTATTTTTATCATCAGGCCAATCTGCTACATGTAATCGATGCGCAGCGTTGAAATGTGCTTTTCTGTATACTGAAACTTTCATAGAAAAAAATGAGGGTTGAATCCTTTCATGCAAATATCGTCAAACTCAAATCGTAGTTCAATAAATTCTGACAGAAGATGACAAAAATTCATGACAAAAATGGACAAAAAATGCTATTCTGGCGCAGATTGCGTTTGGCCCTTTTGTTGCACGTTATTAGTCAAAAGTTAAACAAATAGGAAAATCACATACCCAGATAAGGTTTATTTATATGATTTCAAAATACTGATAAACAGTTATTTAAACCCCTATATTGGGCCTTTACATGGGGATGACAGAAAATTACTTGTACATACACATATCGCTTCTATATTTGGACTAACAAAAAAACAGAAACATGGACATCTCGACAAAAATTCACAACGAACATAACGCACTAAATAGTTACGCTTTACAACTCACTAAGAATTCTGAAGATGCCAATGATTTGGTTCAGGAAACCATGTTGAAAGCATTAACCTACCAGACCAAGTTTAAAGAAGGTACAAACCTTAAAGGTTGGTTATACACCATAATGCGCAACAGCTTCATAAATAATTACAGACGAATTATGCGTCGTAATACATTTATCGATACGACCGACAATACATACTTCTTAGATTCTGCCAACCACAGCACTGAAAATGGTGGTGAAGGCAAATTTCTTGCTGAAGATATACAGGAAGCTATAGCTACTCTACCTGAAGACTTGAAAGTAACTTTTGAATTAAACATGGAAGGCTTTAAATATCATGAGATTGCAGAAGAACTAGATATTCCGATTGGAACAGTTAAAACACGCATTTTTGTAGCCAAAAGAAGATTACGTAAACAATTGAAATCGTATTCTAGCCATTACGGTTTTGAGGAAAAATAAGAACTTAGATAAATACTCAGGGTCCTTGATTAGTCAAGGGCCTTTTTTTTGCTCTAATTTAACTTCTGTATACACTCAACATACTGTTAAGCACGTCAGTAATGAGTTTCACTGGAATATCTTCATGCGGATTGACCTTGAGCACTTTCATTCTTTTACGACTGCCTGCTAAAAGACTTGGATGCTCTAGCTTGTTGCCATCAACAAAAAGAATATAAGGATAACCCGATTGCTCATCGGTCCACAAATAACAGACAGCGCGTTGCGCTAAACAAAAGCAAGGCATTCCGTATTTAACTGTTTCAGACAGCTCTGCGTCACTTTGCAAAATCATATCGCGTAAGGTGAGCAAACAACTTTTAGTTGGTTCTGACTTATTGAAGTAAAAAGAGTCAATGCCGTTCATATTGCTCCATTAATCTACAAGATGTTTCTCTATATCTGAGGCGGACAAACCGGACTTATGGCTTTTACATGTTTGACAATAACCCGCTTCATTTAATTCACTACCACAAGTTTCACAGCTTAACGGATGTCGCAGCGGTCTGTGTAAAATAATGATATAACCTAGGATTGGTGTTAACACCATGCAGTAAAGCAGTGCTACTGAAAAAGAAATCTTACGTTTTGCACTTTCTTGACGACACATCAAAACAGTAAGTATCCCGAGAATAATGGCAAAAACAGATAGTATCATTGTTTAAGTTTGTCGCTATCGTCCAAATATACAATTCAGAAAGTCTAATCGGCAGCGAGGGCAACCACTGGCTTAATCTGCGCTGCCTTCATTGACGGACGTAAAGCCGCTAAACCTCCTGCAAGAATGAGTACTAGTAAGGCGATAATCGCGGTTTGAAAATCAACCGTCGGATTACTGATAACGGCACCGGTACTTGGTAAAAATTTGGCTACAAGTTCTAATAAGAAAACACCCATAAACAAACCGACATAGCCAAATATTCCGGTAATAAGCAAGGACTCCTGAACAATGATGGAAACAACAGACAGTGGCGTTGCTCCTATAGATTTCCGAATACCTATTTCTTTTGTTCTTTCTTGGACGGTAATCAACATGATGTTGCTCACCCCAATTATACCGGCAATAATGGTAAAGATACCAATCAACCAAAAGAACGACTTCATTATATCTATGGTGCCTGCAATCCGCTTATAAGACTCATAATTATTCCGAATGCGTACCGCCCTTGGATCGTCTTTTGAGAAGTGGTGTTTGGCCGACATCATATCGAGAGCTTGTGCCGCCATAGCTTGAGTTTCCTCAAGATTGGCATCACCTGTTGTAAAAACAATGCGGTCAATTCTATCCGCACGTCCAAAAGCGAGCTGAGCCGTAGTAAGGGGCATATATAGCACCCCATTTTCTCCCTCGCTTCCAGCGTCTTCAAAGATTCCAACAACCTTGCAAGGTGTTCCGCTTAAGCTCAACCATTCTCCTATGGCTGCTTGGTCACCGAACAATTCTGTTTTGATTATTTTACTTATTACACAGACTTTTCTGTTTTCTTTTAAATCCGATTCATTGACATAACGCCCTTTCACAATCTCGGTTTTCTCAACGAATTGATGGTCGGGATGCACCCCACGCACCCGATACGCCGCTGCCTTGTCCTTATACGAAACAACAAAAGACCGCCATTGCGCTACTCGCGCGGAAATTTTATCTATCCCAGCAATTTCTTTTTTTAACAGATCGTAGTCATCGTTACGAAACCGAATCTTTCTGCCTGGCAACAATCCGTCGTAGCTCAAGCTTGTTTGACCTGGACGAATAAAAATACTGTTAATAGCGCTGCCCTTAAACTTTTCTTTTGTGCCATTTTGTAAGCCATTGCCTAGCCCCAACAAAATCACAAGCATGAAGATTCCCCAGGCTACACTAAATCCGGTAAGAAAAGTTCTTAGCCGATTCGTTTTAATACTTTCTAATATTTCAAAAAGTCTTTCCATTACTCTTTTTGGACTAGACCGTCTTTAAGCATGATGATTCTATCCGTTTGGTCAGCGATTTCTTGCTCATGGGTAACGATTATTACTGTTTTGCCCGTTTTATTAATCTCCTTCAGTAAATCCATTACTTCTTGAGAAGTTACCGAATCCAACGCTCCAGTAGGTTCATCTGCTAGCAACAACTTTGGCTCTGTAATCAGCGCTCTTGCAATAGCGACACGCTGTTTTTGTCCACCACTTAGTTCGCTTGGTTTGTGATGCGCCCACGGTTTTAGACCTACTTTATCTAGATAATCGAGTGCCATTTCGTTTCGTTTATGCTTTTTTATGCCCTTGTAATACAATGGCAGCGCTACGTTTTCTACAGCAGTTTTGAATGGGATTAAATTGAAAGATTGAAATACAAAACCAATAAAATTACCTCTGAATTTTGCGGCTTCCGTTTCAGACAAGTCTCTTATTAATTGACCGTCTATTTCATAAGATCCTGTGTCATAGGAATCCAGAATACCCAAAATGTTTAGTAAGGTCGATTTGCCTGATCCGGAAGACCCCATGATACTAACCAACTCACCATCTTGAATATCAATATCGATCCCTTTCAACACTTTGAGTGTATTGGAACCAGTCTGGTAAGACTTTTCAATGCCGTTTAATTCAATCAACCTTAAAATTTTTCCAAATTTAAGTCATACCGCCCAGCGATTATAGCAATTCGATTAATGCAGATAAAATGTTGATTAAACCTGACCATTGGCTCTCCTTACAATGCGACTTGTATAAAGTCAAAGTACTGGGAAAATGTGCAGACTCAAACGTGAATTGCATCAAGTTGATACGCGAGTAAGATTCCCCACTAATCTTTTGACGCACAATGCGCTTTAAATGAGCTACTTACACGAATATCTAGATACCCTTTTTTTATTCTCTTTGAACTGTGTTATTTGTACTCAATTTACTTGGATAACTCAAGTACTAATACGACCTTTGCAGCCCGCTGGAATGGAGACCCAGCGTTTTAACAAATTATATTATATGTCAGTTAAATTAAGATTATTAAGAAAAGGGCGAAAAAGAAAGCCTTTTTACTACATTGTGGCGGCGGATGCACGTGC
>CAJQIC010000065.1 GCA_905478335.1 uncultured Bacteroidia bacterium | reverse complement strand
GATGAGAAAAAACAGGGTCTATTTTATTCTCACTACTCATCTCGTGCTATTTCATCTTGTTTTTGAACAAAAAAGAAAGGTTTCGAAACCAATCGAAACCTTTAAAGTGGAACTGCCGGGAGTCGAACCCGGGTCCGGCGAAGGAATTAAATCAAGATTTCTACATGTTTATTACCTATTATTTTCGAGATAAGCTAGGCTAGGTACAGGCCTTATCTTACCCTTATTCTGCTAATAAGACAGTTGCTCGCAGACTTCGCTACTGAATATTCGGGCATTTCGACCGCCCTAATTCCGTCGCAGCTCGAACATAGCAACGGAGAGCGGATGGTATTTGTTTAATCTCTAAGATTAAGCAGCCATAGCGTAGTTAGACTCGCCTTTTATGTGTTTGAAGGTTCAGATTAAAGAGCAATTCCTACAACGCTCTACATGCTTACCTGTTAATTGGCCCTCCCGTCAAGTCCAGTCAGCCCCAATAATCAGACATAGTGTGAACTACAAATGCAATACCAGTTTTGACAAACTGCCATTGTTGCAGCACTATTGGTTTTTATATTTCTTTCAGATAGTCGGTATGACAATACCCTTCGATTTCTTCTCCTTTAATTCCTGCCCCCCTAACTTGATGCCACGTTGCGTTATACCTGCGAATCAAGAGCACATCCGAACCTTTGGTAAATCGTCCTACTATATCGT
The DNA here is from genome assembly GCA_905478335.1 of uncultured Bacteroidia bacterium. GTDB lineage: Bacteria > Bacteroidota > Bacteroidia > NS11-12g > UBA9320 > UBA987. Next base: position 6,025 of record CAJQIC010000065.1, on the reverse strand, counting down.
CACTTGTACTTGCGCCTACTCGTACATTTAAGTTACTCCCATTTGTGACTACTTTACAGTGTTTGTCCTGACCACTAATATCAGCTACCTCTATGTTGTTGTCAATAGTTGAAACACCTGGTTGTGAAGCCAAAAAATCGTTTACTGACTCCATCACCGAGCCGTCGTCAACAGAACCAGTTATGGTAACATTTCCCGATTCGTTTACCACTTGCATATCTGTTATGCTAAAGTTTGCCTCAGAAAGCGCCTTATATAAAGGGTTTACCTTCTCTGTTTTTTTTGCTGGCTTGTTTTTAAATGCGTCGAATAATCCCATATTTCTATTTCGCTTTTAGTACCATCTTTTCTTCACCTTTTGAAAGTGTCACACTCGATTCTGTCAGTCCAGAAACAACAAAAGTGTCAGTACTTCCACCTAAATCCGTCGTTAAGCTTGTCGCCGTTTCGTTTATTGTAAAAGTGCCCTCTAACACTTCTGAACTTTCTGTAAGCGTAACCACACCGTCTTTAGTGAACGTTATCCAATTGGTTGCCATAGCGGCGTCTTGGCCCGCTTTACCCCCATCCATTTCAACTTGCTCAATCACCCAGGTGTTATAAAGCAACTGCTTTGGATCATTTTTCTTCTTGCACCCAGTGGCCAGCGCTAAAAAAGCGATAGTCAGTGTGATTGTTAAACTTTTATACTGTCCCATAAATACTGTGCTTTGGCGAAACTACTTAATTAATCATGATTTATAATTGTTGCGTCGAAATCCTCTGCTTTAAAACAATATTTTTATTTACCAAAACGTTGTTTTAGGGATAAATTTGTCGTTATGCGCAGCTTCTTATGCCTTTTCATCTGTTTGTATGTTACCAATGCTTTTGCCCAACAAGCAGAAGATGAGTTGGCTGCTCAATTCTTTTACAACGAAGAATATGATAAAGCAGAGATTCTGTACAAAAAGCTGTTAAAGAAAAACCCCGAATCTGTTTACATCTACCAAAACTACCTAGAGTGTTTGTTGAAACAAAAATCTTTAAACGAAGCAGAAAAGGTTGTTTCCAAACAGGTTAAAAAATATAAATCCAAACCGCTTTATGTTGTTGATTTGGGTTATGTGTATGGTCTTCAAGGCAAGGAAAAAGAGAAAAAGAAGGTCTACGAAAGTGCTGTAGCTGATGCTGTAGATGCTATGGGAAATGGGCAAACAGGTCTTGTGTCTTTTCCAGAACAACTGGCAAGCGCTTTTCTTAGCAAACAAGAATATGGGTTTGCTAAAAGTGCACTTATCAAAGCACGTAAGGCATATGGGCCTGCAACACTATTCGCACAAAACTTGATTGACGTATATAGGTTGACCAAAGACTACGAGTCTCTAATTAACGAGTGTTTGCTCGTATTAAACTTTGATGCGAATCAATTGGCATCAACCAAAGCCAACCTTGTTTTTTTAGTTGACACAGATACCAAGATTGATTACCTACAAGAAAAGGCGTCTATCTATGTCCAGAAATATCCAGAAAAAACAGTGTATAACGAGCTCCTTTTGTGGGTATTTGTGCAACAAAAAAAATTTAACGCTGCGTTCCGGCAGGCTAACGCGATGGATCGTCGAAATAAAACAGAAGGGAAAAACTTGATTGATCTTGCTATCATTGGTTTGTCAAACAAAAACTACGCGGTGGCTATCAAGTGTTACGACAAGATTATTGAGTTTGGTGAGGATGGCTACTTCTACCTAAACGCCAAGATGGGAAGTCTTGAAACAAACTATAAACTCGTTAGCGAAACAGGTCAATTCACTCCAGAAGAATTAACCCTTTTAGTCAATCGTTACCTCGTTGTTCTTGATCGGTTTGGCAGAAACCCCCAAACGGCAAAAAGCATGAAGCAACTGTCGGATTTATATATCTATTATACACACAACTTAGATAGTGGGGTAAACATTTTAGAAGAATTGATCAAAATGCCTCGTCTTCAACAAAAAGCACGTGGAACCTATAAATTGGCCCTTGGTGATGCGATGCTAATGAAAAACGAGGTGTGGGACGCCACCCTGTTGTATGGGCAGGTTGATAAGGCATTTAAAGAAGATCCACTGGGTCAAGAAGCTAAGTTTAGAAATGCGAAACTTTCCTTTTATAGGGGTGATTTTGACTGGTCCAAAGATCAATTGGATGTTTTAAAAACGGCAACCTCACAGCTTATTTCAAATAACGCCATTGAGCTCTCCTTGTTAATTAAGGACAACACTGGTTTAGACAGTTCCACTGAAGCCATGGCCGCATTTGCTCATGCGCAATTGTTGTTGTTTCAAAACAAACTAGACGAAAGCTTAGAAGAACTAAATCAACTTCCTTTTAAGTACCCCAAACATGCCCTTGAAGACGAAATATATTTCGTAAAAGCACAGATTTATGAAAAACAGAGAAAGTATGCAAAAGCAGAAGAATACTACAATACAGTAGTCAAGTTCTTTGGCGATGACATCCTTGCTGATAACGCTTTGTATGCTTTAGCTCAGTTGTACGATTTTCAGTTAAACCAGCCTGAAAATGCCCTGAAAATGTACGAGAAGATCATCTTTGACTACAATTCAAGCTTGTTTGTGGTTGATGCGCGTAAGCGATATAAAGTGCTCAAAAACAGTACACAAACCCAAAAAACGCAACAGCCTTAATTACATCGTAGCTTCGGTAAGCGCTTGCCTTATTTGTCCTTCACTATGACCTTGACCTGAAAAGCGTTTTTGTTCGATGTTGTCCTTATAAATGACAATTGTTGGAAACCCCTTGATGTCTCTAGATTCTACAATATCCGAAAAGTCTTCATACTCCACCTCTGCAAAGAAAACGTCACTAAAGATAGTCTCTTCCGAAACAGTCTCTACGGCTGGTCTTTGGGCGGCGCATTTTGAGCACCAGGACGCGTGAAAAAACACCATGGACACCCCTGAAGCAACCTCATCGTCAAATTGCTTTTCTGAAGTAATATCAACCAACCCGTTGGTCGACGAATCAACCAGTGGCTCCTTATCGTTACAACCTATAAACAGTTGTGTGAATGCGATAATCAATATTGTTTTATACACGCCTTTTATCATACCTCTTAGATTGTGTTAACTCTTTTACCTGACAGGAAATTATGCCACCCCCTTTAATAACACCGTTACTTGACAATTGGTTTACGTACACCCCATTCCGGGTTTTTTCCTTCGAATTGACTAAACCACATTTTTAACTCCAAAATCAACTCGTCAACTGGTTTGTCCACAAACATTGGTTCATGCATAACCACTCGTTTGGTTTTATAATCAAACCCTACTGGAACCATTGGTATTTGTGCACTTTTTGCCAAATAGTAAAACCCCGTCTTCCACTCGTCTCTGTAACTTCTTGTGCCCTCTGGCGTCATGGTTAAGATAAACGCCTCTTCTTTATTAAATATCTCTGTTAGGCTTTGGACAAGGTTTGTGTTTTTTTTCCTTTCCACTGGATAGCCACCAAGTTTTCTAAACAACCAACCAATCGGCCAAACAAACAACTCTTTCTTCCCTATGTAACGTGGGTTAAATTGTAATACGGCGCGAGCACCCAAACCCACCAAAAAATCCCAATTACTGGTGTGGGGGGCAACGACAAGAATATATTTTTTATATGGAATTGGCCAACCAGTTGTGTCTATTGACCAACCAAGTGCTTTAAATAGAAAGGCATATATTTTTCTCAATACTGCGCCGCCATTTTAACTTGTAAGCACTCTTGTTTGAGCAATGGACATACCTTATACCGTTCGTCCTTTGTGTCTTCATAGATAGCCTCTAACATGCCCTGCACGTTATGTATTCCTATTTGTTCTGCCCACTCGAATGGTCCTTTGGGATAAGCCGTACCAAGTTTCATTCCGGTGTCTATGTCTTCTTTGGACGCGGTGCCTTCTTGAACCGTGTAGTAAGCCTCATTAATGATCATACATACAACGCGCGGCGTGACCATACCAACTCTACTTTCTACCCATTTAATTTCCCAATCTAAGTCATTAAACTTCTGTTCTATTGAAGCCTGATTAGCTGTATTTAAACTAGTCATCTCTGCCAAACCTCTATTAATAAACGTTGGTAAACAATTTAAGCCACCTAGTGTACAATGAATCGCTGTCTCACTTAATGCCGCCGTTTCTTGAATGGTTTTGTTTACCGCACTAACGATTACCGTTGCGTCTTTCAGGTTAGCATACACGGTTAGTCTACTGTGGTCTGTGTCAAAACTTAAATCGAAGATTAAATCATAACCCTCAAATTGGTTATTTTTGACTTCAATCAACGTATGGGCAGATGAAACTTTTTGCTTTAACTCCTCAACTCTATCTTGTGATCCTATTATCGCTATCCTCATTTGGTGTGGGTTGTGACAAAAATACAAATGCTGAACAACAACGTATGGAAACAACAAAAAAAATCATTTCAACGCCTAATGCTCCTGCAGCTATAGGTCCATACAGCCAAGCTGTTTTGTCTGGTAACACCTTATACTGTTCTGGACAAATTGCGATAAACCCAGAAACAGGAATCCTTGTCACTGATGACATAACAAACGAAACACAACAAGTGTTAAAGAATATTGGTGCTGTTTTAAAAGAAGCCGGGATGGATTATACCCATGTAGTCAAAGCCACTATCTTTCTCGCCACTATGGATGATTATGCTTCAGTAAATGAGGTATATGCAACATATTTTAAAGATTTACCTCCCGCTAGAGAAGCGGTAGCTGTAAAAATGTTACCAAAAAACGTTAATGTCGAAATTAGTGTTATAGCGGTAAAATGAGTAAGAAAGAACTCATTTTCGCAACACACAATGCACACAAGGCTGAAGAAATACAATCTATTCTTGGTGAAAGTTTTGTTGTTAAAACACTAACCGATATTGGTATTCATGAAGAAATTGAAGAAATAGGTAAGGAACTAAAAGACAATGCTTATATAAAGTCTTCCTACGTGTATAAGAAAACAGGGTTAAATGTTTTTAGTGATGACACCGGCTTAGAGGTAACCGCACTCAATGGTGCTCCAGGTGTTTATTCTGCGAGATATGCGGGTGATAAAAAGAATGACACCGAAAACATTAATTTATTATTAAAAAACATCTCTTCTTTTGAAGATAAAACCGCACAGTTTCATACCGTAATGTCTTTATTTTGGGAAGGACAGCATTATTACTTTAATGGTGTTTGTAAGGGTATTATTTCTAGTAAAAGGTTAGGCGATAATGGTTTTGGTTATGATCCCATTTTTATTCCTGAGGGTTACACACAAAGCTTTGCTCAGATGACACCTAAGCAAAAAAATATTTTAAGTCATCGTGGTCGTGCTATCAAAGAAATGACCTCTTTTCTTTTAACTTAATTACCTAGTGCATTTCGGTTTATTACAACAAAACCAAAAAAACCATATCCCACTACTTTTTCATTAGGTCCTAGTTTTAGTACTGTTTCTGAATACAGGTATTTGTTTTTTCTACTGATAAAGGTACCTATCGCTTTACCTTTAAAATTAAACGTTTTGCTCAGTAGTTCTCCTGTTTCGCTAAACTCTCTTTCTAGTGTTGCGTCCAATTCCCTTTTTACTGCATCCTTGTGTTTCTTTTCATTAGGGTTGGTAATAAAAGCAAGGGCTGCCAAAAGTGTTAAACCTATAATTATTCTTTTCATTTTTTGTCGGGATGAGAGTACGAGAACCTAGCTTTTGTTTAACATTGTTAGATATCATAAAGCGTTGTTATCAGGGGCTTCAAAGTTAAAATCATTTCGTACAACGCCTGTTCGACGTCAGCAAAAAGTGAACTTATAGGGGTTATGATTTAAGAGAGGGTTATTTAATATATTTATAACCTTTTAAATCAACCTTAATGGTTGTACGTCTTCAGCGAAAGTTGAACTTTTTGAGTGAAAAACTAAGAGAGAGTTCATGCTAATTTAGTTTAAATTTCTGATACTGTTTTTTACGAGCCTTAAGTGTCCTGATTTTGGTCTTTTTCCT
>CAJQIC010000064.1 GCA_905478335.1 uncultured Bacteroidia bacterium | reverse complement strand
AATAATTCCTGCACCAGGCTTCCAAAAACCAATTCCGTATTTATCAGAAACGGACTCTAAAAAATTAAAAACCTCGTTACTTGTGTTTAATGCATTCTGCAAATCCTCGTCTGCACCAACCTTCGCTTGAATCAAGTGATCACAATGCACCGTTGTTGGCACGGCAACTTGTTTTTTCCCTGCTTGCATAAACTGAAGCAAAGCCATTTGAGCCGTTGCATCTTGACAAGCAATTCTATCAGGAGCAAAATCGACGTACGACTTACCTCTTGAAAACGCATTTTCGGGCAAATTATCCCAAAGGTGTGCGTATAATATTTTTTCGCTTAAAGTAAGGGGTTTACCAGTCAACTCGCGCGCAGCTTTTACTCTGTCGCCGATTGTAGAATAAACTTTTTTGATAAGGTTGATGTCGAATGCCATATGGTATTTTTCTTAGAGGTGCAAATGTAGTAATTCAACAAAAATAGAAGGGACTATGTTTCAACTTTGTTGCGCGTTGAGCATAAAAAAGGCGGTGCCGTAGCACCGCCGATTAAATAGTTGAGTAGTATTACCGTAGTATCTTGTTTATTTCTTTGGTTCTTTCCATAACCATGGATTTCCCACTATAAAGTCTTCGACGTTTTTATTTGTTAAGCGGTCAGACTCTTTGTAAGCCTCTTCTTTTGTTTTCACCAACTTAGTATAGACGTAATTGTATCCCGCCTTCGTCAACAATACCTTTGTTTTCTCACCATACTTCGTCTCCAGCTTTGCACGATACCCTTTAACGTTGCTTTGGTTTTTAAACACCCCTACCACCATATAGTATTCCCACTTGGCAGAATTATCTTCCATGTCTTTTATTTCAAGCTTGTTTGCCGTAATTGGGTTCGTAGGTTTGATTTCTCGACCATACACATCAACCTTAGCCCCACTTGGTGTATTGGGTTCTAGATCAAGTGCGTTAGGCACGCCATCGAGGTCATCATCCGTTTGCTTTGGATCTGGAAGTGCAATTCCCCATTTATCTACAGTTGCGCCTCTTGGCGAATCAATTTCTCTGTCTATGCCATCGGCTACACCGTCTCCGTCAGTATCAATGGATCTTCCGTTTTTATCAACGATTGCGCCCACAGGGGTTTCTGTTTCTAAATCAATACAATCCGTAATTCCATCTTTATCCGTGTCTTTGGCTACCCCATGGCCGTCAACAATACAATCAGACGCGTCTGGGTTTTCTGCGATACCAATGTGTTTATAATGCGGTGTATTTGGTTGTAAGTCGTACAAATCAGCCACACCATCTTTGTCTGCATCTAAGGCAACACCATTGGCATCAACTATAGCCCCTAATGGTGTTTTAAGTTGCATATCGAGGCAATCAGAAACGCCGTCCATATCTGTATCGATAGAAACGCCAAGCTTATCTACCGGGCAATCTTTAGGCGAATTTGGCTCTCTATCATACAAGTTGATCACGCCATCAGCATCATCGTCCTTAGCCACACCAAACGTATCTACTTGCGCACCTAAAGGGGTGTTTAGTTCTTGGTCTTTACAATTTGGGACACCATCTATATCGCCATCCAAGGCAACACCGTACATATCTACCTCGCACCCGAATGGGGTATTCGGTTGTCTATCAACGCCATCGTAAACGCCATCCTTATCCGCATCCTTTTTATTCATGATGCCATTAAATTTATATCCTATCGTTATCTCGTGAGAATTAGCGCTTAATCGCTCTATCGGACCAACGCTTCGACCATACGAATAACTGCCTACTAACTTGGTAGCCAAAACGCCACCGGCAATAAAATTAGCCCCGTAGTTTGTTCTGTATCCACCACCTATCCAAGCCATATCTCCCCAATTCAACATTAAGTTAAAATCAGTTTGAGGGTCAATTTGGTTTGCGAACCGCACAACCACCTGTGGGTCTAAGTACAGTTTCTCCTTTTCAATTTCAATTCGATATGCTGCGTTCACCACATAGTGTCTCATAAAGGAGTACACATAATTGGCTTGCGTCGTTTCATCTTGAAAACCATTTCGATTGGCAAACAATTGATATGAGGAAACTCCGAAACTAAGTTTGTCATGATTTAAAGTAACCCCTGCGTTCGCGTCAACATTCGATTGATCCTCAATATTGTTTATCAGTGTTATTTCAACTGGATTGGTTGCATTGACACGATCGAACAATATCTTGTTTTGTTCATATCCAATCGACAACCCGAAAGACAATTGCGTTTTATCACTTAAAGGAAGTTTGTACGAGTACGTGCCGAATATGCCTGACTTCCCAACAATGTTGGTCACATCATTCATAATCATCAAGCCATATCCAAGATTGGTGTTACCCACCATTCCGTCTATGGAAGCCACAAATGTTTCTGGTGCGCCTTCGACATCAACCCACTGCAATCTGTTTAAGAGATACAGGTTTGTCCCCTTATCTCCGGCGTAAGCAGGATTAATCAAATAATTATTGACGTACATGTGGTTTACCAATGGAATCTGCTGTGCAGAAGAACTAAGTGTTAAACCGATAAATACTAAGCCAGTGATTGTTTTTCTTAAATTCATTGTTGTACCTATTACTTGTTTCTAACTACAGTGATTGCTCCTTTTAACACCTTGCCATTCTCTGGAAATTCGATGACGTAGTAATACGTACCGTCCATCAACAAATGACCATTATAATTTGTCGCACCCCAATCATTTGAGTAGCTGTCTGTCGCATAAATTTCTCGACCCCACCTATCAAATATGGACACATGGTTATTCGGGTAGTTTTCTAAGTTTTGAACTATCCAAACATCGTTTTCTTGATTGCCATCTGGTGTAATTACATTGTTAGGTTTTACGCGATAATCTTCTGTAACGTTTACCCAAACAGAATCTTTACTGGTACATCCGTAGTAATCTGTACCTGTTACAACAAACTCTGTATTTTCTGTAACCGTCGCCATTGGGTTTGCTATCGCTGGATTAGAAAGGAATTCGGCTGGTGCCCATGAATAAGAAACACAACCAATAGCGTGTAACTGTGTGCCAATGCCTAAACTACTTTCTATGTCTTCTCCCACTTTTGGTTTGATTTCGTCCAATACTAAGTAGTCTGCGGTATAAACACTTTTACAATTACTTCTTGTTGTCACCTCAAGTGATATGATGTGATTTCCTGATTTAGTAAACAGCATTTCAGGATTTGCAGTCTGTGCTGTTTGTCCATTATCAAAACTCCATGCATAATCGAGATCTGATGGACTTGAGTATATCGTTAAGTCCTCAAACTTCACCGATGCATCTTTACAACCAGTCATTGGAGAAACACCATCTGTAATTCTGAATAGTGCTCTTGGGGTCTCACCAATTGCTACATCTTTTGTTAATACACTTTTGCAACCCATGTTGGTTGTTGCCGTTAGCGTCACATAAAACTTCCCAGGCAACTGGAACACTTTATCGAAAGATTGTTCTTGTGTGGTGAACCCATCCGAAAACACCCAATCAACGCTGGCTATACTTCCTTGACGTACTGTAGTAGTACTTGTAAAATTAGACAGTTGATCTTCACATAAATTTTTGGTATCGAACCCAACCACAGGTTCTGGATGAATCGTTATTGTTTCACTTTTAGAGTAATCTACCGCACACAAACCGTTTTGGACTATTGCTCTGTAGGCTGTTGATTCAGTCAGCTTCTCGTACCAAAATAGGTCTCCGTCAAATCCTAAAGGTTCCCAAGCCCCTGTTGCATTTTGTTTTTCCCAATCTAAAATTGTGCCTTTATAGCCTACCAATTCTAGTACGCCTTGGTTTGAATTCTCACAAACATCACCGCCTCCGACAATCTTGCCCGGAATGGTAGCATCATAGATGATATGTTGAATCATGTTGCTGTTGTCTGAAGAACAAACACCACTTTTAACTTGAACGCGGTAGTAAGCCGAAGTCCCGTTATTATCAATTTTTAGTTTGTTTGATGTCTCAGTCAAATTTGACCAAGGCCCTAAAGCACTTGTGCTTTTCTGCCAGGTGAATAATTCTCCGGTGTAATCAACCAAATTGAATTCTGAGAACCCAACCCCTTTGCAGGCTTCCGTTGAGCCAGTCAACGTGCCTCCCACAGATATTTTTGAAACACCAATTGTTATGACGTCTGTTGTATCTGGTTCACAGAACTTATTCTTTACAATTGCCCGGTATTGAATTGCTTCGGTAATGTTATAAAAGCTTTGACGATGTCCTGTATTCACAGCAGAAACCCAAGTTCCAGTGATTGGCTCATATTTCTCCCAATCAAGAATTTCACCTTGATGATCCATCAGTTGGATGGTTCCAATATTTATCCCTTGACATACTACAGATTGATCAGAAACCAATTTTCCTGATTTAGACACGGTAGATACATCCACCTTAGCTATTTGGCTTGTCGCATTACTACAAACCCCGTTGCGTACAACTGCTCTAAACTGTGTTGACACGCTCATGTTTTTATAGGTGTGGGTCTTAGAGTTAGTCACAACCTTATTCCAAGTCGCCCCTTCAGTTTCAGACTCTTCCCAATACAACACGTCTCCGACCAAATCCTTTACTTCTAATATCCCTGAATTGATTTCAGTGCACCATTGTGCATTGCCATATATATTTCCGGCATTACTCTTTTTAGACACCTCAACTATTGCCACTTTGGACGTATCTGAGGAGCATACTCCGTTTTTAACTATCGCTCTTAAATAAAGATTGCTTGAAATGTTTTGCACCTCATAGGTTGTCGTTGTAATGTTTTCGTCGGACCAAGTACCATTGGCGGATCCAGATGATTGCCACTTCACAACCGAGCCAGTCGTTCCTGTTACTTTTATCACACCGAAGTTTATTCCTTCACACAATTCAAGGTTTTTAACTACTGAACCGGCATTGCTGGTTTTTGCTGCCTCAACAGACTTTGTTGCTGAATACGCTGCTGCACAAACCCCGCTCTTCACTTTTAAGCGGTAATATGTTGTTGCTGATAAATTAGTAAGGGTATACGTACTAGAAGCTGTTGATGTTATTGGTGTCCAAGGCGCATAACCATTGGTAGACGTTTGCCACTCTGACACTTCACCCACTAAAGCGTTTGCATTCAGCGTCGCGTTATTGACCCCAACACAAACGGCATCCACACCTGAAATGTACCCTCCGTCTGATCTTGGATTAACAAATACTGTCGTTGACGATGAAGTGTCTGATTTACATCCACTATTAGAGACAATGGTTCTAAATGCTGTTGTATCTGCAAGATTGTACCAATCGTAAGTTGTCTTCGTACTATAGATGTCAGTCCAACTGCCGCTGTTTGTTTTCGACTGCCATTTTTGGATATTCCCTGTTACACCGTTTAAGGTGAGCTGTCCACCATTACCTGTTTCACATACTTCCTTTGCTCCAGCAATAGTTCCTGCATTTGATTTAGACAAAACAGTAATGGTCGCACTCCCTGAAACTTCGACGTTACAAGATCCATTTTTCACAACAGACCGATAAACCGTACTGTTGGTTAAATTTTTATATTCAAGGGTGTCACTTGTATTACCTATCGACGTCCACAAACTAGACCCAGGACTAGTCATTTCCCAACGTACTACATCTCCAATATTTCCTGCCAATACAACAATGCCGCTGTTGCCTTCTGGACATACTGTCGCAGAACCAGATGCTACGCCGCCTGCAGTCACCTTATCTATAGTTATAACTGCTGGAGTTGAGTAGGCGATATCACAATTTCCATTTTGCACTACCGCACGGTAATACGTTGTTTGAGTCAGGTTTGTAAAAGACTGTGTTGCACCTTTGTTTACGATATCATTCCATAAATTTCCGTTTGTACTATACTGCCATTTTAGAATGTTTCCAATATGACCTGTTACGCTCATCGTTCCAGAATTTACACCAGCACATGCGTGGGTTGTTCCAGAAACTTTACCTCCCTTTGATTGAGGAGTAACGGTTATCGTAGCAATCGCAGAGCTGTCGATTGAACAATTGCCATTTCCTACGATGGCTCTATAATGCGTTGTTGCGGTTAGGTTACTATAGGTCTGATTAAGACTTGTATTTGAGATTTGATTCCATGGACCAGTCGTGCTTGTAGCTGAATCCCAACGAACAACATTGCCGGTTTGACCACTTAAAGTGATTACACCGGTATTCGAACCTGAGCACACGGTTTGTGTTCCACTGACTGAACCACCTTGCGGTTGGTTCAGAACAAAACATGAAATTCAATGTAGCAGCGTCTTACGCCTCACCACTTTGTGCAGGAGGTGATTTGCAGCTAACGGTAAAT
>CAJQIC010000063.1 GCA_905478335.1 uncultured Bacteroidia bacterium | reverse complement strand
CACCGTTTGATACCTGCTCGCGTCTGCTTCCTGAGCTTCGCGTTTTATATAAGGTGGCAAAGGCATGTTACCCAATACTTCTAAAGCATCGCAAAAGGCAACATGTGCTGACCATTGCATCTCTACCAATCGTTGTTCTTTGTCTTGAAGTGTAAACGACATAGACAATTCATCTATTTGTATTTCAATCGTTTCGCCTTCCTTCCAACGTTTAAGATTTCCGATCATGCACTTCCAGGTCACGGCTTGGTTAATCGCCTTGAGTGCTTGATCAACATTGGCATAAGGTGAGACAGGGTTGAGCAAAAAAACTTGAATCAAGGCGCCCGTTGCTTTGGTGACAAATAATCGTGCAGGAATAACTTTTGTATTGTTAAAAATTAACTTGGCTCCATCCGGCAATACCGATTTGATGTCGCTAAAGTGTTTATGCCCAATCTCACCATCTTTATAGAACAACAGCTTTGACGCATCCCGCTCCGACACCGGTTTCTGAGCGATAAACTCAGACGGTAGGTCATAATCAAAGTCAGATATACGAATACCTCTTGGGTCAGTTTTCATATCAATTCATATTGTTTGCCTGGCAATACGCGCACCAAATGGTCCATTTCCATTTCAAGTAATTTGTATGCCAAAACGCTTACGTCCAGTTGTGTTTTAAAGGAAAGTGCGTCAATCTTTAGCGCACCATACACTTTCAAGGTGTCAAAGATACATTGCTCCTGAGGACCTAATGAAATAGGAAGTTGAAATTGTTTTTGTTTCTTTTTATCCATGTCCCAGTTAAGCAATTTAGCCACGTCTTCTCCCCTTTCAATGAGACTAGCTCGATTCGTTTTAATAAGGGCATTGCATCCCGCTGAAGCCGAATCATTTACCCTTCCCGGTAAAGCCATGACCTCGCGGTTATTTTCAAATCCGAAGTTGGCTGTTATTATCGACCCGCCTTTGTGAGGTGACTCAATCACAATTACGGCATCAACAAGTCCGGCTACAATTCTATTGCGTTGAGGGAAGTTCTGAGGGCTAGGAATAGTGCCCGTCTGAAATTCAGTTATCCAGCTACCTTCCGACTCCAGAATTCTCTGCGCTAAATTTGTATTTTGTTGCGGGTAGATTCGATCAAGTCCGTGACCAAATACGCTAAAGGTAGGCAGCTTACACGCCATCGCAGCCTTGTGGGCGCAAGAGTCAATTCCATAAGCCAAACCACTTACTACGGTTGGATTATACGGGCTTATTTCTTCAATAATTCTTTTCGTTTCATCTTTACCGTGCGCAGTTGACTTCCTTGTTCCGACAACGGCCACCATGCGACGTGCATTTAATTCAGCCTGACCTTGTTGAAACAGCATGACTGGTGCTGCATGAATGTGTTTTAACCGAAAAGGGTATGCCTGATCCGTAAAAAAATAACAAGAAACATTGTGTTTTGTGATGTATTCTACCTCCGTATTAAGTTGATCGAAGTCACTGAAATAATAGACCGAATGGGCGATTTTCTCTCCGACACCCGGAATCTTCTTTAACATAGACAACTTCTCTGCAAATACCGCCTCTACCCCACCGCAGAAATTGACTAAGTTTTTGGCTAAAACAGTTCCTACATTAGGGATTTTACTTAAAGCAAGTTTATAAATAAGTGAATCAGACATGGTGGTTTATGCCTGCAAAATTATGATGTGATTACATCCTAATCATTATCGCGAGAGGTAAGCGAATTGAGCATCGTTTTACCAATAAGCCTGTCATAGCCGTAAAATGCATCAGTGTGGTACAAAAGAATCAAATAATCATTCTCCGTCTCTGAATGATTACCCTCCGTATACGCATATTCTACGGTGTTGTCTTTACCAGGGGTCACATAGTGATAGTTGTAGTAACTCTGTTTGAGTTTTGTAGCCAAATAATAGGCATTTCGACCAGGGAGATAGGTCATTTTATACTTCTCGTTAATACGCCAGTCTGTCAGTTCACCATACACGTATACATCGCCAGCAGCGATTTTATTCGGTGACTCTAGGCTAAAGTGAACCAAGGTGTAATCCCCGTTTTCTGTAACATCAGAACCATCTGTGTTTTGAATAACACGTTTACCATTATAGTCTATCCAATTAACATACGTTTTGCTGCTTCTTAACTCTCCTACATTCAGTACGACATTAACGAGAGAATCGGTAAACTTCTTCGCCACATTTTGGCTAAAGTTTCGCAGTGTTCTTATATCAAAAAACCGAAATTCAGTAATCCCGTTAAACAGGTTTTCATTTTCGTAGTTGAATTGCAGAATGTTGTTGTTCACAAACTGTGGTTTCAAATTGTAAATGGCATTGTTCCAACTGTTGTTTTGCAGAATGACCGCATTCACGTCCAAGAATGGATTCTGAATCAAATAATCTTTGTACTCTACTTCAAAATCTACTTCTTGTTTATAAAATCGATCGCTGGGATTGGTCGCTGGCTTGACTGTACCATTTACGGTTGTTTGACTTTCAAAAACCATAAACCTCCTTGTGAGCACCAAGTCTTCTTCATCAAAGTTTTTGTAAACAATAAGCAGGTAGTTTCCTGACTTTGTTAGTGACATATCCTGATTGGGAAATTCCAACGAATACTGCACATATTGCTGAAACGTATTGGTTGAGAACGTAAAATCCTCAATACTGCCCATCGTATTGCCTTCAAGGTACTCTGTTTTTTGCAAGTTACTTGGCTTCCAATTGGCATCACAGTGTACAAACGTGAACTGATAAAATTCATTGGATGCTTCCAATCGATCAAACTTTAAACGCAAGCCATTGGTTTTGCCCAAATCCATCACGGCAATTGGATTATAGCCTCCAGCGTTGGTTGAAAGAAGAACCGTCTCAACCAAAGTATCGTATATATAGTTGTCGTATCTTAATTCAGTTGCTGACGCAACACGTGGTATGCACAGAATAAGAAAACTTGAAAGTAAAAATGATTTAACGCCCATTCAATAAACTATTGTAACTGTCTATTACAAATAACGCTCCAAATTGTGAATCATTATCCACGACTTATTCAGCACGTAATGCTTCAACCGGCTTTATACGTAAAGCTCTGTTTGCCGGAAGGAAGCCAGACAAGCAACCAAAAAACACCAAAACAACTAATGCAGCTACTGCTACACTGAATTGCACTTCTGGGTTTTTAAATGTCTCTTGCTCCATAGGTGATTGTGCAATTCCTTCAACCAGCCATATGCCTGCCATAAGCCCAGCGTAACCTGCAATAAGCGATAAAACCAAGGCTTCCATTACAATTTGGGTAATAATATTGATTGGCTTGGCTCCTAATGCGCGCCGAATGCCAATTTCTTTGGTGCGTTCTTTCACGGATACCAGCATGATGTTACTCACACCGATAATTCCAGCCATTAGCGTCATTAAACCCACAAACCAACCAACACCTCTTACTGTCCAAAAAGTCATTTGCATTGGACCGAACATTTTTTTTGCGTTAAACCCGCCAATTCCTCTTGGGTCATCTGGGTGTACTTTATACTTAACAGCCAGTGCCTTTTTTATAGATTTTTCAACCACTTCCGCATCCGAATCGTCGTTGCATTCTACGGCCAACCAGTTGATATAATTAGAACCATCAAACGCCCTTTGGTAGGTCGCCATGGGGATGATAATCTGTTGATCGTCTCTGTCGGCTTGTTCTGCCGCCGCTTGTGAACGGTGACAACCCACCACCATAAACTGTATTCCATTGATAGAGATATAGGACCCTACAGGATTTTTGTCTTTGAATAAAACTTCTTTTACGCGTCTCCCAATCGAACAAACCTTACGGCCCTCTGCCTGGTCTGTTTCGTTGATGAATCGTCCATCAACCTGAAGCCATTGATAGATATTACGCACTTCTGGTATATCACCTTGAACAGAAAACGCACCCGTTTCATTCTTGTATTTTACGTTATTCCCTTCTCCATACCCTCCCAACTGAGCCCTTGGCGCAACAATTTTCACCCCTTCAATATGCTCTCTTACAAAATCCGCGTCTTCAATTTTCAATCGAATTCTTCGTCCTTCTGTAAATCCGGCATAAGCCATCGAAGTGGATTGCCCCCAAACAAACAAACTGTTTGAGCTAAACCCTTTAAACATCGACTTAATTCCGTTTTCCAGCCCCATACTCAACCCCATGATGATGATAAGCATGAATATACCCCAACTAACACCAAACGCCGTTAGAAAAGACCGCAAAAGATTACGTCTTAAAGAATTATATATTTCTTTTAAAAGTTCCAAAGATTCAAAATTACACTTCCCTACTGCTACTCATTTTATGCTCAGACTAACATACCGATTTCAAAGATTAATCTCGTTTATTAATTCCAAATGTCGCTCCTATTTGAAAATTAAACTGCAAAAAACCAAATTGTTGTTTTGCGATGTCTTCTTTATTCTCCGTTGCCCGAATATGTTGCATGTTGATATATCCTCCCTTCAGCTCACTCGCGATATTGAAATGATTAAACAACAATACCTGAAGCCCTAGCTTACCGTTTACACCATAGCCTGCATTATGGTATACATTCCTGCCTTGTCTGTTTAATAAAGTTACGTCGGTTCGTGGGCGCAATAAAGCAGGACCGGCCCCTACTACCGTACTGATTCTAATTTTCGATTGCTTGAGGTTAAACCATTCATCGTGTCGGTTCAACTCAAGAAAAACGTAATTTAATCCATCGGTATGTTCGTATCGCAAAAAATTATAGCCCAATTGAATTGAGTCATTGGCGTAAGTACCGTTATACACCGACCCTCGGCGATTAATTTCTCCTGTAATCGTAGTTGTTTGATCACGCACCATGACATATTTCATGTGGTCGAAACCACCAGCAATGCTAAAATGTTTATTTAAATAATAGCCAACATTGACGTTGGTTTGAGGAACCGATAGCTGTGTAATAAACAAGTACTCTTTAATACCGAATTTGCTTTGCCTGTCTTTTGCCGCGACATTATGCAATGTGAAATCGTAATCGTTCCCGGTCATCCTAATATCCGACTGTGTATACCATCCTCTGTTCCAGCCCCAATTGGCATACCATTTATGGGCTAAATCAAATCCATCATTCTGTGCTTGAACCAACTTAGGTATACAAACCAAAGCGAGTATGCATAAGCCTGCTATTTTATTCATGGTTGCTGCTTAACTTTCTTTACCTCAACAATCTTGTCTCCTACGCCTATGTCGTTAACAATGTCCATTCCCTTGGCTACATAGCCAAAAATTGAATATCGACCATCTAAAAAAGGTGTCGGATTATGGGTGATGAATATCTGCACCCCTTCTGTATCCTTGCCACTAGAAGCAAGACCAACGGCTCCAGTGGAGTAAGACAAATAGTTACTAAACTCGCTACGCTGCGTCCAGTCGGGTGAGCCCCAACCATCCCCTCTGTAACACCCCGCTTGAATTACAAAGTTTGGAACAACACGATGAAAAAACTTGTCTGTATAGTACCCTTCGTCAACCTTTTTTAAGAAATTAGAAACCGATCCAGGCGCATCGTCTACATTGAGATCTATAAAAATACTTCCCTGTGTAGTGACAATTTCTACTTGTTGGTCACTTGGTATCTGTTTAACATAGGCCCAGTCTATTGGGTGGTTGTACTTCACGTTTGGTTTTTTGTATTTCACGCTATCGATAGCCGCTAACGCCTTACCCATATCAATAAATGTTTCCATTTGGCGCGGAATGGACAAAGAATCTTGATAGGTCTGCAGTACTGGCCTCCAATAGGTCGAAGGATTTTGGATAATTTTATAACATGCCAAACTTTGTAGTGCCATATCACGACTTGTTAAACAAGTTTCAACAAATGCCGCGAGGTCAGGATGGGCCTCCATCGGTCCAAGAATTTGCTGCTGCTCCAAAAACAATTCTGCAGCCGTTGTTCTTACAATCTGATATCTGTGATCAAACGACCAAGTTTCCAAACTATCTAAAGCTTGTTTAGAATCCAATGCGGTCGTTTTCAATTCGTTTACCAATGCATAAGGCTTATCAGCAAAGGATGAATAGTTGGCAATAACATCTGCCCATGGCAACTCTACATAGGGTTCAAAATAATCCACGTCTACAATAGTCCCCACCACCCGTTTGAGTTCCTTGTCAGTCAACCTATCATGGATTGACTTAATCGTATCTGTATATGCTGATCTATAGTCGTGAGGCAGTCTTGCAAGCGTCCAAGCTGCAAACAGCTTTGTTTCATCAGACGAAACCGCATCAAAATACCGAATACATTGCTCCGCATACCTGGTGCCATATTTTTTCTTGTACACCGACCTAAACATACCTTTAGCATGGCCTTCCCTTAACTGGGTGACAGTGGTGGTAAAGGAATTAAAGTAATCAATTACATCTTGGTTGGCTGATTTTCCAAGAGCCTCTAGAATTGCTTTTCTTGAGTCCGAAGATATCTCATTCTCCAAGGCCATAAAAAGCGTCCCTACATTCGCTGAATCCCTCATCTGACCGATGGCATAAGCAGCTGCTTTACGCACTTCAGGCTTTGAATCGGTAAGCAAATTTTCGCGCAAAAACCGAACGGCAAACGAATCTTGTATTGACGCGAATGCCAATACCGCAGCTTCGCGATGGTGGGTCTTTTTAGACTTCAGTAACGGAATTAACTTACGCGTTTCTTGCCTATCCTGAAGTTCATATATTCTTTCTAGTTTAGGGTCACTAAACCTGTTGATCGATTCAACTTTTGCCTGTTTACTGCACCCAAAAAGGGTGAATAGGCCAAGCAAAAAAACGAACGTCCATTTATTCATGAATTAGTGGAATGTTAACACGGCCAAAACTACAATGATTAAACCTAATGGGAGTGTAATTTTTCCAAGTCTTTCAATCTTTTGCATGGCCTCAACGCCATCTTCTTTCTTCGCCTCTTTGGCAAAGCTACCCATTGCCCACACCAAGCCTACAATACCAATGACACAAACAAGTTTCGCTAGTAAATACTGGTTTTGCGTTAAACTATCCCAATAGGGCGTCATCAAATACCCACCACTTACAATGAGCAAAAACAAACCGATATGACTCATTTTTTGAATTGGAAGCGTTTTAATAAACAACTCCCTGGCCTCGTCTTTATCCATCTTCCTTGTAGATAAACCGAGAAATAGATACGCAAAACCCGTCCCCACAGAAAGTGCTAGTCCAACAAAGTGGAGAATTAACATGAATAACCTCATACCTAATTTTTAGTAAAGGTAGGAAATTATAGTCCGCTTTTTAAGCCTGTTGTTTGATCAGATTCAAGGCGCTTCCTGCTCTGAACCATTCAATTTGCTGTTCGTTGTAGGTATGGTTCACTTGAATAGAGTCAGACGAGCCATCTTCGTGATTAATCGTAACCGTCATTGATGCCCCTGGCTTAAACTCGTCTAACGCAATGTCGAACGTATCTTTTTCTTGCACTAGATCATAATCCGAAGGATTCGCAAATGTTAAACCCAACATGCCTTGTTTCTTCAAATTCGTTTCGTGGATACGCGCAAATGACTTCACAATCACCGCTCTAACAGCTAGGTGACGTGGCTCCATTGCCGCATGCTCTCGTGAAGAACCTTCACCATAGTTTTCTTCACCAATAACAACAGAATACTCGCCCGCGGCTTTAATCATTCTTGCTGTTTTGGGTACACTACCGTATTCCCCTGAAATTGAATTATATACTTCGTCGGCTTTACCGTTGAATGCGTTTATCGCGCCAATTAAACAGTTGTTTGAAATATTGTCTAGGTGTCCTCTATAGGCTAACCAAGGACCAGCCATTGAGATGTGATCGGTTGTACACTTGCCTTTTGCTTTGATCAATAACTTAGCTCCGGTAATGTTTTTACCATCCCAAGGGGCAAAAGGTTCCAATAGTTGTAATCGTTTTGAATCAGGACTAACCACAACGTTAACACTTGACCCATCTTCCATTGGTGCTAAATAACCATTGTCTTCAACATCAAAACCGTTAGGTGGTAGCTCAAATCCTGTTGGCTCAGCCAAAAGTACTTCTTCACCAGAAGCCGTTTTTAGTTTGTCCGTAATTGGGTTAAAATCTAAGCGACCCGAAATTGTTACGGCTGCAACTAACTCCGGAGAACCTACAAACGCATGTGTATTAGGATTTCCATCGGCACGTTTACTGAAGTTTCTGTTAAAGGAGTGCACAATGGTATTCTTTGGCTTATCAATTGCACCAGCGCGTTCCCATTGCCCAATACAAGGCCCGCAAGCATTGGTAAATATTTTTGCGTTTAAGTCCTCAAAAATATTCAACAAACCATCTCGCTCAGCAGTAAACCTCACTTGTTCAGATCCGGGATTGATACCCAATTCTGCCTTCATTGGTATGCCTAAATCAACCGCTTGTTTGGCAACAGACGCTGCTCTAGACAAATCTTCGTAGGATGAGTTTGTACAAGAACCTATCAATCCCCATTCTACCTCAAGTGGCCAATCGTTTTCTTGCGCTTTCGCACCAAGTTCACCCACTGGCGTGGCCAAATCTGGTGTAAATGGTCCGTTTAAGTGTGGACGTAATTCAGATAAGTTTATTTCTATGACTTCATCAAAGTATTGTTCTGGATTCGCATAAACCTCTGCATCTCCAGTTAAGTGTTCTTTTACTTCATTTGCTGCATCAGCAACATCTGCTCTTTCGGTTGCTCGTAAATAGCGTTCCATGCTATCATCGTAACCGAATGTTGAGGTCGTAGCACCAATCTCTGCCCCCATATTACAGATAGTTCCTTTACCTGTGCATGAAAGTGACTCTGCACCATCTCCAAAATATTCAACAATAGCACCTGTTCCACCTTTTACGGTTAAAATACCTGCTACCTTCAGGATAACATCTTTTGGAGCAGTCCAACCGTTCAACCTACCGGTTAACTTTACACCAATTAATTTTGGAAACTTCAATTCCCATGGCATACCGGCCATCACATCAACAGCATCAGCCCCACCAACACCGATAGCGACCATACCTAGTCCGCCAGCATTCACCGTGTGCGAGTCTGTGCCAATCATCATTCCACCAGGAAATGCATAATTTTCTAAAACTACTTGATGTATAATTCCTGCACCTGGTTTCCAAAAACCAATTCCGTATTTATCAGAAACGGACTCTAAAAAATTAAAAACCTCGTTACTTGTGTTTAATGCATTCTGCAAATCCTCGTCTGCACCAACCTTCGCTTGAATCAAGTGATCACAA
>CAJQIC010000062.1 GCA_905478335.1 uncultured Bacteroidia bacterium | reverse complement strand
ACTTCCAATAACAAGACAAACGTCTGTAATACATCAAAAACATCCCAATATACCCATCATAATGACACCACACTGACAATACATACGTATTTATTTTGAAATAATACGTAGTTAGGTGAGCTAAAAGTTGAAGGATAGAGGGATAGAAGGATTGAGGGATTGAAGGATAGAATGATTGAAGGGTTGAATGATTGAATGATTGAATGAGTGAATGTCTGACTGACTGAAGGATTGACTGACTGAGGGATTGAGGGATTGAAGGGGTGAATGTCTGAATGTCTGAGTGATTGAATGTTTGTAGAACAGAATTACAGTCCTGCGTCCTTAGTCAATCAGTCCAGAGTCAAAACATTATCAACTATCAACCAAACCTAGTTCCTAATGTCTGAATGAGTGGCAAGGAGTAATTCAGCTTAAAAGAGATTCTTCGCTGCGCTCTGAATGACGCGTAGTGGAAATGAATGACTGACTGACTGAAGGATTGACTGACTGAGGGATTGAGGGATTGAAGGGGTGAATGTCTGAAGGATAGAATGTCTGAATGTCTGAGTGATTGAATGTTTGTAGAACAGAATTATAGTCCTGCGTCCTGAGTCAATCAGTCCTTAGTCAAAATACTATCAACTATCAACTTTCTTGTGCCCTTAACATCCCTGTAACAAAAACCACCTTAATGAATCACCACAATCTTCTTTACTGCACTCGCTTGGCCTAATTCTGAAATGACTTTGACGAAATAAGTGCCGTTTGGAATATCCGAAGTTGAAATTTCGCTATGACCATCTGCATGCACCAAAGAATGAACGACGTCCATACCCATGACATTTGTTAAGACAACTTCTTGGGCCTCATCATTAGGTGATGTTTTTATGGTTAATGTGGCACTAGCAGGGTTCGGGTAAACAGAGAAACTGTTGAGAAACAATTGCGTTAAGGAATTGGTGCCGCCGCCTCCATCAATATCGGCATCGCCTTCAGATGAAGCTACTTGCTCAATCTTTTTGTCAGCTGTCTGGACAAAGGCCATGACATACATTCTTGATGCATCCCAATCAACATGGTTGGCCGTCTTGGCAATAAATACAACCGAATCTCCTACCATATTTGGAATGGTCAGTGCCTCATTTAATAACGCTTTGCGAAAAACATTGTGATGTTCTTTTTCACCGTTTGGTGCATTGTAAAACACGGTATCCTCTACCGCAACAGCATAGATGCTCATGTCTTTGAGGCTGTTGGTCGCTACATTTTTTATTACAATACGTACCTCTAAAGAATCCTTTCCTTTTTGTAGCGTAGTTAATTGAAC
Source organism: uncultured Bacteroidia bacterium (assembly GCA_905478335.1). Lineage (GTDB taxonomy): Bacteria > Bacteroidota > Bacteroidia > NS11-12g > UBA9320 > UBA987. The sequence continues at coordinate 22,777 of CAJQIC010000062.1, read as the reverse complement.
ATCTACCGGAGAAGTTTGTCCAAGTTCAGACGAGAACAATGCTTTATCCGTAAAACTCACTCCATTGCCTTTCGTTGAACCTTGAACAACGACCCGTGGTGTAGAGCCATACACACCATAATGCTTGGCCCGGTCATCATTTTCGGATACATTGTGCTGGTTTAAAACGCAAGAGGAATACGGTCTACTTGGATGATAAGAGACGTGCAATACGTCGGGCGAAGTGCTGAGGTTTGTGACTAAACCGGGGTTTCGGCTTCCGCAAATTCCACAACGGGTATTGGTGAAGTGCTCAACTACAACGTTGCGCGGTACTTGAGCAGATATGTCAGCCTTAAGACCGAAAAGGCCAAGGGCTGTTATAATAAGTGGTAGGATATTTTTGTTCATGTATTTTTAGTAGTTTGGAATCTGAATCCTGACACATATTTTGGTAATCAATTGGCATAAAAAAAACCCAGCCGAATCGACTGGGTTTTTAATTTCGTTAAAACCTTTTCTAGTTAACTTTTCCAGAAAGCTCAGATCCTGCTTTGAACTTAACAACGTTCTTCGCTTTGATTTGAATTTCTTTTCCAGTTTGTGGGTTTCTACCAGTTCTAGCAGCTCTTCTTGAAACAGAGAAAGTTCCGAATCCTACCAAAATTACTTTTTCTCCTTTCTTTAACGCTCCAGAAGAAGTGTCTAAGAATGAGTTAAGTGCAGTTTGCGCTTGAGCTTTAGTGATGCCAGCATCGCCAGCAATTTGAGAGATTAACTCTGACTTGTTCATGATCTAAAATCTTTTTAGTGAAAATTTAAAAATATCAATAATACATAGCACAATCGGCTGTAACACGCGTAAACAGTGCCTTTCCCCGATTTGCTGAGCAATGTTAGTCAATTTCAATAATACCAATCAAGGAATTACCCTTTTTTGTGAATAATTCTAGCCGTTTTGTTAATAACTGCGGATTTTGGACAGCCTCAAGGCCAGTAATGATGTGGGTTTGCTCATAATATGACTTTCTTTTGGTCCATATTTCGGACAGTCTTTTCTCTATCTGATGAGCTTCTAATCCTAAAAACATCGGTCTAACTTGTTTATCAGAAATAATTTGCATGGCGATTAAACCAATAGAATTCTTAAGCAAGATACAGGTGCCACTTTGCAGCATTGAATTCATGTTGTTATCATGTGCAGGCGTGCCTCCCCCAGTTGCTAAAACCATATTTGGGTACTTGGCAATAACCTCTTGTAAACAGACTGATTCTATCTCCCGAAATGCTTCTTCACCATGTTGTTTAAAGTAGGTGTTGATTGAAGTGCCAGTCTTTTCTTCAATCCATTCGTCTAAGTCGACACACTTTATTTGGAGATGTGATGCAAGCTGTCTGGCAAAAGTTGATTTCCCTACGCCTGGTAGGCCGATGATAAATACCCTCATGCACTTAGTCTTATCCGTGGGTCTAAAACGGTATATAGGATGTCAACAACAAAGTTGATGAAAACAAATATGAAGGCGATAAAAACAATGCTACCCATAATAATAGGTAGGTCGCTGGTTTCTAAGGCATGGATGGTGATGCTACCAATCCCCTTCCAGTTGAATATTTTTTCGACAAAGAAAGCTCCTGCCAACAAAGAGGCAAACCAACCAGATACAGATGTCATTACGGGGTTTAGCGCACTTTTAAGCGCGTGCTTGAAGTAAACCTGTTTACGATTCAGTCCTTTGGCAATTGCCGTGCGTATGTAGTCCTTCGACAACGCATCCAACATGGCGTTTCTTGTCAATTGAGTAATGATAGACAACGGTCGAATGCCGAGTGCAAAAGCTGGAAGTAATATATTATGAAGCGCCAATTGTTTGCCAGCAAACGGATCTATCTCGTACAAGCTCCCAACCACATTTAAGCCAGTCCAGCCTCCCCAAAGGTGACCGAATATAAAACTGAAAATTATTGCGGAAAAGAACGAAGGAACAGAAATGCCTAAAGTGCTCACAAAAAGCAAACCTCTATCAATCCAGCTACCTTGTTTTACACTAGATAAAACACCGAAAAATAAGCCAAAAATACTGGCAAATACCATAGCTGCTAAAGCAAGAACGAGTGTGCCTAAGAATGCGTCAGCAAGAATTGTTTTAGTGGGTTGTCCTGTTTGGAAACTTCTTCTTAAGTACGGCGTTTTGATCACCACTTGTTTAGAACCTGCGTTAAACAGTACTGAATGACTTGACTCAACAACCCGGTCTTTTGCATAAATCGAAACAATTGAAAGGTCGTTAAGAAAAGCGACGTATTGCTCGCCTTTTGGTTGATCTAGTTTGAGTTCGGCCTTAATGGCATTTAGCGTAGCTTCATCCGTACGATCAGTAACTAGGATGTCTTCAGGATTCGGAAAAGAAAAACTAAAAAGCCAAAAAACAACCGATGCAACACTGAACAGAATCAGGATGGCATAGGCAATCTTTTTAAGTATGAATCGGATCATTCCGACTTCTTCAGAATTTTTTTGTACTTAGGTAAACGTGTTGCTGGCCATACTTTCTTGACCACCGATGTATCTGTGATTAGCAGTAAACCAGGATTAGATCGTATGATTGATTTTAGGTTGGTATTGTCACCGTAGTAGAAATCAAATTCTGAAATCTGATTGTCGTGTCTAAATGCTTCAACTGCTGCCTTTGGACTAGCAGTTAGTGCCCAAAACTCGTTACCATCTGCTGTCCATTTTTTTGCAATTTCTCTAGCCTCCTTAATGGCTTTTGGATTTGCTTCCGCAACATCATGGATTACCAACAACAATTTTTTCTCTTTAAGCCAAAAATCATCAATGTAGTTATTGTCCTGATCTGCATTGTAAAAAGCGAAATCATGTATTGGTGGTTCATACGCCTCTGCAATAAGTTTCTCTTCCACTATTGTATCGTATGCCCACTTAGCGTAATCAATTTTCGGTTCAAAAGACCTTTTGTCGCTGTCGTAAATAACATTCATGGTTGCTCCACTACCGTCTTTAGCTTTGTACAAATAAGTTGTTTGAATGTGGTCTGAAGCACGTTCACCTTCTGGTACTTGCATACCCGCTTTAATGTCTGTTCCTTCTGCGTAATGTAAGAAATCTACAACAGGTAAATACTGTTTGCAATACATGCTAAACCCTACAAGTAAAAGGGTCAATACGGTCAACACTTTTACGCCAAATGAATTAGAGAAAATGGGTTTGATATGCTTCCTGCCGGCGTAAAGTATTAGGATGAAGAGGCCTATGACCACATTCTTGTAAAAAGATTCTTCTGGATTCATTGGGAGTGCGTCGCCAAAGCATCCACAGTCTGTTACTTTATCGTAAATCCAAGAATACAAGGTTAGGAAACCAAAGAAAATGGTTGTTAAGATCAACATCCAGATTGTGAAGTTTCGCTGCCAACCAATCAATATGGCAAACCCTAGGATAGCCTCCAACCAGCTAACAAAAATGGCTATAAACAACGCATAATTGCGCAGCCAATTAAAGAAACCAACTGCCCACGAATCTGGCTTTACATATTCCATAATACCCGCCTCGCTTTGCGCTGTGGAGGGATTTCCTTCAACAGGGGCCAAACGCTCACGAAAGTCTACAATAGCGTTATCGTTTATATAGCTCTGTACTTGTATATCACCTATAACTGCTCCACTGTCAGAAATCAATTCATGCGTATATAGCAATGAACCACTATTGAAGACACTTACCGTCGATAAGAATACCGAGTCGCCGAATGTCCATGGAGATTGAGAAACCGTAATGCTGTAAACGCTGTCTTGTTTTCCAATGGCACGAATACTTTTTGTATTATTCCCGAGTATGGATATCGTCGTAGAGATAGAATCCTGTTCGGATTCAAGATCATCAGCAAATACGGTGAAATATTCGTCGAGTTTATAAGAAAAACCAGTAGGGTCGTTCAGTTTAATTAATCCAGAAAGGATAAAAAGTAGCCCAATTAAAATACGACTAAAGTGAACTATAAATCTCATGCGGCTTCCTCCATACGAATCAAAGCAAATATAGCATAGTTCATCATATCCTGGAAGTTCGCATCAAGGCCTTCCGAAACCAAAGTTTTTCCCTCATTGTCTTCGATTTGTCTGATGCGCAATAACTTCATAAGTATTAAATCCGTATACGTGCTTACCCGCATTTCTCTCCAGGCTTCGCCATAATCTTGATTCTTTTTAAGCATCAAGTCTTTTGTACTTGAGGTTATTTCAGTGTACCACTTAATTACTTGTTCCTGAGCGATGTCGTCTTCAAAATTGGTTTGATGGATCAATTGAATTAACGCCATCACACAGTAATTGTATATACCGATGTATTCATTATCCAAACTTTCACCAACAGCATTCTCGTTTGACACTTCGATACTTCTAATCCGTTTTGCTTTAATGAAAATTTGATCCGTAAGCGACTGTGGCCTTAATATGCGCCATGCCGTACCATAGTCAATCGTCTTTTTCTCAAAGATTTCTTTACACTTATTTAAAGCGTGATCGTACTGCTGTGACGTTTTATTGCTCAAGGTTTTCTTTTTTTGCAAAAATATACGCCTAATTCGTATAGCTATGCAATTGTATCCAGATAGTATAAACATTAAGGGCACATTATTCGATTTAACAACTCCCAAAGTGATGGGAATCTTAAATGCAACTGATAATTCATTTTACGATGGCGGTAAATTCCTACATAAGGATAAAGCATTGGAACACGCCGCTTTGATGCTGAAGGAAGGTGCAGACATTATTGATGTTGGAGGCGCAAGTTCTCGTCCAGGGGCAAAACCCGTTTCAAAGGAACAGGAACAGGATCGTGTACTCCCAATTATTGAGACCATCTCAACAGAGTTTCCGGAGGCAATCTTGTCGATCGATACCAATTGTGGCGAAACGGCGGCCTTTAGTATACAGTCAGGTGCACATATAGTCAACGACATTAGCGCTGGAGATGATGATTCAGCTATGCTCGAAACCGTTGGGCGGCTCAAAGTGCCTTACATTGCTATGCATAAACAAGGAACACCGCAAACCATGCAAGAAAATCCGCAATACGCAGATGTTGTCTCCGACATTGTGCAGTACTTCTTGCAAAAACTAGAAAAATTCAAACAACATGGCATACACGATGTGGTGTTAGACCCGGGATTTGGTTTTGGGAAAACGGTTGACCATAACTATGCACTGCTTAAAAATCTTCATGCATTACAAATATTGCTCAATGCGCCAATCCTGGTTGGCGTGTCTAGGAAGTCAATGATAAACAAAGTATTGCGCATCAAGCCAGATGAAGCATTAAACGGTACCACTGTTTTACATGCTTGGGCTCTGCAAAATGGTGCCAATGTTTTGCGTGTACACGATGTGCTTGAAGCAAAGCAAGCAATACGCTTGTTCAAAAACTATAATAACGCCTAATAAGGGACTATGGTGAAAAAGAAAAAAATGAAAGATTTGAGTGATTTAGGTGGCATGGTCTTTAGTACCGATCCTAACTACACACCTGAAGAAGAGGAGGTAAATGAAGAATCCGTAGATCCTTCTCAACAAACCTTATATGTTTCCTATGATAAAAAGCAGAGAAAAGGAAAAGTAGTCACATTGGTGGAAGGGTTTGAAGGGCCTGAATCCGAACTTATTGAACTTGGTAAACATCTCAAACAGCGCTGCGGAGCTGGGGGTTCTGTAAAAGACGGAGAAGTGATTGTACAAGGTAACTTTGTTACTAAAGTCATGGATATACTCCTTAAGAAAGGCTTTAATGTGAAGAAAAAAGGAGGTTAAAATTTGCTTTTGACATTAGAAGATTACCTTTGCACCCTCAAAAAATTGAAGTAAAACAATAAAAAAGAGATTTAATGAAAAATCATCCAATTATTGATCAAATCATCGACAATTCTAGTGAGGCGTATATAAACTTGACGCCTGATGAATTGATTGACCACGCATTAAAAAACAACGAAGGAAGGTTAACCTCTGATGGCGCTTTAGCGGCAGACACTGGTGAGTTTACAGGACGGTCTCCAAAGGACAAATTTGTTGTGGAAGACGACATTACACGAGATACCGTGTGGTGGGGTAGTATTAATCAACCAATTGCACCAGAGAAGTTTGACTCTCTACTAAGCAAGGTTGTTAATCACTACAAAGGAAAAAACATTTATGTACGAGATGCATATGCATGTGCTGACCCTACATACAGAATGAATATTGGCGTTGTAACAGAATCTGCTTACCAAAACTTATTCGCAAACAACTTATTTTTAAGACCTACGGCTGAAGAAGCAGCCAATCAAACTCCAGAATGGTTAGTAATTGCTGCACCAAGCTTTATGGCAGATGCAGCTGTAGACGGTACACGTCAACACAACTTTACCATTGTTAATTTCACACAAAAAATTATCTTAATTGGTGGTAGTGGATATACAGGTGAATTGAAAAAAGGAATTTTCTCTGTGTTGAACTACACGCTTCCACAAAACGAAGGTGTATTGTCAATGCATTGTTCTGCAAATATTGGAGAAGAAGGTGATACTTCTATCTTCTTTGGACTTTCAGGAACGGGTAAAACTACCTTGTCTGCAGATCCAAACAGAAAATTAATCGGTGACGATGAGCATGGATGGGCAGATAACTCTGTGTTCAACTTCGAAGGAGGTTGTTATGCAAAATGCATCGACTTAACCGAAGAAAAAGAACCTCAAATATGGAATGCCATTAAAAGAGGTGCATTGGTAGAAAACGTAAGATTCTTTGAAGGGTCTGACAAAGTGAACTACGAAGACGTATCTGTAACACAAAATACACGTGTTGCTTACCCAGTTCACCATATCGACAATATTGCTGAGCCATCAGTAGGAGGAAAGCCTAAAAATATCTTCTTCTTAACCGCTGATGCATTTGGTGTGTTACCTCCAATTTCTAAATTGACTCCTGGGCAAGCTGGATATCACTTTATTAGTGGTTATACGGCAAAAGTAGCAGGAACTGAAGCAGGCGTTGTAGATCCAGAAGCTACATTTAGTGCGTGTTTCGGCGCTGCATTTTTACCATTACACCCGGCTAAATATGCGTCTATGTTGGGCGACAAAATGCGTGCATCTAATGTGAACGTGTGGTTGGTCAACACAGGATGGAGTGGAGGACCTTTTGGCATTGGTAGCAGAATGAGTCTAAGCAATACACGTGCCATGATTACGGCCGCATTAACTGGCGAACTAGACAACGTTGATTACATCAATCACCCAGTGTTTGGATTGGCAATGCCAACTACTTGTCCTAACGTGCCAGACGAGGTGTTAAACCCTAGAAATACTTGGGCTGACAAAGAGAGCTATGACAAGAAAGCGAATCACTTAGCCGGATTGTTCAACAACAACTTCGAAGAATTTGAAGCTGGTTCGAATGATGAAATTAAGGCTGCTGCGCCAAAAGCTACATCGGTAGCTTAACGATATAACATCTATTGTGAAGGCCGTTTCCGTAAGGAAGCGGCCTTTTTTATGCTATTGAGCCTTTTTTTATCACGGTTTAAACGGTGTGTTTTGTCCAAGATCGAATGTGCTGAGTTATTCAATTATCTTAAAAATCAATGTGTTTACCGATAATTTCAAAGTGAGGGTTTCCTTTTCTGTGTTTGAAGTGTTAACCAATTTGAAAATCATACCTTTGCACCCCGAAAATAGAAATGAATGGATAAGAATTCGATCATTGGATATGTACTCATATTTGTAATTTTTGCAGGTTGGTTAGTATATAGTTCCAACAAGACAGAATTAGAACAACAGGCACAACAACAAGAACAATTGCGTCTTGATTCAATAGCACAAGCCAATAAAATTGATTCGCTTGAGCGTGTTGCGAGTCGACCGAAAGTTGCTGTAAACGCGGAAGCTTCGGTATCGACGGAAGCAAGTTTACCAATTGACTCAACACCTATTGTTGAAGAGAAACCTGAGGAGTTCTTCGGAATAAACAATAGTAAAATTGATATTCAATTGACCAGCAAAGGTGGGTCTGTCAACAAAGTAGTTTTGGCGGAGTATCAACGCGCGGATTCTACACCACTTGTGCTAATCGAGCCAGGTAGCAATAACTTTTCTTATACCATTCCACTTAAGTCTGGGATTGTAGAAACAAGTGAACTTGACTTCACGGTAAAGGAAAAGAGTAATGACCACATTACCTTGGAGCACAAATTTGCTACTGGTGGGTCTATCGAACAGATCTATACGTTAAGTGATGGATATCTCGTTGACTATGCATTTAGATTGGTTGATTTACAAGAGAACATTGCTAGAAAACACAATTCGTATTCTTTAGCATGGGATATGCGCCTACCACTTCAAGAACGCACACTTGATAACGAAAGACGTGTGTCTACAGTATATTATAAATACAAAAGTGAAGACGATCCTGATAACTTGTCTGAAACAAGTGATGATGATGACGACTTACAAGCGGGTATTCATTGGTTAGCTTTTAAGCAGCAATTTTTCATGTCTACGCTTATTTTTCCGGAAGGACTTGATGAATCAGGTACCACTATTTCGGTTGAAAAACCAGAAGATGCAGAATATGTGGGCGAAATGATGGCTGATTTGTCGTTGCCATATACGTTTGATAATGCCGACGAACATAAAATGCAATGGTACTTCGGACCAAACCATTACAAAACATTAAAAAATCTAGACCTAGGAATGGAGGGAACCATCCAGTTAGGGCACTGGACTTTCAGTTGGGTCAACAAAGCAGTTGTTATACCCGTGTTTCATTGGTTGTCAAAATCCATTAAAAGCTATGGTGTAATCATCTTGCTTTTAACGCTGATGATCAAGCTTGTACTGATTTTTCCTATGTACAAGAGTTACTTGTCTACGGCTAAAATGAAGCTATTGAAGCCTGAACTGGAAGAAATTAAGGAGAAGGCGAATGGTGACATGACCAAAGTGCAGCAGGAGCAAATGAAGCTGTATAAAAAAGTGGGTGTAAGTCCGTTTGGAGGTTGTTTGCCACAGTTGGTTCAACTGCCAATCCTGATTGCACTCTTTAGGTTCTTTCCGAGTAGTATCGAGCTTCGTCAGAAAAGCTTTTTATGGGCAGACGATTTAAGTACGTACGATAATTGGCTGAAGTTTGGATTTGATGTTCCGCTATTGGGTGACCACTTAAGTTTGTTTACCCTGTTAATGGCCGGTTCATCTTTGTTATATACCATTTATAACCAACAAAGTCAGGCAAGTATGAACAACCAAATGAAGTACATTATGTACTTAATGCCGGTTATGCTCTTGTTCTGGTTTAACAGCTACGCCGCTGGTTTAAGTTATTACTACTTCTTGGCAAACATGATAACGTTCGGTCAGAATTTCATATTTAGTAAATTCATTGTAGACGAGGATAAGATTCGTTTGCAAATGGAAGCCAATAAGAAGAAAAAAGTAACGGTTAAGCAGTCTCGTTTTCAAAAGAGATTAGAAGAAGCAGCTAAAAAAAGAGGGGTCGACCCTAAGAAACTTCGTCGTTAGACAACTTTTCTAGTTGTCTAAATTTTGACAACCAGACAGCGTTATCTAATGTTAACTTTTCGCCATTTCGGATATACCAAAATGAACGAACAGCGTCGTTAATGGGTATATTGGTGTATGCTTTGTCTCTTAAATAATGAACCAGTTTAAGCATCCTAAATCCATTCATCCATCTGAAAATGTTTTGATGATATAGCGCATCAGACTTAGATTGTTTGCGGATTTTTACTTCAGTAATTGAAAAACCTTCGTCATTTAAGAATGCCTGAATGTCTATTGGAATCAGCGATAGACTAATGCCGCTTTCTACATTACTATTATGTATACTGCGAACGAGCTGAGCTATTAGCCGATACACTTTTGGGTGATAGGTGTAATACGTTTTACAAATACTGTTGTTGTGCTTCTCAACGGCATGTCCGGTTCCAAAAGGTACACGGTCAGATGTACGTGCAGATGGGTAAACCGTACAAGTGTTAATCTCAAGTACGTTGCGGTAGGGGATGAGCTTATGCAAGAAGTAGAAGTCTTCTCCAGCTTTACGGAGATTCATTCCTCCGAATGCCTTATAAGCGGTTCCTCTAACTGCCATGGAAGAACCTATGGTTTGGTAAGCGTAAGGATATCCTGTAAAGCGAAGGCCTTGATAATGATAACGTAAAAACAGTTCGTAGTCTGTGATGGCCCCTTTTTCTGCTTCTTTATGTTCAAAATAGATGGTAGCAACATCGTGTTTTGGGTTGTTTCTAAACGCTTGTTCGATTGACGTTAAGTAATTAGGCGAGCACGTGCAATCGGCATCGTAACATATGAGTATTGACTCTTTTTTGTTAACGGATAGTTCGTAAGCCAAATCCATTCCGAGCTTTCGGGCATGACCTACACCAGCAATTTTTTTGGGTACATTTTCAACATGCTCACAGACAATTTGAAGCCATGGTGGTTTGGTTTTTTCCCATTCTTTTATGTTGAAAACAGAAGCTTTGTTGCGTTTAATTACATCTGCGGACGAATCTTCGCTCGCATTGACAACAACAATTATTGTAACCGGAGTGGGAGGGATGTCGCATTGCGCAATACTATTAATTGCGCCGATGACGTCAGGCTCATTGTAACATGGTATGACGACAAATAACTCCACGATGGAAAGGGTTTAAATGTAATTTGAAGGTTAAGGGTATAACCTTTTTCTTGTCCAAGCCGCATCTACTTTTTCGTAAGTTAGTCTGTCGTGTAAACGGCTTGCCCTGCCTTGCCAGAACTCAAAGCTTTTTGGACTAATGGCATAGCCACCCCAATGCGCTGGTCTTTCTATCGCATTACCCTCGTAATGCGCTTCCAGTGTTTTAAACTTATCTTCCAATGCGTGACGTGAGGTTAATTCGTCACTTTGGCTAGATGCTATCGCACCAATCTGACTTTCTTTTGGTCTAGAATAGAAATAGTCATCAGATTCCTTCGCTGCCACTTTAGATGCAATACCTTCTATACGCACTTGACGTTGTTGATCTCGCCAGAAAAACAAAATAGACACCTTGACGTTTTGTTCCAATGCTTTTCCTTTTGAACTCTGGTAGTTTGTGTAAAAAACAAAATCACCGTCTTTAACCTCTTTGAGCAAAACAACGCGCGTTTGTGGTTGATCGTTGTGCGATGTGCTTACAATCATGATGTTTGGCTCAGGTTCTGTCTCACTAGCTTCTGAAAACCACAGATTAAACAGGGCATATGGATCTTTCCCTGCGTGTTCTTCGACAAGTTCGAATTTGTTATAGTCTACGCGTTTGTCTTTTAAGTCCATGCTATCTTCTTCCAAAGTTCGGCATATTTGGCATGCGTCTACCCGGCTTCTGTTTATTGAAGCTCTTCATCATCTTACGCATTTCATCAAATTGCTTCATTAATTTATTCACTTCAGTGATGGAATTACCACTTCCATTGGCGATTCTTTTACGTCGAGAGCCGTCAATAATCTCTGGATTTTCTCTTTCCTGAACGGTCATAGATTTTATGATGGCTTCAACACCCTTAAACGAATCATCAGAAATGTCAACGTCTTTAATCGCTTTACCAACACCTGGAATCATGCCCATCAAATCTTTGATGTTACCCATCTTTTTGATTTGCTCCAATTGCTTTAGGAAATCATCAAAGTTAAATTGGTTTTTACGTATCTTCTTCTGGATTCTTTCCGCTTCTTCCTGGTCGTAGGAGTCTTGTGCTTTTTCGACAAGTGAAACAATGTCACCCATTCCAAGAATCCTGTTCGACATACGGTCTGGATGGAAAACAGACAGTGCGTCCATTTTTTCTCCGTTACTCACAAACTTTATAGGTTTGTTGACCACACTCTTGATAGAGAGCGCAGCACCACCACGTGTATCGCCGTCAAGTTTAGTCAGAACAACACCGTTGAAATCTAACACGTCGTTAAAGGCCTTTGCTGTGTTGACGGCGTCCTGTCCCGTCATGGAGTCTACAACAAAAAGAATCTCATTTGGGTTGACTGCTTTTTTAACATCCCCAATTTCTTTCATCATCACCTCATCGACACTTAAACGACCTGCAGTATCTATAATAACTACATTGTTTTGGTGAAGCTTGGCATGTTTTATCGCGTTTTTAGCAATTTCTACTGGGTTCTTATTGTCCTCTTCTGTGTAAACGTCAACCTGAACCTGTTCGCCTAAAACTTTCAATTGGTCTATTGCCGCTGGACGGTAAACGTCACCTGCGACCAATAACGGGTTACGGCCTTTACTTTTTAGGTATCGTGCAAACTTTCCTGAAAAAGTTGTTTTACCCGAACCTTGAAGACCAGCGATCAAGACAATTGCAGGAGATCCTGAAAGATTGACTTCTTCCGTTTTACCTCCAAGTAAGGCTGTCAACTCATCGTTAACAATTTTAGTCATCAACTGCCCAGGAGAAACGCTTGTTAAAACGTTTTGTCCTAAAGCCTCGTCTTTAATCCGGTTAGTGAAGTCTTTAGCTATTTTATAGTTTACATCGGCGTCTATGAGGGCACGACGTATTTCTTTCACCGTTTCTGCAACGTTGATTTCAGATATTTTGCCTTGACCTTTTAGGGTCTGAAAAGCTTTCTCTAACTTACTTGATAAATTATCGAACATGGATATACAAATTGAACTGCAAACATAGCAAATCCCATGTCAGTAAAACAACAAAAGGCCGCCTTTTCAGGCAGCCTTTCATACGATAAACGATTCGTTATCGCATTAGCCTAACAAGACCTTTTTTATCGTAAACAACTCTGTCCAATCCGCTAATACGGATGTGGTATAAATAACTTTCCATTTCACAATCTTTACCCTTATACGTTCCGTCCCATCCTGAATGCACTTCATTAGTCGCAAAAACTTCTTCACCCCATCGGTTATAGATTGTCATTTCATATTCTCTATATGTGCCGTCTTTTAGGAGATACATAAATTTAGGGGTAGGTTTAAAAACAGGGTTATGGTCATCTTCATTTGGACTAAATGCATTCGGTATCCAAACAAGTGAAGAGCCTATCAATTGAATTTCATTTGAAGTACTCTGAATACTTGAATCGAAAGACACTGCAATAATGCGGAACACATATTCTCCTTCGATGTCCATGTGCTCGTCTTTGTCTACGAAGGCTGTTTGTGATCCGGGTACCTGCGCGATAGTTGTAAAGACACCATCATTTTTTATTTGTATACGATAGTACTCAACGCCATCATCCCAGCGCTCATAAGCTGTCCAAGACAAATGACTCATGTCGTTCATGTAAGAACCTTCTAACAGCATTGGTAGACCGATGTTCCCAACCACACCAGTAACACGACAGTGGTCAATAGTTTGAACAGTATAGATATAATGCTCTTGTGAAACATCTAAGTCGGCATCTACAAAAGACAATCCGTTTGTTACTTTAGAATCAATCACTGCTGTTCCAGTTACATCGCGTTTGCAAACGAGATAATCTTTTGTATGTTGAAACAACGTTGAGTCCCAATGCACTTCAACGATATTGTTGTTGGTTACAGTGGCTACTTTCACATCCATTGGTATCTCGTTACGAATATAATCTGGTCGATTTCATTCTGTATTTGATTGAGAACGTAAACCATCATATTGGGCTTCAACACGATAAATATAGTCTTGATTACACATTAATGAGTCAGTAAAGTGAAGTGTTGTGCCGCTTACTGTACCCGCTTTTTCAAATGCTATCCCATCCGCACTGCGGAATATAACATACCTGTCTACCTTGACCCAACCGCTGTATGACGTCCAATCCAGGTTTAGAGCAAAAAGTCCTCCCTTAGTAACCGTTAAGATAACAGGGCAATGTGCCATGGATGGTGCGCCTATTTCGTCACATAGATTGGTATGTGTCATAGAAAAGCACCGTGCCAGTTTTATGTCGGTATAAGGAACAGTTGTTTGATTTTCTGCATTAGGTGTATTTTGATACACGATTTGCTTAGACTGGTTGTCTACAATTGTACTAAACTTAATGAAGTCAGGGTCTATGTCCTCCCACTGCACTACGATTTCTGAATTGTTTTTGATAGAAACCAATTTGATCTTTCCATCTGGGATTTCTTCAACACTTTTGATTGTAACCGTTGTGTCCACATCATGCGAACAGCCATTGTAATCCACTACTTTTAAATTCACATCGTTTCTTCCAGATTGGGAAAACACGTGAGAAAAGCTGGCGTGTGTTGTTGTGTCTGTATGGTTGTTTATCGTCCAGATGTAATCAATAATACCAATACGTGATAAAGGTTTTGCCGTAAACTCCGTTGGTTCATTTTTACACGGTAGAACGTCAATAACTACTTTGCTCACTGGATTGGCTTTAACCGTGATGTCAAAATGACTAGTGTCGGAACAGTTGTTTTGATTGGTAACAATTAACTGTAGCAGGTGCGATCCAGGAGCGGAAATTGAAGGACTTACCGAATTTTCCGTAGAGATTTCTACGTCATCTAAAAGCCAACTTCTTGAAGTAATGTTGAGGCTCTCGTCTGTTAATGCGACTTGAACAGGAGAACAGCCTTCAATTTCCTTATCCGATGGAATTGCTTTAGGGGTTTTTAGTACAAATACTGTATCACTGCTTTCTATTGCGGCAGCGCAACCCAAACTATCTTTTACATATAAACTTGGAATATATCGTTGAGACATTCCACTGTTTTGAACTGTGTATTCATGTGATTTGAATGACGTTGAATCTAGCGGAGTGTTGTCGTCATAATTGAGGTAATACTCTGCAGCATCAATGCTTTTGTTGACGAAATCCACTTGAAGGGGTTCGCAGCCAACGAAGTTTTTTATCTCGAAATCCGGCACTGGGCCAAATACCCGAATAGCGTCTTTTATAGTGATTTCATCGGAACATCCGAGGTAACTCTTTGATGTAAGCGTCACATCAAAACCTTTGTCGAATCCAGTGTTACGATGATATATGTTGGCGATAAAGGTATCTGTCGTTGTGATCAAGCTACCGTCTCCAAAATCCCAAAAAAAGGTATCCGCATTTTCACTTAGTGTGTTGAACTGGGCGTAAGCGGGTGCACAGAATAGGTGCGTATCAGCCATTTCGAAGGCACTTTTTACAACCACAGCACGTACAATTTTAGTTGCAGTGTCAAAGCATTCATTTCTTTTTGAAGCAATTAAGTTGATTTCATACCAAGCATCATCTTTCATGATTAATCGGTTGGGTCTTACAGACTGACGTAAGGTGTATTTCCCTGTAGAGTTAATGTCCCACTTATAGGATGTCGCATTTAAACTTGATGTGTTGTTTAATGGAATTGAATCCATCGCGCAAAGAGAGTCATTCGGGATAGAGAAGTCAGCCTTAACACCTGCTGTAATGACTTGTGAGTACGTTTGAAATTGACAGTCCGTGCTATTTAAAATGTTGACATGAATGCGGTACGTACCTCTGTCATTAAATGTAAATTCTGGTGTACTTGTTGAAGCGCCAACGATATCAACATTTGTGCTTGGAGAAGCGTACCATGTGTATTGTAAGGTGTCAACTGGGTTTCCAAAATGTTCGTTAAGGTTTATATTAAATGTTGGTTTTACATCAAAAGGAAGGCATCCGTCATGTTGATCCAACACGACCGAACCACCAACTCCGTTTACATGCAGTGAGGCAGGTTTGCTGATGGAATCTTTACAACCTTTACTAATTTGGTGGTTGTATTGCACAGAATAGGCACCAGGCGTTTGAAGCTTAATACGTTGATTCTTGCCAGTATCAATGGCTATGCTATGGGTCTCGCCGGTAGCATCGTGTTCCAACTTCCAAGAATGTAGGAATGGCGCGAACGCTGGTGTTGTTTTAGCCTGCAATTCGGCCTCATCACCAGAGCATATAGTAGAATCAGCTATTGCGAATGATTTAACAGGTTCAATGATGTGAATGAAGTTCTTTTTTGGTAATGAGTCTATGCAACCAATTAAGTTTCCTGCATACAGCGTCACATTGTAAAAACCGGGTTTTGAAAATGATTGCTCAATGTTTCTTCCTTCTCCTTTGTTATAGATTGTTTTTCCGTCTAGATCGTACACAATCCAATAGAACGAATCAGGTGAAATGTAAGAACTTGGTGGTGTAATACTGGTCAATTCGATGGTTTGATCAACACAGCCAATACGCTCTTCACTAGTCATGGTTGGCCGTATTGAATCTACTCGAATGAATTGTCTAACATCCAAGGTGTCTTTACAACCATACTGGTCTTTAGCAATCAATTCCACGGAATACCTGCCCCACTTAGGTGAGAGATAGTTGATAGTGCTGTCAGTTGAGCTGTATAGTGTTTTTCCGTTGTCTCCACTTACTGACCATTTATAGGTCAACGGCGTGTTTTCATACGAAGTACTCGTGTTTTTTATATGCGTCAGATGAGGTGTGTAGCAATGGTAATTGTCTAAGCTCGTAAAGTCTGATTCTAGCGTTTTTACTTTAATTCCTTCATCTATAGAAATTCTTGAAAAACAACCAGCGTAATTGAGCAATAAGGCTACGTCGTATTCGCCAGGTGCGTTGTATTTTACAGTCAATTCGGTGTCGGAATGATGTGATGTGTCTGGTGTTCCATCCAAATACCAAATATATTCAGCGTCCTTAACAGGGTTTGTCACAGCCACGGTTGTGCTGTTTTTCATGCACAAAATAGAGTCCGTAATGGCCAAATCGATTTGAATTGAATCCCCAAAATTGAGGTAGTTCTCTTTTTTGACAACGTGTGTGCATTTGTTTTCTGTTAGTACACTAAAGCTTACGTCATAACCTCCAGGAACCACATATCTTACAATTGGTGGCACCAAACCGGTTGTGAATGATTTGTTAGATCCAGGGAGATACCATTCTGTGTTGGTAACCTTTTCACCATTGGCATCAACCATTGCTGCGAGTTGAACCTGCTTTGTAACGCATCCTGAAGTGTTGTCTCCTACAAAATCAATGGCAACATCTGGATGTACGATAGCAACATCCTTAAATTCTTTTACATCTCTACAACCAAATGAATCAGTAACAACAAGATTTACATCTTTAGATCCGATCGTTTTGAATTTGTGTATTAACGTATTGCTGGCATTAAAGTAATTGGTTCCGTCTACCACCCAGCTAATTTTTTGGGTGTTGGGAGTGGTATTAACTAAAGTAACCGTATCAGGGCCATCACATAATTTACGTCTTGATATCGTATAACTTAGTTCAGGTTTTCCTAAAATTTCGGTGATATTTTTTTCTGCGACTGTACATGTCAACCCACTTGGGAAAGTTACCTTGACTTCCACATCTACTACCTGAGGGGTCAAGAAAAACTCATAAACTGTATCGGTGTTTGAAACAAATCCATTGCCAAAATCCCATACGTATTTTGAGCCTGCTGGAGCGCCTGAAACGTGAAAAATTACAATACCTGGAGCGCATTGGATTTTCTTGTCAACCGAAATTTTTAAATTGGAGCACTGCGAAAATGCAGCTAGCGGCAGAAACACCGCAATAAGCGTAGTAGTCAATAATTTTCTCATCCGTCGCTGACCGTTTTAGTAGTAGTAGTCGCATTGTCAGCAGTACAGAGGAAAGGAAAATATGCGATATCAACAAATTGTTAACATAATTTCGGGGTATTTTCTTGTCGAATTGAGTCAATTCTGTGGGTGAAAAAGCCTAGTACTGTTGCTATTTATAGTAATTTCGTGCCAGATTATATTTTATGAGAATTTCGGTTTCAATATTCGCTGTTTGTCTTGCATTGGTTGCATGTAATTCAAATCCAGGTACAAACAATAAGTCATCATTTGAGTCAAACTTAGATCTTTATGAAAGGTCTCTAGCCCTAACCGACTATGGTACTGCTTTGGTTGCGCTCAACATGATGTTGCTTGAAGATTCTACCAATATGGAGTATACAGACTCGCTTGCACGATTGTACATGCGCAGTGGAAACTTCGATGCTGGTTTATCGCTTGGTAAGCGCGTAATGGCAGAAGATGAGAAGAACTACTCTCTTATGGAATTAATGGCCACGGCCTATGAGTACAAAGGAGATCCGCCTAATTTGACAAAGTCGTATAGAAATTATAAAAAGCTTTACGAGGAAGTTGGCGGGACAAAATACCTATTAAAAATGGCTCAGGTGGGTATGTTGCAAGGTAGTTTTGACGCTGCAAAAAAGAAGCTTGAGGAAGTTGTTGCTAGCCCAGATGTAGCGTACATAGAGAGTCCTAAAAGTGACGGAGGTATTCAAATGATTAATGTAAAAGCTGGCGCATATATGTTGTTGGCAAATTACTATTTCAATGAGGGTAATGAAAAAGAAGGAGTGAAGAGCTTGGAACAAGCACTTAAAGTTGAGCCAGAATATGAAGCAGCTAGATTAATGGTTCAAAGGCTTCAACAATACCAACAGCAACAAGCCAGTATGGGGCAGCAACAAGCGTATCAACAACAGCTCAAAGCGGAGCAGGACAAAGCACGAAAATTGGCGGAATACAAACGCAAAGAAGCTGAGTTCATGAAGAACAAGAAAAAATAAGCTACGGCTTTTTAGGAGCCCATTCTATTTCTTCAGTTTGGGTTAACTGAGTCATGGTTCTGGCAAATGTGAATAGATAGTCAGACAAACGGTTTAAGTACGTAATTATTTCTGGACGTATTTCAATCGCCTTAGATAGTGTTACACAACTTCGTTCCGCACGTCTGCACACTGTACGTGCAACATGCGCCGTACTATTTGCCGTGGAACCACCCGGAAGAACAAATGATTTTAAAGCTGGCAGAAGCGCTGTTTGAGCGTCTATCCAAGATTCAAGCATCACAACCTCATCTTCACCGACAGCCTGTAGTTTAAGTTTGTCAAATACATCTGGCATTGAGGCCAGCTCTGAACCAACAGTGAACAAGGTGTTTTGAATTGATCGCAGTTCGTCAACCAAGCTTGAATCGTCTGTTTGACATGACAATAACCCTATAAAGCTGTTTAATTCATCTACTGTGCCATACGCGATTATGCGCAAGTCATCCTTGTCAACGTTTTGTTGACCTAATATCGAGGTCTTGCCTAAATCTCCTTTTTTGGTGTAAACTTTCACTCTACTTCTTTATAACTTTTGGGACTCTAAAATAATCTGAGTCTGCATCAGGGGCATTTTTAAGCGCGTCTGACTTATTTAAAGAAGGTTTAACAACGTCTGGTCGTAAATGGTTTGTTCTGTCTGACATATAAACTAAAGGTTCTACACCTTCAGTATCTAATTCATTGAGTTTTTCGCAGAAATTAAGAATTTGCCCCAACTCACTTTTAATCTTGTCCTTGTCCTCACTTTTGAAGGACAACTTGGCCAAATGAGACAGTTCTTTTATTTTTTGATCAGTGATTTCCATTACTATGCGACAAAGTTAAGGCTATCAATTTGTTTTTGAATGATTTCACGTGTGTTCGACATAAGGACGTTTAAATCCGTTTGGTTTAAGTGAGTTGTATCGATAGGTTTATGCACGTGAACGCGCATCTTGCCTGGGGTACCACCACTCTGAAACCCTCCTTGAGGTAGTCGTTTCCAGTTGTCAATCATAGATACAGGAACGATTTTAACATTATGCTCAATGGCCAATCGGAATGCGCCTGATTTAAACTTGACCATTTGGGGCACTTGATTGGCTATCCCCCCCTCAGGAAATATGCCCAAGCTATCACCATTTACAATGGCTTGTTCGGCTAATTGGTATGCCGTTACAGAATCTCTTACACTTTTTCTGTTTACAGCAATGTCTACGGTCCTGAAGAAAATTCCAAACAAAGGAATTTCTCCTAATTCTTTTTTTGCCAGAAATCGGAAATATGCATTAATCTGAACATTAAGACTTAAAATATCCAAGTAACTGAAATGGTTAGCAACAAAAATGTATTGATCCTTTCGGTTTAATGGTTCTTCGTATGTCGTGCGTGGCATCAATCCGCTAAAAAACATGATAATTCTGCCCCAAATAGCGCGTAATTTATGGGCATGTTTGTAGTTTTTTTTGTCCCTTAGTAACAGAACGAAGAACGGATATAAAATAATGAATAGGAGTAGGAACCAGATGAAGAAATATACGGCCCAGATGTATCTAAGTACCAGCCGCATGGTGTTAATCAATTTCGTTTTCTAGATACGTTTTGAGTTTATGCGCTTGCTGATCAACAAAACTGCGCAGTTTTGGCTCAGCCATCATTTTCATAAACATGTTCAAGTCAGCATTTATCTTACCCACTACGTTAGCTTGCTCACCATTATCGGTAATATGCCATTCAATGTTAAATGAGAAAGGAAGCTTACCTTTAGGTTTAAGTCGTATCAATGAAGCTTGAACTTGCTCTTCGATGGTAATATTGAACTGACCTAAGCCCTTTAAGCTTAATTCGGCTTTTTCTTTTGTAGCATTAAAATCGGACACATCACCCGATGGCATCAAGTTTTCATAATTCCGTAAGTCGCTCAAAAAGTCGTACACCTTTTGGGCGTCGCGATTAATAGAAAGATTGTCGCTTTGAATTTCTGTCATTATCCGGCTAAGCTATTTCTGTCTGCAATAAAACCTGCAAAAAATGCCGTAAATACAGCTCCAATGACGAGATACATGCCCAAGTCAAATATGGTATGGTGCTTTATTGTGAATTTTGCATTGATTTGTTCTCTGGCTTCTTCGGTTCGAGCCAACTCTTCTGGATTGTCTTTATTCGCCTCTTTCCAGCCTTCGAAATAGTACGTTTTGGCTTCATTAAAGAAAGAGCCATCTGGGTACTGCATGATGGAATAACCTATGCCAGAAACCGCAGAACAAACGATCGCAATCATTAGTCCACTAAACGATGTTCTTACAAAACTAATCCGACCTTGAAGCTTGCGTATCAATATCACTGCAAAAACAATGCAGCCGATTAAAGCTAAAATTTTTCCGAACACGACACCAAAAGACTTGTCGAAACCCAAAGCTCCACTAAACAAAAGGTATTCAAGCGTTGCTGATGCTAGTCCAGCAATACCACCGAATATGAGGTAATACTTACTCATAGTATAGAATCAAAAAGAATTAAGCGTCGTTTTTATCTTCTCGCTCACGTTGGAACTCTTCAAAGTCGTACTCTGGCATTAGTTCCGATTTTACGTGATTTACAGTTGCCGTGAATGCATCCATAAATTTATTGAAATCTTCTTTGTATAAAAAGATCTTATGTTTTACAAAATTACCATCCTCAAAGCGTTTTTTACTCTCGGTAATGGTAATATAGTAATCGTTTCCTTTCGTTGTTTTTACGTCAAAGAAATACGTCCTTTTCCCTGCTCTAACACGTTTTGAAAATACTTCGCGATTATCGTCCATCTCAGTCTTTCTTGTACAATCCTTTTAACACATCAAAAAAAGCGAATATTCTTGGGTTTCACAAGTAAAAGATTAACAGGTGAACCTACGAAACAGGTTGATTCTGAGCATTTTGAGTTTTGACCATTTCGGAAAACAGTCCGTTTTGAACCAACAATTGGCTCGGAGCACCTTGTTCAACGATTCGCCCTTCATCCAAAACAAGGATAAAATCGGCATCTTCCACAGTCGAAACTCTATGAGAAATGAGCACAACCGTTTTGTTTTTTCCAAAGGCTTTAAGGTTTTGTTTTATGCTTCGCTCTGTGTGTGTATCTACCGCAGAGAGCGAATCATCTAAGATCAGAATTTCTGGGTCACGAATTAATGCGCGAGCAATAGCTACACGCTGCTTTTGGCCACCGCTTAGCGTAATTCCTCGTTCACCCAGTACTGTATCCAGTTTATTGGTGAATCCTTGGATGTCGTCCCATACGTCGGTTAATTTGGTTATAGACTCAATATCGGATTCCGTTTTCTCCGTCTCCGAACCAAAAAGAATATTATCTCGTATTGATTCAGAGAATAAAAATATGTCTTGTGGGACATAACCAAACAACGACCGATATGCAGGCAGACTTAAGTCGTTCACATTGTTGCCGTCAATGGAAATTGTACCTTCATTCGGACTATATAACCGCATAAGTAAAGAAGCTAGTGTCGACTTGCCACTTCCTGTGGTACCAATAATGCCTATGGTTTGGCCTTTTTCGATTGTAAAATCTAGGTTTGACAGAACGGTCGTGTTGTCGTAGGAGAAAGAAACGTTTTTGAATTCAATGGCCTTGTCAAAATCAAAAGAGTCAATACCAATCCGATTCTCCGGAGTTTCCTCTAAAAAGTGGTTGATTCGTTCTTGAGAAGCCGACGCACGTTGAATGATGCTTGTTACCCATCCTAACGAGGCAACAGGCCAAGTCAGCATATTCACATAGATCACATACTCGGCAATGTTTCCGAAAGAAAATGTACCGGCGATAACTTGTTTGCCTCCAAAGTAGATCGTGATAATGACACTTAATCCGACCAACATCATCGTAAGTGGAAAGAACAAAGCGTTTACCTGAACCAGACGCATGTACTGACGTTTGTAATCGTCGCTTTGATTTTGGAACTTGTTTGTGAAATGATGTTCTGATGCAAATGACTTAAGCACTCTGATGCCTGAAATGATTCCTGAACGAAGGTCGTAATGCCAGATAATTTGGCTTGCAACACGCTGCTTCGCTTGTTTATAATTTCACTGACATAGTAAATTGAGACAGACAAAATGGGTAGCGGTATGAGTACATACAGG
>CAJQIC010000061.1 GCA_905478335.1 uncultured Bacteroidia bacterium | reverse complement strand
CGTCGATTGTTGTGTACTCAATTGAACCATCATCTCCGATATCCCAACCATGATACGTATAACCTTCTTGGTTCGTATTTACCATGTTTACTTTTGTCTTAACAAAAGCAGTATCAACCATAAAGAAACCTGCTGCTACCGTTGTTGCGTTTGATAACGTAACAATAAAGTCTTCAGTTTCTCCATAATAAGAACTTCCTGTACCATTCGTACATGACTGGCCAGAAGTCCAACCGTTTCTGTTGTATGGAGCCGTAGATCTTAGACGAATTCTTGAAGTACCAGATCCGCTTGCACCACAAGGAATTTGAAACTTAAATTCTTTTGCCGCAGGTGGAGTTCCACTAAGCGTTCTGTTTACAACTGCAGGAACTGTCTTATTTCCTAAAAATTCTCCGGCATCATTAAAGTCGCCATCACGGTTAAGGTCAATCCAAACTCCAACAGGGAAATCCGTGTAAAAGTTGTAGTTCTGACCGCTTATCCAAATACTGAACTCGCTTCCATAAGATAATTTAAATCCTGGAGCTGCGTTCATTGTATTATAATAAGAAGCGTTACGTGTTGTTGATGCAATATCATTACAACCGTCTGGGCTCTTGCTATATAACACATTGCCGTTTTCCGTAAAAGTAACCTCTTCAATTGCAGAGTATCTATACGCAGTTGAGTTGTAACCACAACCAAAATAGTGGTACGCATTACAATACGTTTGTGCAAATGCACTGCTTCCCATTAAAACTGTTGCCAACAGCATAAACAACTTACCGGAAGCGCGATAAGCTGAATCTTTAAATTTAGTAAAGGTGATTTTCATAAAATTATTACTTTTTGTTCTACTTGTTTTTTTACAAGGGCCTCAAAAATAGGGATTCTTATATTTTTAGACACATGCGTTTATCGAAGGTTACAAGAAAAGTTTGATGTTTATATATATACAAAACACAAGTGCCTAATTTACAGTGTTTTAATTATTTTTCATGACATATATTTTACATTAAGACTATGGGTCCAGGAATGGCCTGGTTAATCTCAAAAAAAAGGTTCCTAGATAATTCATCGAGGAACTCTTAGCAACTAACATGGGGAGCCTGACATTTTACAGGCGTCTCACGCAGTCTTTACTTTTAACAATTACATCATTACAAAATCTGATATTTTTAAAGCTTATAAACCTTATATCGCTGAATCACAGTTCGGCTTATTACTTCTAAGATGTAGTATCCAGATCTAATCAAGGAGTTTAATTCAACAGAAACCTGTTGCATTTCAGGTTTTATTTCAGATGTCCATATCTCCTGACCCTTCATATCTATTAGTCTTGCGGTATACACTGTTTCTAGGTTTAAACAAGAAAAAGTGAAGTTGCTCTCAAATGGATTTGGTGTAACCACCAATTGCCCACTTTTCGTTTGCAATTTTACATTTGTCAAATACTCCTTATACTTTCCATCAAAATCTACCTGCTTCAGTTTGTAATAAAGACTTCCTCCAGTATTAGTTGGTCTTATATCACTAAAGCGATAGTTGGTAATTTCATTGGTTGTACCCCTTCCATTGATAACCCCTAAAACATTAAACGAATTGCCATCTATACTGCGACTTAACTCAAAATACTTGTTGTTAAGCTCTGAAGCCGTTGTCCAATTTATCACAACCTCACTATCCAATTGCAGAGCTTTAAATTCTATAAGACTAACTGGCAATACAAGGCAGCCTGCACATCCCTCCGCGTCATCTGAGGCTGCAGCATAACTGCCAATTTCCAAGACGGACTGAGATACATGTATTCCGGTATCTGTGCTAGAGCAAGGAATTTTAACATTATATACCAGTGTAAATGTATCACCCGCATCTAAAACGTAGGTTTTGTAAGGAAATTCCCCTGTTGGTTTTCCTTTAAAATAAATCTTTCCAGTATCACCATTACTGGGAATTATAGCTGAGTTGTTCTCATTTATTTCGCTTATCGTATCAACTCCTATAAATTCATACCCATATGGGAGACTATCTACTAACTGATCGAAAGACGCCTTTACGTTACTTGTGTTAATAATATCAACGGTAAATTTTATAGTGTCACAGGCTGATGCAACGGAATTATGTAGCGTTCTAACAATAGTAAATGGATTTAGACTGCTAGGAGGATTGATGGTATCGCTACCGACTCCTGTACCATAATTTGAAGTGTACTTATCTCCATTTCCACTTTGATTATAAGCGTATGGTGCAATCACTGTGGTGCCAGTTGCAATTTTATTCACATAATAATAAATCACAATTATCAAGTGACTTGTTCCAGTATACTTTCCGGTATCGTTAATGAAATACAATTGATTTTTTACACCCACCGGTACTATTAATGGCATAGCACTGTAGGATACTTCCGAGCCTACCAGAAGAAGGTCATCCGCTCTAAACAATGAATCACCATTTGGGTTAAAAGAAACATTATCACCGCTTTTAGATATGTTCCCGAAATCGTATGTTACGGTATCAGTCATAATTGAACCTAAAACATCAGCAGTACCAACTGAACGGGATATAAGGTTGCCACCAGCGGCTGCACTTTGCATACTCTTAGTTGTCACTACAGTTGAGGCTGAAACTGTATTAGTGTCATCATCAGAAATTGAAAAATTAAAAGTACTAGCAATATTATAGTCACAAGGAAATGTAAAATAAAAATAGGCAACACCCGTATCTCCTGGGTTTAAATCGCCAATAATTACGGTAGAGTCTATTGGACCCAAAAGTTTTAACCGAGTAGTATCACTATAAGATGAGATATAAACTTCAACATTGGAAAGCGTATCATTAGAAGTTGTATTAATTAATCTAATTCCGACATGAGCAGCGCTTGGTCCTTCTTCGCAGGGTTTGTTACTATCTAGGGTAAAAAGAGGTGCTGTGGCTAGCTCGACTTTGACTTGCAAAGAATCGAGAGCATAGGATAAATTTGAAAAAAGGCTTAAGGATAAAACCACGAGGTTAACGAAAAGTGCCTTTTTGTTCATTTTGAGCAGCATGTTGACTTGAAACAATTCAAAAATACTTAATTTCAAGGTTTAAATAAAAAAAATCGTTAAACTGCGAGTATTAGACTGTAAATCGTTGTAATTATGGGTTAAGTGGTTTTAGATACAACGTTTACAAAATGTAATCGCAAGATTTAAATAGCATCTTGCTTAAAAGACCATTCCACATAAAATTGCTACCACAATATACCAAGGTGATTTAATCTTGGTTTAATAGAGTAAGACTTCCACGTTTGCAATAATCAGGATTTCGAAATAGTTTATTGCATCTGCAGAAAGTAGAGTGGTATAATGAAACTTACCTTCTTCAATCCAATTTAAACCAACAGGTAAGAACATCAAATAGGCAGCCGCTATAACTAGCCCACAAGTTGCTGCAATAACACCAGGCAATGCTTTAACCACCACAGGGTGATGCTTGATTTGTCTCCAAACTGGAAAAACAAAAAATATAAGTAATGCTCCTGGTAAAAAGATATCACGTGCACTGCTAAAGCTACCAAACATCTGCTCAGCTACTGAAAATCCATGCATAGCAATAGCACCAGTAAAACTAGCAATAGTAAATATACTTTAAACGGCACTTCTTTCATGAAGTATGGCTTACTTTTGAATTTCAATGGAAAAAAATGACGTTTTAGACCTACTAAACCACGAACAAAAACTAGCAGTAAAACACATAGATGGTCCAATAATGGTAATCGCCGGACCTGGCACCGGAAAGACCCAAATATTAGCGAGTCGGGTGGCTGAAATATTGGTAAAAACTGATGCTTCAGCACAAAATATTTTGTGTTTGACGTATACCGAAGCCGGGACCATTGCCATGCGCAAAAGACTGCTCAAAATGATTGGACATGATGCTCATCGCGTTGCCATTCATACCTTCCATGGTTTTTGCAATCGCGTGATTCAAGACAACCCGGAATACTTTAATTACAAAGAACTTGACCCAATAAGTGAACTCGAAAAAATCGAATTACTAACTGATTTAGCCTTAAACCTAGATGACGACCATTCTTTAAAAAAGATGAAAGGGAACGTGGGTTTCTTGGTAAAATCCCTTTCCAATTTGTTTGATTGGATGAAAAAGGAAAACGCATCCATCGACGACATTGTTAAGGCTGTTGCAAAACAGAAACTAGCCATTCTTGAGGATGAAGATTTTCGGTATAAAAAGGCATTTAGAAACTTTAAGAAGGGTGACCTAAAGGCAGATTTGGTAAAAAAAACCGAGAAAAAACTAAATGACTTAGAAGCCGCATCGAAGTTATTTGAAGTCTACACTGACAAAATGCTTTCAACCAATCGGTATGACTATGCGGACATGATTTTATGGGTAATTGATTTGTTCAAAAATGAATCAAATGTCTTGGTAAATTATCAAGAGCAATTCCAATATATTCTGGTTGACGAGTACCAAGATACCTCAGGTGCTCAAAACTCTATCTTAATGCATTTATTAAGTTACTGGGACAAACCAAACGTGTTTGTTGTTGGTGACGACGATCAAAGCATATACAGATTTCAGGGCGCAGAAGTTAAGAATGTCCTTGACTTTGCAAATGAGTATAAAACGCACTTACGATCAGTGCTATTGAAGCAAAACTACCGCTCCACACAATTCATTCTAGAAGCGGCTAAAAGTGTTATTGACAACAATACGGGCAGATTGGTTCAACTAATGGAAGGGCTTGGCAAAACACTTGTTTCTGCCAACGGACAAAAAGGACACAAACCTAGAGTTGTTGCCACAAACAATCCGTATTCTGAAGCTATGTGGATTGTCGAAGACATTAAACACAAGCTAAAACAGGGTCATGTTGCAACTGATTTTGCCATAATCTATGCCAATCATGCCCACGGTGAACTCGTAGCCAAGTTGCTGCATCAAGAAGACATTCCTGTCTACCTTAAAAAGGGTCAAAACGCTTTCGAATCTGACCTTCTAAAAAGGCTTGTTCAAATTTTAGTCTATATCAATAAAGAAGTAAAATTTCCTTTTTCCGGTGACTTTGAACTTTTCGAAATTCTGCACTTTCCTTATTTCGGTATCCCAAGCCTTCAACTTGCTCGACTCTCCTATGTTATTAACAGAAATAGAACGTTACATCCAAGCTGGAGGAGTTTTATTGCTGATATATCAAACATCAATGTAGACGAATATCATATTGATTCTGAGATCAAATCTAAGATTATAGCAGCTAGCTCAACTATCGAAGATCTGGTTTCTTTTTCAGCCCAACATTCGCCGAATATGGTGGTTCGAAAAGTGATTGACAAACTACGCTTAAGCGAATCTTCGTTCGAGAACAAAACATTTCCGTTTGAACTAGAAAGCGCGATCACCTTCATCAACTTTATTGAACTAGAATGTGCTAAGCATGCTGACGTCTCTTTGGCAGAAGTCCTGTCCAAACTTGAGTTGATGGAGAAGCACCATATTTCTTTAAGTAAAGAGAGTATCGTATATGATAAAACGGGTGTAAATTTATTAACCGCACATTCGAGTAAAGGTTTGGAGTTTAGGCACGTTTACATAATTCATTGTATTGAAAAAGCCTGGGAAAAACGAAGAAAACAAGGCTCACCATTTGGCGTAAATGGGCTCTTTGGTAGTGACGACCAAATGGCAAAAGAAGAGGAATTACGCCGGTTGTTCTACGTCGCAATCACTAGAGCAGAAGAGACCTTAACCATGACCTACTTTGCTGAAGATACCAGCGAGAAAGAACAGTCGAGAACCATGTTTTTAGACGAGGCGTTAGCCTCTAATTCTATTGAAGAAATTGAAGCCGAAGTCCCTGTCAAAACAAGTTTGCAAAAATTAACCGACCTGTTTATAAAACCTGTCGTTCATGAATTTGACCTACTCGACCCGCCATTCCTAACAGCCTATTTAGACACCTATAAACTAAGTGTAAGTCATCTAAATAGTTACATCGAATGCCCAACACGGTTTTACTTTCAAAACATACTAAGGGTCCCGGCACAAAAAAATGTTTATATGAGCTTCGGTATTGCCATCCACAACGCCTTAGACCATATTGTAAAGGTATTTAATACCCGTCCTGAAGATTTTAACACCAAGACGCTTCAAGACCTGTACACTTTTTATTTAAGAAAGGAACAGTCTGTATTTACCGAAAAGGAATACACCGACTTCACAACTTTAGGTAAATCTGTTTTGAGTCTTTACTTAACAAACAAAAGCGATAGTTGGAAGACGTTTGATAAAATTGAAACAGAAGTGTTTATCGACAGAATTGAAGTAGACGGTATTCCCATCAAAGGCCAACTCGACAAACTTGAACACATGGGCAAAACCGTTAACGTGGTTGATTATAAGACTGGTGATGCTGAAAAAGGAGCTAAGAAACTAACGCCACCAAAGGTTGGCGCCAGCTCTGACGACACGATAACAAAACGATTTGGTGGCCCTTACTGGCGCCAAATTCTCTTTTATTCTTTACTCGTAAATAACGACAAGACCACCGATTTTTCAATGATTAGCGGCGAAATGGACTTCATTGAACCGGATGAATCTGGTACTTTTATATCGAAGAAAGTGTTTATTGATAATGAAAACACAGACCAGATTACTGAAATAGTTAAAAGCGTTTATAACCAAATTAAAAACAAGCAATTCTCTGAAGGCTGCATGAAACCTGACTGTCACTGGTGCAATTTCGTTTCGGACGTTTACAGAAAATAAATTTTTTCATAAAACTTAATCTAGTCTTGTTGGTTACTTTTGTACCCACTTTTTTAAGAAAATGACTTTAGACGAAATCGTAACTGTATATTCAGAAGCAACGCCAAATCCGGAATCAATGAAATTTGTTTCTAACTGGATGATATTACCAAATGACAGCATTGACTTCCGATCAAAAGAAAAGGTTAAAAACGCCCCTTTAGCTGAGGCTCTTTTTGACTTTCCATATGTAAAAGGTGTTTTTATCATGAACAACTTCGTAAGTATCACAAAATCTGTTGATTACGAGTGGTTTGATGTAATACCAACATTAAAGAAGTACATTCAAGACTATTTACAAGATGGTAAAGAAGTTGTTACCAAGGTTGAGGTTGAACTTACTGAAGAGGAAGAATCTGAAGTAGTGAAGAAAATCAAGCAATTGCTAAATGATCATGTTAAACCAGCCGTCGAAATGGATGGTGGAGCTATATCGTTTAAAAGCTTCCAGGATGGCGTTGTTAACGTTGTAATGAAAGGTTCTTGTAGCGGATGTCCAAGCAGCACGATGACTTTAAAGGCAGGAATCGAGAACTTGCTTAAAAGAATGGTTCCTGAAGTAGAAGCTGTAGAAGCTGAAGCTGGGTAATCGCAATTATCGCATAATGGTCAGGGTTCCACTCTGATATCTTCTTTCGTCTGGTAAACAAGGTGTTTTCAAAACTGCGTACCACACATAGGTTCCGCTAGGAACTAAGGCGCCTTTCCATATTCCGTCCCAACGGTCGTTAAGACGCTCACTAGCGTATACCTGTTCGCCCCATAAATTGTAAATGCAGATTTTGAATGTATCTACCTCACTAAGTCCAAATTGAACTGAGAAAGTTTCATTCAAACCATCCATATTTGGACTAAAAGCATTCGGAACATAGTAATCCAACGCTTCTGATAAGAATAATACTCGGCATTCGTCGCTTGCTATGAAGTTGCAAATCTTGTCCGTAACCGTGACGTCATACAAACCAGACTCATTTACCGTAATGGCGCCAACTTCTTCACCCGTATTCCATCGGATAGAATAACTACTGGTGTCATTTAGTTGTGTTGTTAATCGAACGTCCTGCTTTTCACAATAGGAGATTTCAGGTGGCCCAATATCAACATCCAAAGATGTACGGTTCGTAATCGCAATCGTATCTATAAAATGGCATACGCCTAAATCCGCTCTCAACCAATAACGACCAGGTGCTGTAACCCGCATAACGCCATTTTTAGATCCGTCAAACCAAGTAAAATCATCCGCATTGATATTCGGTTTAATGTCTAAGTCAATTTCACCACAGATTAATGTATCCGAGCCGAGACTGAACACAGGTACAGGTATTTCGTTGATTTTGACGGTGTCACGTGCTGTGCACCCAGACCGTGTCACTTCCAGCCAGTATTCTCCTGGCTTTTGAACAAGTAGTGAAGCTGTTGTATCTCCTGTGGACCATTTATATCCGTCAAACACCCTATTGTCTACTTTCAATTCGCGGTTTACTTCGTTTCCGCATATTAGTGTATCCTCCCCAATCGAAATCTCTTTAATTGCTGGAAGGATATTAATTTCATCTTTAAACGAGCCGCATTGCGTAAAAACCTCAACCCAATATTTACCGTATCCGCTTACTTTAATCTGTTGCGTTCTTTCACCCGTCGACCATAAAACTTGTCTGGTTGGATGACCAGCATCCAAGGTTTGAACAAAATTTTCAGAACAAAATGCAGTATCAGACCCAATACCAGTTTTATGTTTAAAACTCTTACTCCCGATAAACACCCAAGAATCTATATCCTTATCCCCTACATCGGCAATAGCTAGTTTAATGGTGTACCACTCGCAAGCAACTAAGGTCAAGTTTGCTTTCAATACTAAAGTTTGCGCATTGTGCTGAAGGTATTTGTAGGAGTTTGATCCAGGTTGATCATTCATTTTAAAATACTGCGTGTTTTTCTTGTGGTTAACATTATCGATCGTTACCTCGACATTTGTACCTGGTATTTTTGCCACATTTTGTTCTCCTGTAATGCCAGGACCAGATATAAAGAAACCAAATACATCGTTAAAACCACGGTCAACGTATTTAATATATTCTTCAGAGGAAAAGATGTATTTGAACTCAATCTCCTCCGTTTGTGGTTTAAAGTCGAACTGTAATACGCCCGCATCGCCAGTTAGCAAACCTGCAATTTTGTCTAACGTCTGATCGCCAGGATAACCCAAATCTTTCGTATTGTCTAAGGTGTTATTCGGCCCCTTAGACTCAGCCGCAATGCCTGATGAGATGATTATACCCTTATCCAGTCCCAACTCTGCATCATCCCCATTTTCAAATAAAGCAATGGCTCTATTGTGACCAGTGTAAGATATGTTACGCGTTTGCACACCATCACCGACTAAAACATTACCAACCAATACCTGAGCTGAAAAGCCTTCTCCAACAATCAATTGACCGTAACTTGGAACCCATCCGACGAAAATAATCAGAAGCACAAATAGACATGGCGCAAGAAAGCGCAGATATGAATGTCTCGTTTTCAACTTATGCTGAATTGGTAGTAGAGTGCATTAACACACAAAGTTACATAGTATTAGCGTCAAATAAATGACATGATTTGGCACAATTATGCCGGTATCGATTTAATATGTTGCTTTTTTTCTTCATCTTGCGACTTGAAAGTTCGATATATACATGAAAAAGATTTTAGCATTATTAGTCTTTGGCTGCGTTGCAAGCCTTGGTTATGGCCAAATTACTTGGGATCAAGCGATAGCTGATACAGCTCGTGGTTTTGAATCCAACCCAGACATAGAAACACACAACGTTGTAACCTTTGCAAATGCTGGTACATACCGATGGGTAAGATCCTACAAAGAAAACTGTAAGATAAAAACAGCCATTTGTGACAAAAACTCATGTTACCTTGAAACCACTGATTCTGCCGACTTTACGGTTACAGCAAACGAATCATTTGATATGATTTGTCATTTCTACCCGTATGATTCATGTTGCCCTGAAGGTGCAATGGTAAGTCTATATGTGTATAAGGTCGATGAGCCATCTGTTAACAGCACGGCAACCTATTATCTGGATTTATGGTGTCAAAACTTAAGTGCGACCTATACAACTAATGCTCAGTTCATTTTAGCACCAAATCCGGTAACGGACCAGGTGCACCTGATGAATATACCTGCTAGTATTGAATCTATAAAGGTTTTAAATATTCTTGGTGAGACAGTTACCACGAGTGGCATTAACGCAAGTTCTATTAACGTAACTTCATTGAAATCAGGAATGTATTGGGTGGCAATTAAAAGCGATGGTGTTACGTACACACAACGTTTTATTAAACAATAGAAATTACAAATACTTAATAGAAAGGCCTTACAGTTGTAAGGCCTTTTTTTTGTTAAAACTTCGTGGTTAGTGTAATTACCAGACTGTTGCGTTTGGCACTGTTAGTAGCTGTAGGAACTATTCCAGCGTCCAGTGTATATGGTTGAATGGTTTCTTTGCCCAATTGCTGAACGACGGCCATATCAAGCGACCATCTTTTGTCTTTTAGTCCAATTCCTCCGGTAATATAGTTTCGGGTTAAGTTGTTGTCAGATGCTGAAGCTAAAGGACTACTATATCGCGCTACTCCACCGCGCAATCGCACCATGTTTCTAACGTATTCTCCGCCAAGTCTGATATTCACTGCTCTGCCATACTTGCTACTGATTCTATCGTTTGCTATCTCAAAAGCGCTATTGGTAGGACGCAGACGCATCGTAGAATAATCTACAATTTCGATGTCGGATGATATAAATCCGTTTTTCCCAAACAGGTAAACACCGCTCAGAGTTGTTTTTAACGGGCTTAGTATTTTATACTCATAGTAACCCTCCATGGTTTGGAAGTTTCCATATGTGCCATCGTCATAATCGACTACCATTTCGTCATTGTACTCATCTCGTAAATCAAATAACGTTGGTGTTTTAAGTGCCGCACCAACTCTCACATTTGAGGTAGGTTTGAATATGACGCCAACATTCGCACTAACACCGACGCCCTTGGTCAACACGTTTTGCGTCAACGACCATACCGACCAATTGTTTTGATTTGAACTTTCATCGGTCTCAATAAACCTGTTTTGTTCCTTATACCTCACTGTCGTAATGTTCAGTCCTCCACCAATGTAGAATTTGTTTTCGTAGTTAGACGCTAGATGAATACCAATTTCATGTTTTCCACCATTGGTGGTGATTACATTTTTTTGATTTAATCGACGGTTAAGTGGGTCTATGGCCGCACCAAAAGTTCTCAACCCGACACTATCAATTAAATAGGCATCCCATGCCATGGTTTCAATATCAAAATATCCCGTTTGCAATTCCTCACTGCTGGCTGAAATCTCATTTACAGTTAAACCATTTGCACGCTCAGTAAAATAGTCCAACATCGAGTTGTCTTCATTTGTGCCAGAATAATTGCGTACACCGTTAAAGTTATTGGTTCGATTTACGGATATTGAGAAGTTGGTATTCACCCAACCTTTGGTAGCCGGTTTTCTTTTTTCATATTTCCCATTATAAAATACCATCCCAACACTTGGCAAAGCCAAGTTAAAGTCAAAGTCTTTTTTAGTATTGTTCTGGAACTCGATGTTGCTCTTTGAATTGATCATAGAGCCTCCAAAAGTGAAGGAATGGGATCTAAATACGGCCAATCCTGCTGGATTAATAACCGCACTCGAAAGGTCTGCACCTAAGGCCCCGTATGCTCCGCCAACGGCCATTGATTTTGCGCTTGACCCTATTTCGTCTTGCGAATAACGTAAGGCATCTATATCGCCTTGGGCAAATCCCAACTGACATACCAGTAGCATTAAAAGTGAATTTATCAGCTTTTTCATAATGTTTTCTTTAGTTGTGATTGTATTACCGGCCTCTACCTCCTGAACGCTTATTGGGACTGGATGACCGACTGGGTGAAGAACTTCTTGAAGGAGATGTAGAACGACTCGGACTCGAAGATCTTGTTCTTGTCGGTGCTGAGGCTCTACTGCTTCTTGAAGGGCTTACCTGTCTACTCGGTGTCGTGCTTCTTGAAGGTGACGTCGTTCGACTCGGACTCGATGAACGTGTTCTTGTCGGTGCGGAAGTTCTATTACTCCTCGAAGGACTTACTTGTCTTCTTGGTGTTGTGCTTCTCGAAGGTGACGTTGTTCTAGTCGGACTAGACGAGCGTGTTCTCGTTGGAGTCGTTGTTCTATTGCTTCGAGATGGACTTACCTGTCTTCTTGGGGTCGTACTTCTTGAAGGTGACGTCGTTCGACTCGGACTAGACGAGCGTGTTCTCGTTGGAGTCGTTGTTCTATTGCTTCGAGATGGACTTACCTGTCTTCTTGGGGTCGTACTTCTTGAAGGTGACGTCGTTCGACTCGGACTTGACGATCGTGTTCTTGTCGGTGCTGTAGTTCTATTACTTCTTGAAGGACTTACTTGTCTACTCGGTGTCGTGCTTCTTGTTGGAGAAGTAGTTGACCGAGAAGGAGAACTATTCGTTCGACTTGGTGTAACCGTAGAACCGCTTCTTACTTTTCGAGTTGTCGTACTTCTTGGTTGAGTCGTGCTATTTGACCTTGAAGGCGATGTACTTTGAGTAGGTGTTGAGCTTCTTGTGCTTGAACGCGTTGTTCGACTTGGCGAAGTTGTATTTGATCTACTCGGTTGTGTAACCTGTTGTTCTTTCTGACGCGTATTTGATCTACCAGACTGTCTTACTGTTGTACCAGAAGTTGGCCCCTGACTTGGTGTTGTGCCAGCCGTACCACTTCTTGGTGCTTTACGCCCTCCTGAGCTTGTATTTGTAACGCCACCCGAACCCTGCGTAGGTGTTCTTCCTGAAACAACTTCTCCAGGTTTTCTCACTGTACCTCCTCCTGTTGGTATTTCCATTTTTCCGGAGCTACGCGGCTTAACTTGAGTTTGTCTACCACGTGTAGTTGTGTTGGTGCGTACAGTTTCTCGTGGTCGATTTATCTTTCCGGTATTTCTACCTATACCATTGCCTCCTGTGTTATTACCACCTGAAACAACTCTTCTATTCCAATTCCTGTTCCAGTTCCTGTTTCGAAATCCTCTGTTGTACCCATAGTAATTATAGTTAACGCCGTTCCAACCATTATTCCAACCATACCCATAGTTGTTCCAACCGTTATTCCAGCCATTATTCCAGCCATATCCGTAACTGTTCCATCCATATCCATATGACCCCCAGCCATTATTCCATCCATAGGCTGGAGTTGGATAACAAGTCCAACCACCGTTCCAACCGTTATTCCATCCTCTGTTGTACCCACCGTACCAACCAAATCTTGATGAATACCCTACGTACACATTAGACCTGTTCCAGCGGTTCCATCTATTCCATCGATTAAACCTATATGGTCTTTGGTAGTTAATGAACCCATTATCGAAGTATGGGTCATAATTATTCCATCTGTTACTTCTATATCGCGTATATCTTCTATTATCTGCCCACCGACCGTCATCATATCCATCATCGTAACCGTCCTCATATCCATCATAAAAATCATCGTCGTTTCCGTTCAGACGATTAAAGTGATCTTCATACGACAACCCTTCAGTGGCATATCCTTGATCATCGTTAAAAACCGATTCAGTTTCTTCACTATATTGATCATTGCTGTACACCTCCTCCTGTTCTGCATAGGTGTCTGTTTTTTTATATTCTACATCCACTTTTTTGGACTGACTTTGGTAAGATTCGACGTCCGAATTATCGGAAATCATTTCGTTTTGGTCGTTTACCTTTTCATCTCCAGGTGTATAATAAATATCATCATCGGCTGTCATTTGGCCAGTGTTTGTATCTTGTAACGAGGCACAAGAACTAAATGTCAAGCCAACTACTAAGGTGTAAAAAAAGGTTTTCATAGGCGTATTTAATTAATCAATTCATTTGAATGGGATAAGTTCTAACTTTGCCCCTTCAACCTAATAAGGCAAAGAGCATTCCAAAGTAAAACACAATGGCATTTGATAAAGTTTCCCGTGACCAAGATTATTCAAAATGGTACAATGATTTAGTGGTCAATGCTGACCTCGCAGAGCATTCTGCAGTGCGCGGATGTATGGTTATAAAACCATATGGATACGCTATTTGGGAGAAAATGCAACAAGAGTTGGACAGGATGTTTAAGGCAACGGGCCACTCGAACGCATATTTCCCTTTGTTTGTTCCAAAAAGCTTGTTTGAAGCAGAAGAAAAAAATGCCGAAGGCTTCGCCAAAGAATGTGCGGTAGTTACGCATTATAGACTAAAAACAGACCCAGAAGATAAAAGCAAATTAATTGTAGATCCAGAAGCCAAACTTGAAGAAGAGCTAATCGTTCGACCAACTAGTGAAGCTATCATTTGGAAAACATATAAAGGTTGGATTCAATCCTATCGCGATTTGCCAATTCTCGTTAACCAATGGGCCAATGTTGTGCGTTGGGAAATGCGAACACGTTTATTTTTAAGAACAACGGAGTTCTTATGGCAAGAAGGTCACACAGCACACGCAACGAAGCAGGAAGCCATAGACGAGACAAATCAAATGCTCGACGTATATGCAGAGTTTGCTGAAAAATTTATGGCCACCCCTGTTATTAAAGGCACTAAAACTGAAAATGAACGCTTTGCAGGAGCTATTGACACCCTGTGTATTGAAGGATTAATGCAAGATGGGAAAGCGCTTCAAATGGGCACCTCACATTTTCTAGGTCAAAATTTCGCAGACGCATTTGATGTAAAGTTTACAAATAAAGAAGGTAAGCAAGAATTGGTTTGGGCAACCAGCTGGGGGGTGTCAACAAGATTAATGGGCGCATTGATTATGACACATAGTGATGATGAAGGATTGGTTTTACCTCCCAACTTGGCTCCGATACAAGTTGTTATTGTGCCGATTTACAAAGGTGTCGACCAACTTAACGAAATTTCTGAAAAGGCTTTAGCGATCAAAGCGGATTTAGAAGCTCTTGGAATTTCAGTAAAATTTGACGACCGTGACACCCATAAGCCAGGTTTCAAATTTGCAGAATGGGAGTTAAAAGGAGTGCCGGTTAGGATTGCCATGGGTCCTCGTGATTTAAAAAGCGGATCTGTAGAGGTTGCTCGTAGAGATACTAAAGAGAAAGAGTCACTTTTAATAAGTGATTTACCAAACAAGGTTAAGCACTTGCTTGAATCTATTCAAGAAAACTTGTTTCTAAGTGCCAAAACATACCGAGATAACCACATTACACCTGTAAATACTTGGGATGAGTTTAAGGATGTGTTGGAAAATAAAACCGGGTTTATTTCGGCACATTGGGATGGAACTGGTGAAACAGAAGAAAAGATTAAACAAGAAACAAAAGCAACCATCAGGTGTATTCCGTTTGACGCAGAGGAAGAAGCAGGTTCCTGTGTTTTTTCAGGTAATCCATCGAATAAACGGGTATTATTTGCCAAAGCGTACTAAATTATTTGTACCTTGATAAAATGGAAAACTTCGTTTTACTACATACCTATTTCAATAGCCTAGATGCCCACAACGCCAAAAACCATCTTGAAAGTTGTGGGATTTTTTCACAAATAATGGGGGATGTTAACGCCACTACGTATAATTATTTTACCCAAGCAAACGGTGGTATAGAATTGTATGTGTATAAAGACGATTTGGAGAACGCACGTAATCTCTTGAATATTTCAGAGTAGCTAGCCAAAGGTAGTCCAGTGAAAATTAATTACAGCGATAGTGTAGCCTTCATAAAAACGTTGCGTTTTAAACGCTTAGTGAATATGTTTAAGATTACGTCTAGCTATTTTTATTCTAAAGCAACTGGCAATAATCATCATACTGGGTTTCCAATTGCCATAAGTATTGAACCGACCACTTCTTGTAATTTAAGATGCCCACAGTGTCCAAGCGGGTTAAGGGAGTTTACACGTGACACGGGCATGTTGGATACGGATTTAAACAAGAAGATTATTGACGAGCTAAAAGACACACTCACTTATATTACGTATTACTTTCAAGGCGAACCATAT
Source organism: uncultured Bacteroidia bacterium (assembly GCA_905478335.1). GTDB lineage: Bacteria > Bacteroidota > Bacteroidia > NS11-12g > UBA9320 > UBA987. The sequence continues at coordinate 6,435 of CAJQIC010000061.1, read as the reverse complement.
CTCAATCAGTCCTTTCTAGACATGGTATCCTATGCGTCGCAGCACAATATATATACGGCAACAAGCACCAACGCCCATTATTTAACCAAAGAAGTATCTGAATCAACGGTGCGTTCCGGCCTGAAACGGTTAATTATTTCTATTGACGGTACCACCCAAGACACATACGGGAAATATCGCATAGGTGGAAACCTTGACAAAGTACTTGCCGGAACAAAAAACATTGTTGAAGCCAAAAAAAGGGCAGGGCATGGGCCCCATATTATTTGGCAGTTTATCGTATTTGGTCACAACGAACATCAGATTAAAGAAATCAAATCGCTAGCAAAAGAATATGGTGTTGACGAACTCGGCATTAAGACTGCTCAAGTATATGATTTCGAGACCAACCTAAGCTTAATCCCGGACAATGAAAAGTATGCCCGATATAGTAAAACAGGCAGCCCAAAAATCAAGAATAAACTACTGAATCACTGTTGGCGATTATGGCATGCTTGTGTCGTTACTTGGGATGGAAAAATAGCTCCTTGTTGCTTCGATAAAGACGCAAGTCATCAATTCGGCGACATGCGTGTTTCAAATTTTGCTGATATATGGCAAAATCAGGCGTATAACGCATTCAGAAAACTCGTTCTGCAATCACGCAAAAACATAGATATCTGTAAGAACTGCACGGAGGGAACTAAAATCTGGGCTTAGTTTGTAACTCACAGATTGTCAAAAAATTAAAAATAAAATCAAATTATTTTTTATTTATCTAAGAACGCTTAATATTGTTGTGTGAGATTTATATGACAATTCATTATAAACTCTAGTAAAACTTTATTGAGAAAACTTAAAAGAAATGAATAAGAAAATTTTTATTTCCTGTGCTGTTCTTGCACTATCATTACTTGGAATTGGAGACGTTGCTGCCCAAAACTATATGCACAAATTCGGGTTCGAGATTAATGGTGGTTTGAGAGAATATGGAGGAGACCGTGGAACACGTTATTTCCTTGCTGAAAAGCCAGAATATCAAGCAATTGGCGCGTCATTTGGATATTACGTCAATCCATCTTTTGATGCAATTGTAACTGCATCAATGGGTGAACTGGGACATAGAGACGATAGCTACCCACGTAAACTTGGCTTCACTGCTCAGGTTACTGACTTGACTCTTGGACTTCGTTTCAAATTTACCAATGGTAAAATAATGAATGAAGATAGCCGTATCAGACCATTTTTAAATGCAGGATGGGGTGGAATGCAGTCAATTTCTAGAATTGTTCACGAACAACCAGGGTATGACGACAACTTCGTTAATAACAGATCATGGATTGCTGCTCACTGGAATGCGGGTGGTGGTGTTAGAATTGCGCTTACAGACGGTATCGATTTAACACTTCAATCGTCGTATAACTACACCTACGATGACAACTACGATGGATTACCATTCTCGTTAAGTAAAGTAAGGTTAAATGCTTTGCATGATGCCTTCCTTTATCATTCGGCTGGATTTGTATTTAACTTCGGCGACAATGATGCAGCTTACAGATTTAAGCACGAGGAAGAAGTACCTAAAGAACTTGTTGAGAAGGTTAACCTTGCAGCAAAAAATATTCATTTCGAAACAGCAAGTGCTACAATTAAAGAAGAAAGTAACGCTGACTTAGATTCGATTGTAAACATTTTACTTGACAACCCTACAATCAACGTTTACGTTGAAGGCCATACAGATAACGTTGGTGCTCCAGAAGACAAAATGACTTCTAGCCAAAAACGTGCTGACGCCGTGCAAGCTTACTTGGCTGCAAAAGGTGTAGATGTAACAAGACTATCATCTAAAGGTTATGGTGAAACACAACCAATCGCTGACAACAGTACACCAGAAGGTCGTGCTTTGAATCGTCGAGTTGAAGTAAAACTATATTACAGAAAGTAATTCCTAATTAGATATTTAATAAAAAAGAGCTATCGACTGATAGCTCTTTTTTTTATAGCATTTTTTCCAATGCGCTAATCTCATCTCTAAAACGAGCTGCTTCGATAAAATCCAAATCTTTTGCCGCCTTTTTCATCTTCTTCTTATTCTGCTCAATGGCCGCTTGCAATTGATCTTTGGTCATGTATTTATATACCGGATCAGATGCTAAACTGACTTCAACGTCATTAAAATAAGGTTTGGCTTCTCTTGTTGTCTTTCGATCAGCAACAGAAGTTTGTTCCAAAATAGCTTCTTTGCTTTTGTAAATCGTAGTTGGGGTGATACCGTGCTTTGTATTGTGTTCTATTTGAATCTCACGTCTCCGATTGTTTTCATCTATGGTAAGTTTCATTGAGTCCGTTACCCGATCTGCATACATGATTACTCTACCATTCTCATTTCTGGCCGCACGGCCAATGGTCTGGGTTAATGATCGATGAGACCTCAAGAAGCCTTCCTTATCCGCATCTAAGATTGCGACCAATGAAACCTCCGGTAAATCCAACCCTTCTCTCAAAAGGTTTACACCCACCAAAACATCGTAAACACCTAGCCTTAAATCCCGCAGAATTTCAACCCTGTCCAGTGTCTTCACTTCAGAGTGAATGTAAGCACTACTAATGTTTAGTCTCTGTAGGTATTTGTCAAGTTCTTCAGCCATGCGTTTGGTCAGCGTTGTAACCAAAATACGTGCACCTTTTTTTACTTCATTGTCTATTTCGTCGAGTAAATCATCAACCTGGTTCACACACGGTCTTACTTCAATTATCGGATCCAATAGTCCTGTAGGACGGATAACCTGTTCTACGATTACCCCTTCAGATTCAATTATCTCGTAATCGGCTGGTGTTGCGCTTACGTAAACGACTTGATTAACCAGTTGTTCGAATTCATCGAACTTCAACGGTCTATTATCCATTGCCGCAGGTAACCTGAATCCATAATCAACTAGGTTAATTTTCCGAGAACGGTCACCACCATACATGGCCCTTACCTGAGGCAAGGTCACATGACTTTCGTCAACAATCATTAGAAAGTCTTCTGGGAAATAATCTATCAAACAAAACGGACGGGTGCCGGGTTTTCTGTCGTCCATATACCTACTGTAGTTTTCTATTCCACTACAGTAACCAAGCTCACGTATCATTTCAAGATCGTAGGTCGTTCGTTCTTCGATTCGTTTCGCTTCGAGTGGCTTCTCATTGGCTTGGAAAAAATCCACTTGCTTAACCATGTCGTCTTTAATGTGGCGAATGGCATTGTTCAAGCGTTCTCTTGGTGTCACCCAAAGATTGGCTGGAAAAACAGCAGCAGTGGTTACCACATCAATCGTTTTACCCGTAACAGGGTCTATTAGGGAGAGTTCTTCAATCTCATTTCCAAAGAAGGTAACACGCAATGCGTGATCATCATACGCCAGAAAAATATCAACGTTGTCTCCTTTTACCCGAAACGTTCCACGCTTGAAATCTGCAGTAGTTCGAGAATACAAACTTTCTACAAGGGCATAAAGAAGCGTGTTTCTGCTCATCTTTTGTCCAACTTCCAAACGAATAATACTGGTTTCAAAATCATTTGGATTACCTGCACCATAGATACAACTAACAGAAGCAAGCACGATTACATCTCGTCTTCCACTTAATAATGAAGACGTCGCTGAAAGACGCAATTTTTCTATTTCATCATTTATCTGAAGATCTTTCTCAATGTATGTATTTGACGTTGGTAAGAACGCCTCAGGTTGATAGTAATCATAGTAAGATACAAAATACTCTACCGCATTATCTGGGAAAAATTGTTTGAATTCTCCATACAATTGGGCCACAAGGGTTTTGTTGTGGCTAATAATCAGCGTTGGTTTTTGTACCTCCTGGATCACATTGGCCATTGTAAAAGTTTTTCCAGAACCAGTTACCCCTAAAAGTGTCTGGCTTTTAAGTCCCCCGTCTAATCCTTCTACTAATTGCTTTATGGCTTCTGGTTGATCTCCTTTAGGACTAAAGGAAGAACTGAGTTTAAATGGCATGAGACAAAAATAACATCATGCCGTGCAAATATTTTTAATTTTTAAGTAATGATAGGATTTCTTCAATTATCACCCTGTCGTTCGACAAACGTGGTACTTTATTTTGACCACCGAGTTTGCCCTTACTTTTCATCCATTTATAAAATGTTCCCGTATTGCAGACTTTTATTTGAGGTGGTTTTAGTGCCAAGTCCCCGGTTCTTTTCGCCTCGTAATCTGAATTTACAGATTTTAGTAAGGTGTCTAGTTCGGTTTGAAATTGTCCAAGATTTTCTGGTTCTTTTTCAAACTCGATTAACCATTGATGTCCACCAGATTTATCGTTCTCTAAATAAACGGGTGCAGCGGTATATTCTTTCACAATTGCATTTGTTCGTATACAGGCTTCTGCCATAGCTACTTCAGCGTTATCAATCATCAATTCTTCGCCGAATGCGTTTATATACAGTTTTGTTCTTCCAGTGATTCTAAATCGGTATGGCTCAACGCTAGTAAACATGATTGTATCGCCCAAAAGATAACGCCACAATCCAGCATTGGTTGTAATAATTAACGCATACTGTTTACCCGTTTCGACTTCATCTAAGGTTTTTGTTTTAGGCTCAAGTTTGCCATATTCTTCCATTGGCATAAACTCATAATAAATGCCATAATCCATCATCAACAGCATGTCACCGGTAGGTTCCAGCGTATCCTGAATTCCAAAAAACCCTTCTGACGCATTGTAGGTTTCCATGTAGTTCATTGACTTTGAGGGGATAAGTTTTCCAAATGGCTGGCGATAAGGATCAAATCCCACACCACCATGCATATACAATTCAAGATTTGGCCAAACCTCTAAGATGTTTTTTGCTCCAGTCATTTGTAGCAACCTATTCATAAGTAACATTGTCCAAGTGGGCACTCCTGAAATACTTGTTACGTCTACATTAACCGTTGATTGAGCCATTTTCTCCAGTTTAATTTCCCAATCGCTCATCAAAGCAATTTTTGCCTTTGGCGTACGGAGTAAATTCACCCAAAAAGGGAGGTTATTCATCATGACTGCTGACAAATCCCCGCAAAACGAGTTATTGTGTAGCTTGTTTACTTCATGGCTTCCGCCAATCATTAAACTCTTGCCTTCAAAAATTTTACTGTTTGGATTGTTATGACAATATATAGTCATCAAGTCGCGCGCTCCTCTAAACTGACATTCGTCTAAAGCCTCAAAACTTACAGGGATAAATTTACTTTTTTCTGATGTTGTGCCTGATGAAATGGCGAACCATTTTATTTCTGTTGGCCACAATTCAAATTGCTGACCTTTAAGAAGGCGCTGTATATAGGGTTTTAATGTCTCGTAACTTTGAACAGGTATGTTAGTTCGGTACGAATCCCGGTCTGTTATTGAGTCAAATCCATGCTTTTTACCAAACCCTGTCGATTTTCCGGCCTCTAAAAGTTTGAAAAAAAGGTCGTTTTGGACTTCTACAGCATTCTCCATTCCATACTGAACCTGTTGTATTCTCTTCTTAAAATACCAGGAAACTACGGAGTTGAATAGCATAAATCAAATGTAATATTAATGTCATAGAAATGCAAAACGGAAAATATCCTGAAACTTTTTGTCAGGTCTGTGTCTATAAATTTGGATAAACACATATATTTGGTGACCAATTTTTTAGAAAAGTAGTATTTATCAACATAAATAAACATATGAAAAACACGTTTACACAATTAAAAAATCAAGTCGGTTCTTTGAATCGATTTACCTTACTGTTGGCTACAGTAGTTTTATCAGCGATGGCTGCCTCCGCGCAGTATTGCGACGTAGGCTGGCAATTCAACCGATGTTCTGGTAATGGAATGTCCATTGAAGGTGTAGCCATTAGCACAGGCGGCTCTGTTATCTACAGCAAAGCAGCGGATGGCTGTAATTTCCCAGCAAGTCCAAGAACCAAAGCGAACACATTGGTTACAAGTTCCAGTGCTTTCACGTTAAACGGTGGTTCTAATTACACTATCGCAATAGGTTGTGGTAGATTCCCAATGAACATGGGGGTTTATATCGACTTAAACGGTGACCAAGATTTTGCAGATGCAGGAGAGTTTGTGTCTTCAAGCTGGACACAACAAGCTGCTAATTCAACCAAAACGTATTCATTTACAGTAGGTTGTAACAACATCAAAACTGGAGTTACACGTATGCGTATCATAGGTGACTATTCTTTTGCACCTAAACCAAGTGCAACGCGTTCTTGTACCGCAATCCAATATGGTGAGGTTGAAGATTACACCATGACTGTAGCTGTTTCTAATAGTTTAGCAGCAGGTTTCTTTATGGTTGATACCGCTTTTGTTAAGACGAAAGTAAACATGATCAATAACAACCAAGCTGGTTATACGTATCATGGTTGGGATATCGGAGACGATGGCTCAATTGATTATACGACTATTAACG
>CAJQIC010000060.1 GCA_905478335.1 uncultured Bacteroidia bacterium | reverse complement strand
CAACAGAAAGATCAAAGTTGCTTAAAGCGGTCTACCCAAGCGGAATTTGGCTTGATCCTGAAAATAACAGTTATCGAACTTTTGGTTTGAACCCAGCGGTGCGCTGTATCCTAGATATAACGGGGAAGTCCGTAGAAAAGGAAAAGCGGAATAGTGAAGATAAACTCACATATTCCGCTTTGGTAGTGGCATCAGTTATCGAATTTCCTGAAGCCAACACCTGTGCTAGTTCAATTTCTAAAGGATAAACATTTGCAACATGATGAATTACAACTCCAACGGTTCTGCCGTCTCCCAAAACTGGTTTGTTCCAGTCGGACTCCGACAAACCTTCAGCAAAGGTTGCAAGTGAATTGGCTCCCAAAATAAGGCGCTCTACTAGTGCGTTAGCACGATTGTTTAAAACTGTCATATTGTACTATTGGTTGGTTTTAATTGAGAAATTGAAAACATCAGGCCTTGAATAATGACCTACAACGTCGAACATGCGCTTTGCTTCCGTAATTGTATTTAAATCAATATCTGCATAAAGAATTCCTTCTTCAGCCTCCAACGGCCCTGCTATAACTTGTCCTTTGGGGTCAATGATGCAACTATTTCCAGGGTTAATCCAATCTCTTCCTTCAGGATATAAATTTTTGAAATCATATTTGTCTGGTATATCGTCCTTACGAATTGCCATGCATGTGCTAACAACAAATAAGCCTCCTTCACGTGCGTTGTGTTGCATAGACATCTGCCAGTTTGGACTTTTATCCCAAGTTGGTGCGGCTAGTATTTGGGCTCCAGTTTCGTACACGGCGTTTCTGGCTAAAGGCATGTAGTTTTCCCAGCAAATCAAGCCCGCAATTTTACCTGCTTGTGTCTCATATGATTTGAATGTGGATCCATCACCCTGTGCCCAAATGAGCCTCTCCCCTCCTGTAGGAATTAGCTTTCGATGCTTGCCTGTGATTTCACCCTTATCGCTTATAAACAATAAGCTGTTGTAAAGACTCGTTCCACTTGTCTCTGTATTACGCTCGTGCATACCCATTACCACGCTAATACCGCCTTGTTTTGCCGCTTCACATAGTTGATCTGTGGAATTATCAGGTACCGAAATCGCATTCTCAACGAGATCAATATAAAGCGCGTTCAAGTCTGCTCCTTTGCTGTTGGGTATTAGCCAAACCCAATCTGGGTAGCCAGATATAAAAGCCTCCGGAAATACAATTACTTTGGCTCCTTTCTTTCCAGCTTCTATAATCGCTTCACAAGCCTTTTTAACCGTTTTCTCTTTATTAAGAAATACTGGTGTAAGTTGTGCTGCTGCTATTTTTGTTTTCGTCATCATGTTATTTCTATTGTTTTAGTGAAACTCTATGATGCAAAGTTGCAGCCTGTTATGGCATAACTATTTCAAGATTGATTCAAATGATGAAACAATTGATTCAGTTTCTATTTTTCAACCTTAAGCTAGTTTTAAAGAGAAGTCTGTTGGAGAAACGCCAAATCGTTTTTTAAATACCCTAGTAAAGTAAGTAGGGCTATTAAATCCAGAATCATACCCTATCTCGGCTATCGTTTTTTGGGAATTCCCCATTGTACTTAGAGCAGAAAGCAATCGAGACTCTTGTATTAATTGATTTGGTGACATCCCCGTTAAGCTTTTTATTTTTCGACTTGCCTGCGACTTACTAAAGCCCAAGGAGGCGAACAGCTCAGTGGTGGAAAAATCAGACCGTATATAATTGTCCTGAATAATCTCGGACAGATGCGTTGAAAACCGAAAGTCGTCATTATCTAAAACTGTAAAAACACTCCGTTTATCATTTTGGTCCGAGAGTTCCTTGTCTGACAAGGTGATTGTTTCTTTGTCGAGATACAACATACTGTTCAACCCTAAAGCACATAAACCGTTGACCTTGTTTTTTGTTTCTTTAAAAAATGCGTCTCCATCCTCATCTACCGGCCTGCCGCTCACAATAGCCAAATTGTATTCGAGGGTTTTGTTCTCGACCTTGAACATTTCTTTCAGTGATGCACCACACGATATTGCGTCATTCGCATACATGAATGTCGCCATCGTTTGATGATCTGGTTCCCTAACAATTACACCATTGTGTTCCGCAATAACCTGCATTACTTCAGCTCGTAAGCTTTGATTTTTTCTTTTAAAACTAACCATATTGGTTAACAGAATTGTTCTGTATCCTGGGTCAAGTTCTCCGGAGTTAGTCGTGGCAAGATCGTTTACATGCGACCCTTGCCCCATAAATAGATTGTATTCATTGTCTGCTACCTCAATAATGTTGCACGCTGTGTTACCATGTGATTGAAGGTGAACTTGATTGCATGCATCTTTGTCTGGGCCCTCCATTAAACAGAAGATCGTCTTTGCCTGTTCATTAACCCAATACTTCAGCTGCTTTACGCCAAAATTATCCTGAATGGCCAGATCTTCCATGTGGGCTTTAACCACATCTTCAGCGGAAAATTCGTCAGTATCAACTGTATGGATATCCATGTAAAGTGGCATAATTTTTTGCTTTTTAAATTATTGATAACGCATTGTATAAAAACAATGTGAATCAAACTAAGTGCTATTCGTAAAAAAGCTAAGTTAATACTTGACTTCCAGTTCAACAACAGTAAATGTCAAGCATGCACCTAGTCAATGAAACTTTTTGTATAGTAATCACTTGACATGGCACGACACTTGGATTTACTTGAAAATCTTTATAACAGAAAAGACCCAATTGAAGTTGAGCATTTAAGTGGTGCTCCCGATGCTCATACGTCGATCCCAATAAGGGGTACGGACAATACAAATTCTACTCGAAAATCTTTACAAAAAGATCCTCAACCAAGGTTTAGCTCGCAAACTCTTTGTGGGGCGTCCGTCAGCTAACGGAGTCCGACACATGGATTTTCTGAAAATCCTGTCAAAAAAAAAGACCCAACCGAGGTTGAGTCTTTTCGTGGTGTGGGGCGGGTTTGAACCGCCGACACATGGATTTTCAGTCCATTGCTCTACCAACTGAGCTACCGCACCGTTCCCCTCTTTTTCAAGAGGACTGCAAAAGTATTACTTATTTCATTTTTTCAAACGCTTATTTTCTAAATTTTTTATTCCTACAAATAGAACACTTGGGCAAAACTTCTATAAGCACAAATGCGTTGGTATAAAGGGCATTAACTATTTTCGCTTTATGCAAATAGCACAGCAAATTTTATTTGTTATCGCACTCGGTATCGCGATTTATTTTTTCTACAAGAACGTTTCCAAAATTCGAAGAAATATTCTACTGGGACGTGACGAAGATTTAAGCGACCAACCCAAGAAACGTTGGTCTATCATGCTTAAAGTGGCCTTCGGGCAGACTAAAATGGTAGCAAGGCCAATTCCTGCTGTATTGCATTTCTTTGTTTATGCAGGTTTTTTGCTCATTAATATTGAAGTACTTGAAATCATTCTAGATGGCATTTTAGGCACACATCGAATATTTGCCTTTATGGGCCCTGTTTATGACGTGGCAATCGCATTCTTCGAAATACTTGCCTTGTTGGTTCTGTTAGGCTGTGTTGTTTTCTTAACACGACGTTTTATTAGTCGAATTCCAAGATTCCACAAACCAGAAATGAAAGGTTGGCCTACCAAAGATGCCACCATCATACTGATAACTGAAATCGTATTAATGGCTGCGATTTTAAAAATGAATGCAACCGACCAAATACTTCAAGCACGCGGAGTAGACCATTATGCAAATGCCGGCAGTTTCCCAGTAAGTCAATATTTGGTGCCATTTTTTGACTCATTCTCTACAAGTACTTTGATTGTATTTGAACGTGTATTCTGGTGGTTTCACATCATTGGTATTCTAGTGTTCTTAAACTTTTTACCCTATTCAAAGCACTTTCATATCATTCTTGCCTTCCCAAATACCTTCTACTCTAAGTTGAAGCCAATGGGTCAAGTTGACAATATTGGTTCCATTACCAATGAGGTTAAAATGATGATGGGTGATCCATCTGCAGATCCAAATGCTCCACCTCCTGAAAGTTTCGGTGCCAAAGACGTAACCGACTTAAGTTGGAAAAACATAATGGATGCATACACCTGTACAGAATGTGGCCGATGTACGTCAGTTTGCCCAGCCAATGCTACTGGCAAAGTGCTGTCTCCAAGAAAAATAATGATGGATACCCGCGATCGTGCAGAAGAAATTGGCAAACGATTAGATTCTGGTATTACAGAACCTGACGACAAAAACCTTTTAACTTATATCACTACAGAAGAATTGTGGGCATGTAATAGCTGTAATGCTTGCGCTGAGGCCTGCCCAATAAATATTGACCCGCTAAACGTAATTGGGCAATTAAGACAATATTTAGTGATGGAAAAGGCTGAAGCGCCAAATGAACTAAATATGATGTTTACCAATATCGAAAACAATGGCGCCCCGTGGCAATTCCCTGCCACAGATCGTGATAAATGGACAACGGAATTATGAGCAAGAATTTAAAAAATGTAACAGTCGACGGTGAGGAGATTAGTCCCATCCTGGATGATAAGATAAAAAACTACCTCATTGACATCGACGGAACGATTACTGAAGATGTCCCCAACGAAGACCCTGAAAGAATGGCTGTTGTAGACCCCTTCCCGGATGCTCTAGAAGCATGTAATCATTGGTATGAAGAAGGGCACGTTATTACCTTCTTTACATCACGTACAGAAGACACCCGTGAAGTAACAGAGCAATGGCTTAAAAAGCATGGATTTAAGTATCACGCCTTGTTAATGGGTAAACCACGTGGTGGCAATTATCATTGGATTGATAATCATCCTGTTCGATCTACACGATATAAGGGGAATTTCACGAAAGGATTTAAGAAGGTTTCTGTTTTTGTAAACGAGTTTGAAGATTAAGTAATGGCAGAAAAAATTCACGTACCAACCGTTGCTGAGCTAAACGCAAAAGGCGTCACACCTGACGTACTGTTTTGGGTTGGCTGTGCAGGAAGCTTTGACGAACGTGCTCAAAAAATCACTAAAGCCATGGCTAAGATTTTGGCACATTTGGAAATTAACTTCGCCATACTGGGCAAAGAAGAAAGTTGTACAGGCGATCCTGCAAAACGTTCTGGAAACGAGTTTCTTTTTCAAATGCAAGCGATGAACAACATATCTATTATGAATGGGTATGGCATCACCAAAATATTAACTACTTGTCCGCATTGCTTCAACACCCTAAAAAACGAATATCCTGACCTTGGAGGGAATTATGATGTGATGCATCATACCACATATATTCAAGATTTAATCAACCAAGGAAAACTAACGTTTGGTAAGGGTGATTACAAAGGGAAAAAAATAACCTATCACGATAGTTGCTACATTGGAAGAGCCAATGGGATTTACAATGCCCCGCGCGACATCTTACAAAAACTAGATGCTGAACTGGTTGAATTAAAGCGTTGCCGATCAAACGGTTTTTGCTGTGGAGCAGGTGGTGCTCAAATCTTCAAAGAAGCAGAAAAAGGGACAAAAGAAGTCAATGTGGAACGTGCCGAAGAGGCATTAGAAACAAAGGCCACAATTGTCGCTTCTAACTGTCCGTTTTGCATGACCATGCTGAGTGACGGTGTTAAACACTTTAATAAAGAAGGCGAAGTTCAAGTTATGGATTTAGCCGAATTGGTAGCCAACGCCAACGATTTATAAGATGAATAATTGGAATCAATTGTCGCCTGAATCAAGGCTGTGGTTATACGGTGCAAAAAGAGCGCTGTCGGCTGATGAAGAAAGCACCATCAATCAATTGCTTTTTGACTTTTGTGACGAATGGTCTGCTCATGGCAGCAAACTGGATTGTGGATTTACCATTCTACACAACCAAATAATTGTTTTGGGGGTTGATGAAAAAAGTGCTGAGGCTTCTGGATGCAGCATCGACACATCAGTGCAAATATTCCGAGATTTAGATGCCAAATTCGATCTAGACTTGTTTAACCGATTGAGAACATATCACCTTGAAAACGATACGTTAGCAGCGTTCCATGCCACTGAAGTCAAGACTAAACTTGAAAACAATGAACTTCAAGCTGACTCAATCTTCTTGGACATGTTAATACCGAATAAAGGAGTGATTGACCAAATCTCTAAGCCGTTAGAGAAAACGTGGTTATCTAAATATCTATAAATTTAGCCTGGCAAAATCAACAAAGGCACGTGTATTTGGCCGGTAAGCTTCTTTGTTGTACTCCGACTGAACAAATAATCTATCCTCGAATTATGTCGATGACAAACTACAAGCATGTCTACGTGCATTTGTTCTAAATGCGCATTTATACCTTCCTCAGCCGAGTTAGCAATCTCAGCAGCTACAGCTACCTGCATGCCGTTTAACGGTAAACTTTTATGCGCCGTTTCTGTATCACTCGTAAGGACGTGAAGGATAGACAGTTTTGTTTTCTGTTTGTTTCTCAGACTGTTCAATATCTGTTCAACAACTTCCAGTTGAGGTATTTCTGACTTAGATGTAGCAATACACACTTTAGGCCTTTCGTCAATTTGAAAATCCACAGGAACAGCCAGTAATGGCAGCAACCCTAACCGTACAATATGCTCGGTGTTGGAACCTAACAGCTTGTTAGAGATTGTATTGTCTCCTCTTGTACCCATTACAATCATGTCAGCATTGTGCGCGGCAATAATCGCTGGAAGGACGTCTTGCAGGTACCCCAATTTGGCTTTTGTTTGTACTAAACCAGGACAATCAAATTTTTCTTCAAGTCTTTTTTTCTCAATCGTCAAATCGCGCTCCGCATCCTCTTGCATCAGGTCGGTGATGTTAATCATCATGCCTGGAGTTGTTCTTGGAGGCACTACGCCATGAACCAATACTAATTTAAAATTGGAAGCGCCAAACATTTCAAATACAAAATCCGCTGCCTTTTGGGCATTTTCAGAAAAATCCGTTGGCAGCAAAATATTAATCATGACGAGGTACTGCTAAGTGAGATTTCTATTTGTTTCGACAAAGTATAATTGTCTGTTTGCACGGTTTCAATCCAAATATTACGCATCTTTCTAAATACTTGTACATGCAAGCCGGCTTGCTCTTCAAACGCTGTTTCTACTTCAGCAACAGTCATGTCTGCATTAATATTTAGCTGAAGTGGAAGTGCTACAGCTGTCAGATCTGAAACAGCCTCGGTCCCAAATACGCGCATTTTTGCGCTGGACGACTCGCCTTCTTCATGTGCTTTTTTGAACAATTCAAGTTTGAGCCCTTTAAACATGTCAGTGAAAAGATGCTTAACATCCAACACCGTTGCGCCCTTTTCTATAGTAAAATCCATGGCATCAATAATTAAAGTGCGTCTGCGGCAAATCGCGTAAATTCTTCCTTCAGTTCCGTATATATCTTTTTGAACATCGTCATCTGATCTACCAACGATGCATCTTCTTCAGCTTTTCTATGGTCTGTAGCGACATTATTTGCTTTCGCATTTTCGACCAGTTTGTGTTCTGCGGCATGAAGATCATGTTTCAACGTATCGATTACCTCGTTTTGACGGATAAACTGATTTTGGAAATGCTCTACTTGTGCCGTGATTTCCGTTTTCGTGTTTTGTGTGATGATCTCCTCTAACCTGTGCTTAAATGTACCTATTTCATCTTTGTAAAAGTCAAGATGTTTTATCCATTTCGTGTACTCTTTGTGTAACTCGTTTAAATATTTTTCTGCCATGATATAATTGTTTTAATGTTAAAAAATGAGGACTGGCATTTTACTTGTCATTGCCAATTCCTTTGAAATACTCTTATGAAATAAATTATTAATAAAGCCACGTTTATGGCGCTTCAATCCTATTAATTGCAAGTCGTTTTCCCAAACATAGTCATTCAGTTCTGTAGCAATATCTTCACCCGCTATGGTATCTACATTTGCGTTGGGTTCAAAATGCTTAACAACCGCCAACATCTCATCTGCATTAACTTTTTTGTTAGAAACATGGATGATGTTTAAGGCTGAATTAAATGGTCTAACCAACTCTTGAAAATCTAAAATCGCATTATCCGATTCCATTGAAAAATCTGTTGCGTACCCAACCTTTGGCCAACCTGTGTATACAGAACCGTCTGGAACTATAATCATTGGGATTTCACAGCGCTGCATCACGTCACTAGATGTTGTACCAATCCATTTATCAAAAGGATTACTAACACCTTTGGTCCCCATGATAACTAAATAAACCGATGACTCAGCTTCAATCTCTCGAATCATGTCTACCACTAAACCGAAGGTTTGCCATGTGCGTATATTCCCTCCTACCGAAGTTTTTAATTTAGACGCCAGACCATCAAGTTTTCTTGAATTGTCTAGTTGTTGTTGGTCCATCATATCCTTTACCGTTGAAGGCGGTGTATGAACGTCTAAAACAGGCACATGTTGCGCATGAGCAAGTACCACTTCTGCATCTAAGTCTCTTGCAACTCGTGCTGCGTAATTTGCCGCGTTCTCGGATATCTCAGAAAAATCAACGGGACAGACTATTGTTCTCATAAAACTTTGGGTTTGTCTTACAAAGAAGATGTTTCCTGCTCAGGTGCCTAATGACAGCCATCAATTACAGTTGTGATAAATAACAGTGATATAAAAAATGACTTAACCCAACCCTTTTTGGTTAGGCTTCGTCAAGGAAACATAAATCACTTTTATATCTATGAACAAGCTCACCTTTTTGATTGTATTTGTTTTTTTATCATCAGTTTCATTTGGCCAAGACAATGCGTCTGTACTTTTCGACTCTGATAGTCATCGGTTAACGCCTTTTCAAACCGAAAAAATAAACGTGCTATTATCGCAATCAAAGGGTGAGTCATGTTCTATTTCAATTTTTGGTCACACCGATTCCGACGCCAGCGATGCGCACAACATTGCCTTGTCTGAAAAAAGAACACAGGCTGTTCAACGTTATGTCAGCAAGCACTACCCAAATATTCAAGTCGTTAAGACTGGGTTTTTTGGAGAACAAAAACCTTTATACCAAAATGATAACAAAAAAGCCAAAGCACAAAACCGACGTGTCGAGATAAAACTGAACTGTACAGCATCATCGCCCAAAACGCCAGAATATCAAAGTGTTTGGCCTCTAATTAACCAAATTCAACCAAACCCAACGAACTTACATTTTGACGGAGCCGACGGGGGTATGTTTAACCTTAAAAACGGTGCGCGTATCTCCATAGCTCCAAATACTTTCCCTAATGGGCAAATAAACCTCCATGTATCAGAGTCGGTAACCATAGGTGATGCGCTCGCCTATGGTCTTACTACTCAGTCTAGTCAAACTGGCGAAGGACTGCAATCGTCTGGCATGTATCGCATTCAGGCATTCCAAAACGGCCGGTTACTACCGAATCTTAAAGACAATGATATCATCATTTATGTCCCAGTAAGTAGCGATGACTTTCAAACCTTTGACGCAGTTAAACGCGATCAGTACGTGGAATGGAATGCGCGTGATGAAGGTGACGACATGTTTTTAAAACCGTATTTGAGTTTATGTGAATTGGCGTCATGTGATGTTAGTTCACAAAGCACCAACGTAGGATATTCCTACGCGACATGTACGTTCTTTTGGTGTAAAGTGAAGCGCTTTTTTTCGAAAAGCTATAGGCAAGAATATGAAGAATATGTGTACGCAGCTATTATGCGTAATCCAAACTTTGAAGCCATGTACAACGTGTATAAAAAAGAGATTGATAAAGCGTTTGGCAGCGGGCTAGCGTTTGCTAAATACATTGCGAATAAGGATTACGAAGAGATTCTTGACAAGATGAATTCAATCTTACCAAGATTTACAAAAGACATTTTTTACGCCATGCAAATGCCGAACTATTCTTGGGTGAATTGTGACCGATTTACCAACTTTAAGGACCTGACCTCTGTCAGTGTAGATGAAACCATTGCTGAAGGTAAAGACATTCGTTTGTACTTTAAAAAGCTAAACTGTGTAATGCGCCCCAATGAAAACGGCGCCAAAAAATCGAAGTTTAACAAAGTACCAGTAGGTCAAATCGCGACTCTGGTCATCATTAAGCGGATCAATGATGTATTGATGATGAGCAGTGATAATTTTAAAATTGGTGAGAAACCTAAGGTAAACTTCAAACCTGTTAAGACAGACGACTTATCAAAGGTCTTTCTGAACTAAGGCAGCTTGATTAATTCTCCGGAACCTGTTTGCACGTGAACCTCTTTTAAATCAGAAGGCTCGGTCACATAGTACATATTGCCTTTATTGTATAACCCTACATAAATTAACCGCGTTGCGTTGATATAACAATCCAACGGTGTATGACTATCTACCAAAGCTTCTTCACAAACCAAATCCCGCGCATCAATATTTGTTATTTCCTCGATCGATCCTTTCAATTTCAACGCCTTACCTCGCAAAGTTGTTGCCCCAGAGTTAATGGATTCAACATAAATTTCGTTACTCACGTTGACGATTAAATCGATGTCTTCTAATGCAGAATGATAAATCGACAAGTTGGTTAATGCTAGGGTATCCGTTGACGAAATACTGGTTGCCCCAAATACAGAAATTTCGGAAATGTCGTGTACAAACACCTCTAAGGTTATTTCCCTTTTGTAGCTCCGAACAAAATTGCAGGTATTACAATTGCTGATTGTCAAGGTTTCGTTTTCCACTTCTGCCGAAATCCCTTCCAAAATGTTCTCTCCTCCTGTTAAGATGATGCGCTCTGGCTGTTGGGTGTCTTGAGAAATAATCAGGTTAAACCTATCCCCAATCGAGATGGCGCTAAATGGTTTTAATGGCCTTTCGATGGAAATATCATCTCCTGTGCTACTCAAACAATCATCCCATTGTTCCTTTTTACAACCATTAAAAAGGATCAAGATAAGCGATATGGTTATCCAATTTCTCATAGCCTATAGCCAAATCCCCATGTGAAGTGATCTGCAATTCCAAAATGCGTCTTTAAAGCAGCTAAAATATATCCGTGTTGATTAAAGTGATAGTTAAACCCAAGTCTTTGATAGGTAATAAACTTATTTGAACTCGGCTTGTATGGATAAAAACCGATATCCGTTATGAAATAGACCCGGCTGATAAGCAATTGATGGCCCGCATAAACACCAAATTCCATCATGTCTGGAAGACTTAACCCCGTTAAGGGTTCATCTGGATAATCAATAAAATGGTGCGTTTTATCTATGTAGATATCTGAGCCAAAACGCCAGCTACGTTTCAAATTGATTTGTTTTATTCGCGTTGCACCAATGTTCCATATATGGAATCCTGTCGTATTTGTTAGGCTTCGTTCTTTGAAACCATACGCCGTGTAAAACTGCCATTCTTTATTGGTAAGCGTATCCTTAATCGGATTGCGATGTGGTTTTTGCTCAATTAAATAATTTCCTCCTACATAAAGCGATGGCATGTTCACACCTAAATTGGGTACTCGGTAACTACCGTTGCTAAAATGGGTTAAGCCAAACCCAATTTGCAAGTGCCAAGGATTATCAGGCATGTGTGTTTCCCATGTCGCAAACCCCTGCATTACACCGTTAATATGACTACCAATAGCCTGGTTGCGTCGGTTGTCGTAGATGTCAAACTTCTTGGTTAAGTACGCAAGTCCTGTGCTAAAACGAATGCGAATTTCGCTGTGTGAAAAAGACTTAAGCGAAGTTTCGATGCCAGGCATTGCAGCGAATGCATTGCCAACAAGATCCGGCGTCCCAAGATTCATGTACAACAAACCCATATAGATTTCTGGTTTTTTGTAAAAACCAGCCCAAGGTTGAACAGACTGTTGTTTTGATATTTGCAGTTCGAACCCATGGGTATGTGCTTCTAAGTTTTTTGAGTCCTCGCGATGTGCAACTAAAAAGCCTGGGTAATAATTAAACCCAATGGCCATTTTAGGCCGCTCCTGGCCCCAAGCCGAACTGGTTAAAACAGCAAGTAATAGAAATGTTAAACTCTTTTTCAAAACTCCATCAAAACAAACCATTATTTAGGTCTCCCACAACCTGAAAATGTGAAATTTAAGCATCATTTTGAGACAGATTTAGTACAAATCTGAAAATATTTTCATCTTTTTTTTTAACCTGCCTCATATAACTAGTTAAAATTGGGCCAATGTTTGCAAGACTTTCGAGCCCAAAGCCAGCAAATACGTGGGTTTGGCTTGATTATTGCGGAGTATTTAGGCGTACACATTTAACAAGAAAAATAAAACATTCGGCTACCTTTGCAAGTTCTTATTAAAACCGCATTAAGTAGTAGTTACGTTAGAATTATATGAGACAACTAAAAATTAGTAAGCAGTTTACTAACCGCGAAAACAAATCACTAGACAAATACCTGAACGAAATTAGTAAGGTTAATATGATTGACGCCCAAGAAGAAGTTATCTTGGCGCAACGTATTAGAGAAGGCGACCAAGCTGCATTAGAAAAGCTTGTGAACGCCAACCTTCGATTTGTTGTTTCTGTTTCTAAACAATACCAGAACCAAGGTTTAACCTTAGGTGACCTGATTAATGAAGGAAACTTAGGTCTAATTAAAGCTGCCAAGCGTTTTGATGAAACACGTGGTTTTAAATTCATTTCATACGCGGTATGGTGGATTCGTCAAAGCATTCTTCAAGCATTAGCTGATCAATCAAGAATTGTACGTCTACCATTGAACAAGGTTGGGTCTATTGGACGGATATCTGCTACAGCTGCCAAATTGGAGCAAGAGCATGAGCGCGAGCCAACAGCTGAAGAAATTGCTAAGGCTTTAGATATTCCAGTTACTGAAGTTGAAAATGCTTTTAAAACTTCTGGTCGTCATTTAAGTATTGATGCGCCATTAACAGAAGGAGAAGACAACACCCTTTTAGGTGTTCTAGACAACAATGACGAGCCTGATCCAGACAATCCGTTGTTGAATGAGTCTTTACAAAAAGAAATTAATCGTGTTATTTCTACACTTTCTGAAAAAGAAAGAGACGTATTGAAATATTACTACGGACTAGACGGTGGACCAGCACATACTTTGGAAGACATTTCTGAAAAAGTAGGACTTACCCGTGAACGTGTCCGTCAAATAAAAGAAAAAGCATTGCGAAGACTGCGCAAGTCGTCTAAAAGCAAAATCTTGAAATCCTATTTGGGGTAAAAGACAAATGATAACTTATGAGAGGCTTCCATCAATCGATGGGAGCCTTTTTTTGTAGCAACCATCCGAATCCCACTTGATAGAATACAGCCTTTGAGGTTGCAATGGTTTCCCAATTGCTCCAATATGTATTGTATCTCGTTCCAAAACCAAGCGTCATGGTCAGCGGTGCTTTCTTAAATAGTTTTCTTGAGAACTCCAACCCATAATCTAGACTTGCAGCATTAATCGCCGGTGATTTAAAACTGAACACCACGGGCTTATTCGATGTCCTGCCAACAACGCTCACGGAGTAATAATCATATGACGATAAAAAATATCCATTTATCGTACCTGATCCATATTCACCGCTGCTTATTCTATTGTAATTGTAATAGCTAAAATGAATGTGGGTTCTCCTGCTCATTGCAGTCATTAATCCACCACCGAAGGTAACGCTCAGGTGATTTCGGGACAACTTACTCTCGTGTAATACAAATTGGCCATTCATGTTGAAGCCAATAAATTCTCCTGGTGCCTCTACGTAACCAAATTTTGCCCGTTGAATTGAAAATGTTGTATCAAATTGATCTTGGCCAAAACCTTTAGAAACACTTACCTCATCGTATTTCCCATCCTCAACAAAATATAAAGTCTCAGCGCCATAAGGTTTGTCGTCTAAAGGGTAACTGTCGTGACGCCCAAACGCACGATTAACGATTTGTATACTCGCCCCTAGCCGCAATCGCCATGTCTTTTTTAGCTGCGTTTGAATGCCAAGTTGAGTCCTTACATAACTGTTGTTATCCGTATTCCCGCAGCAATATCCGCCTAAATCATCATAATGAAATTTAACGTCAAATGGACGCACCGTCGTCACCGAATGACTTTTTAATCCAGCATTGTCGTTGCTAGGATCAAGGTAATTGAGCACGCTAACACCAAACATACCATCGGCCCAAACTTGGTTTTCAATAAGGCCTTGCCCCCCTTTTAGCTCAATCGCATCGATCTCAAAGTTTTTGGCAAACCAAGACTGTGCGTAGGTACCTAAACCTATGGATGAAAGGATACAAAAGACGAATAAGCGCATTTACGTTTTAGGCAGCGATAGTTTATTGATCAAGAATACAACTTTTAGATGAAATTGGACGTTGCGTTCTGTTTCTTTATGTTTGACTATGAAACTTAACCTAACAATCTTAACGCTTTGCGTTTTGGCCGCATGTCAAACCAACTCAACTATATCGAATGAGGACGCCAATCCAGTTGTCGATGATGCAAAGGAGAACACTGAATTGATTGATTCTGGGACTGTATTTCAGATGGAAGATGTAGGTTATCCGATGTTTGCTTTAGATCTAATGTCAGAAGAAAACGGCAAAACCCATTCTTTCCTATTGAACATTGAATCAATCAATATTTCGCATGAAGAAGCATACAATCTAAAAGACAAAAAAGCCAGCATCACGTATGTATTGAAAAACGAACCATTGGTTATGGATATCGTATACCAGGAAACCTCCATTATGGGTGAATATGCCTTGCCAAATACGGATGATTTTGAGCGTTTTTCAGGTACCATTTCCGGTGCTAATGAAGAAAGTCAAGGCGACTTGCCTGGAGAATTCAGCATCACATCGTCCGACGGTGAGTCGATGACGTTTGAATACTATTTAGACGAAAATTTAGCGAACATAAATGGTAAAGAAGCAACGGTGTATTATGAATTCAGAGACGTATCCATTGTTCAGTCAATCAAATTACATGAGAAGTAGTCGGATTTTACTTTGTCTTATCGCATTTGGTCTTTATGGCTGCCCCTTGGTGGTCAAAGAACCCAATATGTCTTCATCCACACCGGTGGAGCTTATTGTACTTGGAAACGTTCAAGATGCTGGTTCTCCTCATATTGGTTGTACAAAAGACTGCTGTAAAGACTTGTTCAAAAACCCCGATCCTAAACGACAGGTCGTTTCACTTGGTCTGATTGACAAAAACAATAGCACTTCCTATTTATTTGAAGCAACACCAGACATTTCTCTCCAGTTGAGAGACTTGCGAAACATGGATACTTCATTGTCTGAAATGCCCACAGGAATCTTCTTAACTCATGCTCATATTGGGCATTACGCCGGATTAATGTACCTGGGCAAAGAAGCCATAAACGCTCATTGTGTGCCGGTTTATGCCATGCCCCGAATGACCAAGTTCTTGAATTATAATGGTCCTTGGAATCAACTTGTGTCTGAGCAAAACATTGAGATTAAGGCGCTTGAAAACCAAAAGACGGTTACGCTTAGTGATAATTTAACTGTAACACCGTTTACTGTTCCTCATAGAGATGAATATTCTGAAACAGTTGGGTATCGTATACAGGGCCCTTCAAAATCGGCTTTATTCATTCCGGATATTGACAAATGGGAGAAATGGGGTCTTCGCATCTTAGACGTCATTCAAGAGGTCGACTATGCTTTTATAGATGCCACTTTTTTCGATGGAGACGAGATTCATACAAGAGACATAAGTGAGATTCCGCATCCGTTTGTCATCGAAACAATGGATAAGCTAAAGGCCTTATCTGATGAACAAAAAGCCAAGGTGCACTTTATTCATTTTAACCACACCAATCCATTATTAAACCACCTGTCGCCTCAATCAAGAACGCTGCGTAAAGCCGGTTATAAAATTGCGCAAAAAGGGGATGTTTTTGGTCTATAAACTTGCCTATCGGACTACCGAACCTGGCTCTAAGCCTCCTACTGGTTCAACAAACACCAATTTCCCTTCTGTATTTTCCGCCATTAACAACATGCCGTTTGACTCCACGCCTCGCATTTTTCTTGGCGCTAGATTCGTCACAACAACGGCTTGCTTTCCAATTAAATCATTTGGGTTAAAATGCTCCGCTATACCAGATAATATGGTTCTTTTTTCGAGTCCAATATCAACCAGAAGTTGTAACAATTTATCCGCCTTATGCACTTTCATCGCTTCGACTATGGTTCCTACTCGGAAATCTAGTTTTGAAAAATCATCGAATGTGATGGTTGGTTTGATAGCTTCCAGTTCTGGGGTCTCTGCGTTTTCTTGTGCTTGATTTTCCAATTTTTCTTTTTGTTTTTGTATTTCTTCGTCTTCAATCTTAGCAAATAACAACGTTGGTTTATTCACTTGTTGACCTGCCATTAATCCAGTTGGTTTAAGCTGAAGCATTTTAGTCAATTTATCAGACGTTTGAGGTAAAAATGGTCTGCTTGATGAGGCGAACAAAGCCAGCAACTGTAACGAAATGTTGAGAATTTCCTTCACCCGTTGTTCTCCATTTTCCTCTTTAATGGCAAGCCAAGGTGCAGTGTCTTGCAGGTATTTATTGCCAAGCCTTGGTATTGCCATAAGCTCTGACAAGCCGTCTCTAAACTTAAACTCCTGAATCAACCGCCCTACTTTTTCGTCCAATGTCTGTGCGGATGTAAGCACATCGTAGTCCACTTGGTTTTCATTCGAAGGAACAACTCCGTCAAAGTATTTATGTGTCAAAACCATTACTCGGTTTACCCAATTACCCAAAATAGCAACAAGTTCGTTATTCACGCGTGCTTGAAAATCAGCCCAACTAAAATCACTGTCTTTTGATTCAGGCATGATACTCGTTAACACATAACGTAACTCATCCTCTTTTCCTGGAAAGTCATTTAGATATTCATGCAACCACACGGCATGATTTCTTGAGGTCGAAAGTTTGTCGCCTTCCAGATTTAGAAATTCATTTGCCGGCACATGTGTAGGAAGATTAAAATCGCCGTGTGCTGTAAGCATTGCGGGGAATATTATTGTATGAAAGACGATATTATCCTTTCCCAGAAAATGCGTTAACTCCGTATCTGGATTTTGCCACCATGATTTCCAGTCATCCGTAAATTCTTTTGTTGCGGAGATATATCCTATTGGGGCATCGAACCAAACGTACATCACTTTACCGTCGGCCCCGTCAACTGGTACTTTCACGCCCCAATCTAAATCTCTTGTCATGGCGCGAGGTTTTAAACCATCGTTTAGCCAACTCATGCATTGACCATAAACATGAGACTTCCACACGTCCTTTTTGGTTGCGACCCATTCGTTTAAAAACGATTCTTGCAATGTATCTAAAGGCAAAAACCAATTTTTGGTTTCCTTTTTAATTGGGACATTTCCAGTGAGTGCCGATGTAGGATTGACCAACTCTGAAGGACTTAGTGTACGTCCACAATTTTCACATTGATCACCGTAAGCACCCTCATGCTTGCAATGCGGACATTCACCAGTTATATATCTGTCGGCTAAAAACTGTTTTGACGCTTCATCGTAGTATTGCTCGGTAACCTGCTCTACGAATACACCATTGTCGTATAATGTTTTAAAGAAGTCTTTCGCCGTTTCGTGATGAATCGGTCTTGTTGTTCTTGAAAAGTTGTCGAACCCAATTCCCCATTTTTCCAAGCTTTCGTGTATCAATGCATAGTTTTCGTCAACAACATCTTGTGGTGTTACACCTTTCTTTTTGGCTTGAAGCGTGATAGGCACCCCATGTTCATCTGTTCCACAAACAAATAAGACCTCTTTTCCTGAGTTTCTAAGATACCGCACATAAATATCACTCGGTAAAAAGCACCCTGCCAAATGGCCTATATGTAAGGGCCCATTGGCGTATGGCAACGCACAGGTAACCAAATGTTTTTTGTTTGTAGACATGGCGGCAAAATTAGCGGACTTTTCTCTTTTCTATGAAGTATACGTCAGCCTTTTTAAGAAACCCTTGTTTTTGCTTCTGCGTCCTATACCCATAAATCAGAGCGCTACCGTCTTTCATATAGAAAAACTGGGCTTCTTTGCGTGTCACTTTAGCGGAATTCTTACCAGGAATTGTATCCGAACTGAGCTCCTCAAACTCCAATGGTTTAATATGTCCGAAGTAAAGATTGTTCTTACCAGCAAACCCAAGCAGTAATGTATCGCCATCAACATAGGTCTGCATTTTGGCAGTAGTTGTCCACGGAATATAGTCTAGTTCCATGTCGAAATAATAATCATGTTTTAGCTGGCCTTGGTCGTCTAATCGTAGGATTAGTCCGTGCGAATAGTCATTTCCTTTAAAGTCTTGTGGTGATCCTGCTATGGTATTTCCATTTCGTCTAACGCCATACAAATCTGTATACAGCTCTTTGTAAAATTCTATGGGCAACATATAACCACCACCCATTGCTATGATCGGATGTGCAAAGGCATGCGTTCTAATTTCTGTACTTTTTTCATGTTTTTTTAATCGCGCCAGTTTACGCTTCATTTCCTGCTTTTCATACTTGTCTAAGTAATCGAAGTAATGCGGTAAGTCAGAAAAAGAATACGTTTTAACACCCATACAACACCCATCTTCTACCGTTGCAAAAAACATCCCGCTGGCTTGTCTCGTGGCATATTTTGAATAGGTACCAGACAACAACACCCGCTCTTCATCGAGTTGGTGTATCGAAATGCCATGAACAACTTTATCGGGCAGCGAAAATTTAAATCGACCTAGTAATTCGCCGCTGCTATTCCAGGAAGCAACAAAAACATCGTTTACGTTGTTACTCTTTTCCCTCCAGATATAGGCCACGTCAGTGCCTCCTTGTACAAAATCAAAATACATTGGGAACACCTTTGTGCGCTTCTTAACTCGTTTAACGCTGTACGACTTGTATGCTTGGGCATCTGGGCTTTCAATGATGATGCGCTCTCGGTTAATTCTACTATCTAAGAAAAATCGTGTTTCTGAACCTATCACTAATTGAGGTTCGTACATCTTATTTGGCAAAACACCAGATACCACCTGAAATTTCTGTTTGGTAGATTCAACTAAAGAATATGCCCCTTTGCGGTAGTCGTAAAAGAAATCGAAAAATGCCTCATTTGTTTGGTACTGACCTTTTGGTTTATGTCTAAATGGAATAGCTGGCGTGGTGTCCATTTGTTTTTGTAAAAAGCTATCAAGCAAGATATACCTGCGTGTCGGTATATATTTAGACTTTACTGCCGCCTTTACGCTGCTCAGCAATACGTAATTGTCGACTTGCGCGGTTGATTCAACCATTTCATCTCCAGACAAAACAATTTCAAACTGGTTTTTTGGAGTTTGGGATTGCGTTACAAACGGTGTTACACAAAACACGATAGACAAACATATGGCGATATGGAAAGGCTTTTTCAAGTAATCAAAAATAGGATTTTATACCAGTTCTTCAGGCGGAAGTTGACGAACGGAAAAGACTCACAATGTCTTAGTTGTGTCAAAGGAAAAAATATTACATGTCTATACAAACAATTTCCTTGAGCGTTGGTTACATCTACCATAAAGACATTTTGCAAAAACAAAAAAATGAAAAAAACATTATTAATTTTATCTGTTTCTACCGGGCTACTATTGGCTTCATGTGGAAACCCTAAAACAACGACCACAGAAGAAGCTGGCGAAACTGCTGAAGCAACTGTAGAAAGCGTAACGTACAACGTAAACCTTGACGAATCAACTGTAAATTGGTCTAGTGCCAAAGTATTGGATGGTTCTTACACAGGAACTGTTACAGTTACAGCTGGTAGCCTTTCTACTAAAGACGGAGCGATTGAAGCTGGTAGCTTTACACTTGACATGACTTCTATATCAGAAGCTAATCCTGCAAGTGAAGAAATGACTGCTAAATTAATGGGTCACTTAAAAAGTGGAGACTTTTTTATGGTAGATTCTTTTCCAACTGCTTCATTTGAAATTACTTCAGGTGGAACAGACATGGTTAAAGGTAACTTGACTATTAAAGGCATTTCTAAAGAGATCGAAATTCCTGTAACTACGGAAATGACTGACGCAGGAATGACTGCATCAAGCAAGTTCGCGATTAACAGAAATGACTGGGGTGTTGTTTGGGGAAACAACAACACGGATGAAACTTGGGCTTTCTTGAAAGACAACTTCATCAAAGATGAAATCGAATTCGACGTAACACTTGTTGCGTCTAAATAATCTTTTTGAAAGTTAGGTACTTTTGAAATAACAAAAAGGGTCGGCATTGCCGGCCCTTTTTTATTGCTTAATATTTTGAAGTTTTAACAAGAAGGCATAGTCTAAAGCAATTTCTTTTATGCGCTCGAAGCGCCCACTTGCCCCACCGTGTCCGAAATCCATTTCAGTTTTCAGCAATAAGATATTATTATCTGTTTTAAGTGCCCTCATTTTGGCCACCCACTTGGCTGGTTCCCAATATTGAACCTGGCTATCGTGCAAACCAGTTGTAACCAGCATATTCGGATACGCTTTAGCCTCAACGTTGTCGTACGGAGAATATGATTTCATGTAATGATAGAATGTTTCCTCCTTTGGATTACCCCATTCATCAAACTCTCCAGTAGTCAATGGAATTGACTCATCCAACATGGTCGTCACAACATCAACAAAAGGCACTTGAGCAACAACACCTCGCCACAATTGAGGCTCAAGGTTAATTATTGCCCCCATTAATAAGCCACCAGCACTTCCGCCCATGGCGTATAAATTTTGTGTTGAAGTATAGCTGTGCTTCACTAAATACTTGGCACAATCTATAAAATCGAAAAACGTATTCTTTTTGTTTAATAATTTGCCTGACTCATACCAATCTCTACCCAATTCTTCACCGCCTCTAATATGCGCAATAGCATATATAAACCCTCTGTCAATTAAACTTAGTCGGTACGAACTAAAATGTGGGTCCATCGAATGGCCGTAGCTTCCATAGGCATATAAAAGCAAAGGCGCGTTGCCATCCTTAACCATCCCTTTTTTGTAAACCATGGATATGGGAACCTGAACACCATCTCTAGCTTCGATGAATAAACGCTCTGACGCGTAGTCTTCCTTGTTATATCCGCCGACAACTTCTTGCTCTTTTAGTAATTCCTTATCCTTAGATACCATGTTGTAATCAAATACAGAATAAGGCGTTGTTAACGACGTATAGCCAAACCGCAGTATTTGAGAATCAAATTCAGGATTTGTACCCGTTCCGCAGCTATAAGCTGGATCATCCATTTGTATATAATGCTCCTCACCTGAACTAATGCGTCGGATACGTATATGTGTCAAAGCGTTATGGCGTTCTTCCATGACTAAGAAGTCATTGAAAAGTTCGATTCCGTCAAGTAATGTATCCGGTCTGTGAGCCACCAATTCAACCCAATGTTCTTTTTCGGTATCCGCCAATCCACATTGCATTAACCGAAAATTGGGGGCTTCCCAATTGGTCAGCACATACCACGCATCGTTAAAATGAGCAATGCCATGCTCAATCCCTCTTTCTCTTTGTTTAAAAACTTTAAAACTTCCTTCCGGGTTGTCTGCCGCCAGTATTTGATGTTCGGAAGTCAGTGTGCTATGCGAAGAAATAACCAAGTACTCCTTCGATTTGGTCTTGCGTACATACACATTATACGTATCATCCAATTCTTGGTAGACCAATGTAGACTCATCCTTTTTAATGCTGTACCTGAATATTTTATTTGACCGCAATGTCTCTGGATCTTTAGTCGTATAAAACAGGGTGTTGTTGTCGTTAGCCCAGGTTGCACCGCCACTTGTTTGCCCAATCGTTTGTGAAGAAACTTCTCCAGTTTCTAAATCTTTGATATATATGGTGTAGATACGTCGGCTAACAAAGTCTACCGCGTAGGCCAACTTTTTGTTGTCTGGACTTACTGACAATCCGCCTATTTGACAAAAAGACTTCCCCTCAGCCAAGGTATTGACGTCAAGTAAAACAATTTCTGGATTTTTTAAAGACTCCTTCTTGCGACAGAAAACCGGATACTCTTTGTTTTCTTGAACTACTGTATAATACCAATATCCATTTAAGAAATAAGGCACTGAGCTCTCGTCCTGTTTTACCCTTCCCAACATTTCGTCGTATAACTTCTGTTGGAGCGAAACGGTATCTTTCATCACTCCGTCGGAATATTCATTTTCCGCTTCAAGGTATTTTATAACCTCAGCATCTTCACGGTTATTCAACCAATAGTAATCATCGACACGTACGTCACCGTGTGTTTCAATTTGGTGTGGTTTTATAGGGCAAACTGGTGGTTTTATCATTTTATCTCGTTTACAGATTTGTCGCAATATTAGATATTCCAACTTTAAGAAATTGAGGTCATTTGCTGCAATTTCTTGCATCTTTGCACCATGGCAACCATCCTGTGTATTGAAACATCTGGCACCGTATGTTCTGTGGCACTTTTTGATGAACCCAAAACCTGTTTGGGTTTTTTAAAAGAAGATGCGTCGTTTAAGCATGCCGCTGTTGCAACCGTCCTCATTGAGAAGCTTCTCAAAACATGTAACATAACCATCAACGAACTTGATGCGATTGCTTTAAGTTCAGGCCCTGGTTCATACACGGGTTTGCGCATTGGTACATCAGTGGCTAAAGGATTGTGCTATGCCTTGCACATTCCACTCATTTCCATTAGTTCACTTGAGCTATTGGCCTCAGGCTTTATTGAGTCCTCCAACAATTTAGACGACCAACTCGTTTGTCCGGCCATAGATGCCCGTCGAATGGAAATATTTACCGCCATTTATACGTCCGATTTATCATGTATTGTTGAACCGGCTCCTGTAATTGTCACTTCAGATACCTTTAAGGATGTACTTTCAGAAAAAAGCATGCACCTCATTGGTTCTGGTGCTGAGAAAACAGTCAAAGAAATTAATCACCCCAACCTCGCTTGGCATGATGATGATTATCTATCGGCTCGATATATGGGCAGTCTCGCCATAAAAAAATGGGAGAAAGAAACATTTGAAGACACCGCCTATTTCGAACCAGACTATTTGAAGGCATTTTATACAACCGCAAAAAAAATATGAGAATAAAGATACAGTTACTGCATACGCAAGTGTTAAAGAGTGACGTAATGTATCTTTACACACATCATATTAAATAAATGCACTGGTGTCAGCTATGAAAATCATCTTGTTCAATCTATGTCTTTTGTTCACTTACGGTGTACAAGCACAATCGATTGTAACGTGTACATACATTGGTGTTGATGCTGAGGCGCAAAAAGTAATTCAATCAGAAGCCCCTAAATTCACTTTTAGTGATGCCATTACCGCTAAGAATTACATTAAAGAATGGGTGTCTAATTTTCAAGGTGATGGATACTTAAGCGCATCAATAGATTCGTTTACGGTGGATAGGAATAAGATAACAGCCAAGGTATTTATAGGGGAAAGATTCAATTGGGCCACATTATCCTACAATGAACGTGCTATTAATTGGATGCAAGAGGCTGGCATAAATCCGACATCGATACATAACAAACCAATTAACCGCTCATCTTATCAGCGCATGGTTGATCAAATCCTCAACTATGGAGAGGATCATGGATTTCCTTTTGCTCAAGTGAAATTAGATAGCATACAGTCCGAAGAATCTGGTGTAGTGCACGGAAAATTGACTGTGGTTCAAAACCGATACTTCGAGTTTGACACGATAACCATGGTAGGTGACGCGCAAGTATCTAAAAGCTTTCTTTATCAGTATCTGGGCATCGAACCCAAAATGCCATATAGCGAAAAGGTTGCGGTAAAGATTCGTGAAAAACTAGCCAAGCTGCCATTTTTAACACTCACTCAAAATCCAAGAATATATTTCAATGGTCAACGGGTAAGAATAACTTTATACCTAAAACATAGAAGAACTGATCAAGCTGATGGAATTATTGGGTTTGCCCCAAATACGTCAGGCTCACAGAATAACTTACTGATAACCGGTGAGGTCAATTTAAGTCTACAAAATCTTCTAAAACGCGGAATAGGATACGACTTACACTGGAAAAGCTTTGCAGCAAGGTCGCAGCAACTAAAAATGAGTGGTGAGATACCTTATTTGTTAAAGAGCCCTATGGGCATAGACGGGAACTTCGAATACGTCAAGTTCGATACGCAATTCTTTAACTTAAAAACTAAGCTAGGTTTCAGGTACCTTTTTGAAGGGACGGACTTTTTAAAGATCTACGTGCAAAACACGCAGTCGGCCCTCATATTCGCCGATACCAGTTCTATTCGAATAACGCAAAGTATTCCCGTTCGAAATCCGGTCAATACGACCAGTTACGGCCTGCAATTGAAGAGGAGTCGTTTAGACAATCCATTAAACCCAAGGAAGGGTTTTGACATTGAAATAGACGGAAATGTAGGCCAACGAAATGTTCAAAAAGACATTAGGATAGAGCAAGTGCTGTTCACCAACGTGAATAATGAGACGTACACCGTTTACGATTCAATTGAGTTGAAATCTCTTCAGGCAGAATTTAATTACGACCTATCACTATTCTTTCCGTTAGGTAAAAAAAGCACAGCGGTTGGTTTAATCAGCGGTAAACAATTGATTACTGAGACCGTTTTTGTCAACGACCTTTTTCGATTCGGTGGTACCCGTTCGCTTCGAGGGTTTAATGAAGAGTCTTTGCTTGCCAACAGCTATACGATGATTGGTCTTGAGTATCGCTACCTTCTTGGTGAAAATGCTTTTTTTCAATTATTTGCCAATGCCGCATATACCGAAAACAAAAGTGATCCGGAGTTGGGTCTTGTGACTGACTTTCCATATGGCTTTGGAGCGGGTGTGCATCTTGATGTGAATTCGGGGATACTTACTTTGGCATATGCCCTAGGTAGCGAACAAGGCAACGGTATAAAGTTTAACCAGGCCAAAATACATTTCGGCATTGTTAACTATTTATAGCGCTTGAGCGCTCTCAAGATAAGCCAATAAAGCCTTTTTGTCCTTTTTGAGTTTCTTTAAAATAGACAGTCGTTTGGTACCGACTCTTATCCACCTATAAGCTTCACGAAGCTTAACCCATTCTGCTAAATAACCATAGGCCAACAACCCTAAACTAGGCCAAATAAGAAAAAACCCAGCAGTAATCCACCAGTTCTGAAACACTTGATGGACAAAGTACGTCTCAAGGGTCCCAAAAATGGTAAACACCAATAACCCTAGCGCCATGGAGACAGAGCCCATAAAGTCAACACGTTTTACCACTTTAAGAGATAATATTCTAGTCATTTGGAAAGGTAGGACATGCAACAAAAAACTTACGATGAATAGCGGAAAACCTACAATAAGCATGAGAAACTTAAGAACGATTAAGCGGCTAATTTTTCTACCTGATTGGTTTATAAGAGAGGCGTTCTTTTCGACACCCAATCTCTGAAGTGTGCCAACGTAGCTGCTTAGCCTTATTTCAAATTGTTTAAACGCATCATCATCCAATTTTTTGTTTTTGTCGATAAACGCATTAATCCCTTTTCGTGTCTGATGCCAATCCCCATTATTAAAGACATGGTTTGGCGTATCGCCTTGATAAAGCTTTTCAATATTTATAACCGTTCGTATTTGATCTTGATCTTCTACGGTAACAATCCTTTTTAAAAGCTCTTCCTCTATCGAGGCTGTTAATTCATTAACTGCCTCCCATTGGTTCTCTTCATAGCGGGCTTTGTAATCGCTTGGCTTAATAGGGTCCCCAATATCGATTGTTAGATTACCACGAAACCGATGTGGGTTAGAATAGTTTATCCCAACCGGTATCAAATGAATATCTAACTTGTAATCGTTTTTGGCTTCAGCTTCTAGTGCAATCCGTGCGGTACCCGCTTTTAATGGCGCCAGTGTGTACTTCGTTTGACAAATACCTTCTGGAAAAATCATCAAGCATCCTTTCTTTTCCATCAATTGATGACAGTATTTAAAAATGTCTTTGTTCTGCCCTATCTTATCTGGATCGTATTCACGTCTATAGATAGGTATCATCTTTAACCTATTGAACAACTTCACCATTGTTGGATTATTGAATGACTCTCCACGAACAAGGAAGTAGGTGGTCCGTTTTATTTGAGATGCAATCACAATTGGGTCCATAAAGGCGCTCCGGTGATTGGGAAGAAGAATCACGGGCTTATCGGCCGGAATTTTATCCTCGTTCAAAATATTGATATGAACAAAGTATTTCCTTGTTGCATAAGACAGTGCAAACTTTAACAAGCCATATAGCATACTACGAGTATACAACTTTACCTTGAATGTCTTTTTAAGTGAAGGAGGCATTAGGAATTAGGTCTCGTTGAGAATTGATAGTTGATAGTTGATAGTTGATAGTTGATAGTTGAAAATTACGATATTCAATTCCTCAGTCAGTCAACCCTTCAGTCAGTCAGACATTCACTCATTCAATCATTCAATCATTCAATCCTTCAATCCTTCAATCCTTCAACCTTTTAGCTCACCTAACTACGTATTATTTCAAAATAAATACGTATGTATTGTCAGTGTGGTGTCATTATGATGGGTATATTGGGATGTTTTTGATGTATTACAGACGTTTGTCTTGTTATTGGAAGT
>CAJQIC010000059.1 GCA_905478335.1 uncultured Bacteroidia bacterium | reverse complement strand
TTGGCCCACCAAAAATGCGGGGGACGCGCTGGCCTGTGCATTGGGAGCATATTTTTGGTAAGACTTTCCGCCGGTGGGCGGACACGTTTGTTTCGTTTTTGGTCTCAAAAATGAAAATCGGTTATAGACTGATAAGCCTAATCGACGAAAAGTAGGCTGATAAGCCTAACCGAAGAAATTTCGACCGCGAAAGCCTAATGGACGAAGAGAAGGGTGGTAAGTCTAAGAAAAGAAAGCTAAAACTACCCCTGTTTCGTAACATTCTGCTTAAACCGCCCTTTACTAAAAATACGTACGCCTTTGTCTTTTCCTTTTCGAAGTGCACGTTGTTCTTCTTCTGGCAATGCAGCAATCGACTGACATTCTTCAGAACAGCATTCGGAGTACTTTTCAGCACAACTTGGGCACTGGATAAACAACAAGTTACAGGCTTTATTTTTACAGTTAATGTGATCGTCAAATGGTTCGCCGCATTGATGACAATTCGCAATCACGTCGTCGGTAATGCGCTCATGTAATCGCTCGTCAAATACAAAGTTCTTCCCAATAAATTTGTTATCGAGCCCTCTTTCTTTCGCATCACGACTGTACTTGATTATACCGCCTTCTAAGTGATAGACGTTTTCGAATCCATTGTATTTCATATAAGCGCTGGCTTTTTCGCAACGAATTCCACCAGTACAATACATGACCACGGGCTTATCCTTTTTGTCTTGTAGTTCTTTAACTACAACAGGCAACTGTTCTCTAAATGTGTCAACGTCAGGGCACCACGCACCTTCAAAATGTCCCACTTCACTTTCGTAATGATTTCGCATATCAACGATTACGGTTTCAGGATTTTCGGTAAGTTTATTAAATGCTGCTACATCCAAGTAATCAGCTGGTGTTGTGATATCAAAAATATCATCCTCTAATCCGTCAGCGACTATTTTGTCTTTTACCTTAATGGCGAGTTTAAAGAACGATTTACCATCGTCTTCTACGGCATAATTCAGTCGCACGTTTTTAAGAAAAGTGATATCGTTAAGGTGAGATTTAAACGTATCCAAATGATCAGAAGGAACGCTAATTTGAGCGTTTATGCCTTCTCCGGCAACGTATATTCTACCAAGTACGCCCACTTCATTGAAATGAAGATAAATGTGGTCTCTGAAAATTTGGGGATTGCCAATTTTGGCATATTTATAAAAAGAAATGGTCGTACGCGATTCTGCGCTACGCCGTATCTTTTCCTTTAACTCTTCCCCATTAATAGTATTATGCAATTTCATGTTACACCCTTTTTAATGGAAGTGCAAAGGTATGATAAGGGGGCGTTTCTTGCCAAATCATTTAGGGATTTGTAACTTGTGGGACTCAAAAACGGTATTATAGATATGGGAATTTCAAGTTTTTTAAAAAATCTATTTGGTAAAGCCAAGGAAACAGTGGACGACGTGAGCCAAAAGGCAGAAGTGATTGCGGACGCTGCAATTGAAAAGGGGAAGGAGTTTGGTGAAAAGGCAAAAATAAAAGCCGATGAGATGGCCAAGGATGCAGCGGAAGCAACATCAAAGTTGAAGACAGAGGCTGCGGAGGTGGCGGATAAAGTAAGTGCAAAAGCCAAGGAAGTTGTTGCTGAAGTTAAGGAAGAGGCTGGTGAAATGATGGAAGACGCCAAAGAAGTTGGTGGCAAAATCAAAGCCAAAGCGTCGGAAGTAATTGATGAGATAAAGGAAGAGGCTGGCGAGCTACTTGAGGATGCCAAAGAGGTTGGTGACAAAATCAAAACGAAGGTTGAAGATGTTGCTCACGACGTGAAAGAAAAGGTTACGGATTTGGTAGATGGTGATGACGATACAACTACTGATTCAGCCGAAACTGAAAGCACAGACGCTACCGATTCAGGTGAAGAAAAGCCGACTGAATAAGGTTTTAACAAACACGCTTTACAATACTTGCGCTACCTGTAACCCAACTAGCTCACGACCTTTAGCATCGTAGTGCTCCTGGGGTATTACCGCGCGATCAAGAAAGTGTTTACTTGGCAACAGCTCAAGGTTGTCAACCACTGTGGCGCCAAGATTGGTGTACCGCTCAACTAAAAAGTCACGGTTGGTTTGCATAAGCCAAACCAAATTATCTCCAATATAGTATGCCGCGTCTTCTACATTTTCTGGAATAAGGTTAAACACAACCCGCATGTTCTTTTGTTGAGCTACTTGCAGTAATTCGTCAAATTCCTGAACCATAGGATTACTATCGTCGATTTGAAAAGCATAGGCTTTAATATACTGGTCTGCTAATTGTCTTTTGGCGTTGTCTTGAACACCGGCACTATCTAAAAATTTGGGTACCTCGCACCACCGTCTTATTGTATTGACTTTGAAATGCACAGAATCATCAGTACTCACTAAAGTATCGTAAGTCCAGGCCTTCCATTTTAGTAGGTCTCTCTCATGTCCTGAACGATTGTCGTAATGATTAAGCGAAGCGAAAACTTTGTTGAGTATCGGTAATGTAGGTTGATAAAATCGACTTGCAAGCCTTAAGTTAGCTTCACTTGGACCATAAATAACGTCTTGATTAAAAGTTCTTAGGTTCATGGTAACGATAATCGTTTTTGGTTCTTTAGTTGTTTGAACTTGCTTAACCAGCGGTAAAAACATACCAACATGATAGGCGCCATGATTGATTGTGCCAAACGAATAGTTCGGATGTTTAACAGCTATATTATCGCTAATGCGTAAAGTGTTATAGTCATCAGGATGGGTAGTGAAGTTTGAACTTTCTCCAAAGTAGATTACATCACTGGTGTCGGCAATTTTATTGAGTTCCAATAACATAGGGCCATGATCGTCTAGATCTGCCTCCAAGAAATAGGTGGTGTATAATTGGTTGAAACCAACGGCAAGCAACCCAATCGAAATCAGTCGAACAAGCCCCTTACTTAAGATATGTTTGATTTCCTGACCCATTAGAATTGAAAATAGATAAAAGGATGATTGGTTACCCCTGCCCAAGCTGCAATACACCAGAATAAACCTGCATAAATCAACCACCGAACAGCAGTAGGAAGCTTGCTTAACAATTGATCAAAACGGCTGTTGTACGTCATAATTTCGGCTAGAACAAAGGTGAATAGCATTGTTATTATTGGGATAGACAGGGTCAAATTTTGCACGCCTTCAGTATGGAAAAGTGCGTTGACATGCTCAGGTATCTGTTCTAAACTATCAATCCTGAAAAACAGCCATGCTATATTAACGCTAATAAAAATGGCTATTCCTCCTGCAAACAAAACCAACCGAGTTTGAGGTAAGCGCTTATTGGCATTGATCAACCTTTCTACCAAGTATAACATACCATGGATCGCACCCCAAATTAAAAAGGTATAGTTCGCACCGTGCCAGAAGCCACTGATAATAAAGACAGCCAATATGTTAACGACCCATCTTATTAATGACACGCGATTTCCACCCAAAGGCAAATACACGTAATCTCTAAACCAAGTTGAAAGGGAAATGTGCCAGCGGTTCCAAAACTCACCGATACTGGTACTGAAATAAGGTGTCTTGAAATTGTCCATTAGGCTTATACCCAGGCACAATGCTGCACCTTGGGCGATTAAAGAATATCCTGCAAAGTCCGTATATATCTGAAGCCCAAAAGCGAAAGTTCCGAACCAAGTGCTCCACTGCGCATAGTTGGAGGGGTTGTCATAAACGGCATCTACCAAAGGAGACAAATTATCGGCAATGCACATCTTGATAAAGAAACCATAAAGCATTAAACGGAAGGCTTGTTGGAACCGCGCATAAGAAACAATATGTTTCGTCTTGAGTTGCGGCATCAAACGCGAGAACCGCTCAATTGGTCCGGCGACCAACTGCGGGAAAAATGAAACAAAAAGCGCAAAATGACCCAGATGTTTCTCCGGTTCAATTCTATTGTGGTACACGTCGAGCGTATAACTCAGTGTTTGAAAAGTATAAAACGAAATACCAACAGGAATCGAGAAATATACGCCTTGCAGTAAAAATCCAAGAAATGGATGATCGACCGTATAAATATTGGCAATCATAGGGTCTACACTTGGTAGAAACAGTACGAGATATTTAAACGCAAACAGTAAACCGAGGTTAGCGGTAAGACTTACACCTAACAGTATGTTTCTGCGCCATTTTATTTTTTGTCGGTGTAGTGCTTGTGCGGCGTAAAAATCCACCAGCGTTGAGAACATGATAAGGCTGAGAAATTCAATTTTCCAAGAGCCGTAAAAGAAGTAACTCGCTGTCAAAAGAATTACCCATCGATATTTTTGAGGTAGGAAATAGTACAGTACTACGACTACCGGTAGAAAAATGAAGAAGGCAACTGAATTAAATAGCAAAGTCTTTTCTGTTACTTGCAAAAATATTTAAAACACCCATGATACGGCGATATCTAATCATAATTGCTTTGATATTATCTGTTGGCGTTCCAACGATTGAAGCACAGGTGAAGGACAGTGTAAAACACGCATTGACCTTTAAACCTAGATGGGTGTTTGGTTTGAACAGTAAAACGACCACAGTTTCAGGTGATCCATATAAAACGGTTCGTGTATTTACGGGAGTAGAGTTTAACCAGAAAATTCGGTTCGAAGCGGCCTATAACTTTATGCCTTTACCTGCCGTTAATGTTACTTACAGAAATGATGGGGACACATTATTGGAAACCAGCGATCTAAAGTATTTTGGACTGCAAACCGAGTACACGTTTCTTAGAAGAAATCGTTGGGTTTTGAGTTACCCAATTCAATTGGGCATCGGACAAAACAAGTATACAGAAAGCGTGAACAGAGACCTATCAGTTGTAAGGAAAAAGCCAGTTGTTCCTATTGAAATAGGCGCCAATGCTGTTTTTTTATTTACAGATTGGTTTGGCGTAAAAGCGGGAATGGGGGTAAGGCTAAGTTTAGGAAAATCTTTTTCCGTTTTAAGCGGATCTTACTACAATTTAGGTTTAGCGCTTTATGCCGGTGAATTGTACAAACAGGTTCAAACCAGAAGAAATAATTCTTAAGAAATTATTCAGCTTGGCGTTTTCCATATTCTTCTAACATCATCTCTGCAATTTTGCCAATGTTTTGAGCCGGCGGGTTTTTATAACGTATTACTTTGTTTTCGTCGAGCATATACACCTCAGGCGTTTTGACTTGATTGTAATCCTTTTTATATGTCGAGTTGTTATAGGCGTCTACTAGGTTGATCCAAGTCAGTTTGTTTTTTCGAATATATTCTTTCCAACCGTCAACATCTGAGCCCGTATACACAGCGTATATTTCAACGCCGCTTTGCTTTAGGGTATCATACATTTCTTGAATTATTGGAATTTCTTCCTTGCAATGTCCACAAGTGTGCGACCAAAAAACAACAATCGTAACTGGCTTATTTATTTTGTGAAGTTCATACTTACGCAAATACGTGGTATCAACTAAGGTCATATTGGGTGCCACTAAACCACATTGTATACGTTTTGCTTTTTTAACATAATCAGTCATGTTGGCTATTGTACTTGAGTCGGCCCATTCGCATTTGCCTTTAAGGTAATAGTTTGCAGCAAGATGGTAAAGTACCTTGTCCATACATATTCGGTCTGATTCTTCATGGTGATTCGTATTCCACCAAACCACGTATTTGTACATTTCTGTTGCACCGCCTTTCTCAATTTTGGCACATAAATCATCTATGGCTGGAATCAATGTATCTGGTTTTTGTAAGATGACTTTGGTTATATAGTACTCCAATTTTCCTTGAAAAATCGGTGTACGTAACATGCCATCGTCGGTTAAATCAAAATTATCCCAGAAATGCTTTTTGTAATACATGTAGGCCTTGGCATTATCTGATTTTAAGGAATCGGGTACCTCAATTTCTAAGATGGGTTTAAATAGCTTAGCGGTAAACGTGTTTGGATAATTATCGATTATCTCCTTCCGTTTTACGTCTATTTCCTTGTCCAAGTCATCAACTTCTTTTCGGATACGTGCTTTGCATGAGTCGTCTTGACAATTTCGATAGTCTTTTATTAACTGTCTTTTTTTAGATCCTGGTCCAACAGAATATCTGTCGAATTCAATAAACAATTCATTGTCAAGCGAACCAGTAGCTTTCTTTGTGTGGGGCGATAAGGTTGTATCTAATTCTATCGTGAACTCTTGATCTTCTTTCGGAACGATGAGCTCGACGTATGTTTTTTTTGGGAGTACGAGGATATATACACCATGTAATAATTTTTCCTCACCTTGAAACACAGCATAACCATCTTGATTAATGGCAACCGTATCGATGACTTTGTTTTTATCAGCGTAGTAATGTGCCAAAATGCAATCGTCACCTTGCTTTAAGCCATTAACTTTAAATCGAATGTCGTGCTGTCCAAAACACGTAGCTATTGAAGTGAAGAGCATAAGTATAAATGTTAGGGGTATTCTCATCGTTTAGATTGTATCGGAGTGCGTTATTTTTGGTTCTGTTTTGCTTCGTATTCTTCGAGCATAATTTCAGCGATTCTTCCCACATTGTCAGCAGGTGGATTCTTGAAACGAATGTTTTTGTTTTCGTCCAACATATATACTTGTGGCGTAGAAATAATGTTGTAATCCTCTCTGTAGGTAGCTTTATTAAAAGCATCCATTACATTCAACCAGTTAAGGCCGTTTGCTCTGATATACTCTTTCCAACCTTCCCAATCTGCTTGTGTGTAAACCGAGTAAACTTCCACACCACGTTGCTTCATGGTATCATACATTAACTTCAGTTTAGGAATTTCTTTTTTACAGTGTCCGCATTGGTGATCCCAAAAAACAACCACGGTAACCGGGGCCTTAATTTTGTGCAACTCGTTAGTACGCGCAAACGTGGTATCGGCTAACAGCATGTTAGGAGCTACAGCACCACATACTGTTGGCCCAATTTTTTCGGAATGTTCGCACATGGTTGCTACTAAAGCGGAATCAGCCCAATAACATTTCCCAGCACAATAATAATTTTGTGCCATATGATGCAAAACCTTATCCATGCACATCATCTTAGATTCTTCATGATGATTTGTGTTCCACCACACCACATATTTATACATTTCCATTGCTCCCCCTTGTTCTATGCGACTAATTAAATCATCGATAGCAGGGATTAATGTATCAGCTTGTTGTACAACTAACTTACCGATATAGTATTCTAACTTGCCTTTAAAAACAGGTGTACGGAGCATACCGTCGTCGGTGAGGTCAATATTATCCCAGTAATGTTTTCTATAGTAATCGTATTTCTTTCCTGTGGTATCGGATTTAATTTCTTCAGGAATTTCAATATCTAATACGGATTTCAGCAGTTTAGCAGTAAAGGTTTCGGAGTACTTATTGACCAATTCCTTTCTTTTATCATCTACTTCTTTGTCTACGATTTTGATCTTTTTACGGATATCACTTTTACAAGTTGGATTATCACATGACTTAAACTCTGCGATTAAATCCCGTTTTCTTGTGCCAGGTGAAATAGCAAATTTGTCGAATTCAAAAAATACCTGATTATCTACCGAACCTACCACAGACTTACTGCTTGGGGCTAATGTAGTGTCAAACGTAATCTGGAATTCTTGATCGTCGTTTGGCACAATAAATTCAATGTAGGTTTTACGCGGCAAAACGATAATGTATACACCGTTTAAGAGCTTGTCGGGACCTTGAAAAATAACGTCTCCGTTAGCGTTTACTTGGGCTGTATCGATGATCCGGTTTTGATCTGCGTAATAATGTGCAAGGATGCACTCATCTCCGTTTTGCAATCCGTTGATTTTAAAACTGATGTTGTGCTGGCCATTTGCAAAACCTAATCCAACAAATAATAACAACACTACTGTTTTTATAAATCTCATATATCGATGTCTCTTCAAGTTGTTACAAAAATAAGGAGTAATATGTTTTATGTTTGTTACAAAGACTATGCCTAATAACAAAAGGTTGCATGAAAATGATAAATCAATTTCATTTTTCGAAATGGTGTATCAAGTCGTCGCCCTTATACCGAAGGGCAGGGTAACCTCATATGGAGCAATTGCAAAATATTTAGGGGCTGCACGGTCAAGCAGAATGGTAGGTTGGGCGCTCAATGGTTTAAACAAAACAGAACATAATTTGCCGGCGCATCGTGTGGTAAACCGTCAAGGTTTGCTAACAGGGAAGGAGCATTTTAGAGGCATTCCAATGGAGCAGTTGTTGACCGATGAAGGCGTGGAGATTGTAAACAATCAAATTCAAAACTTAAGTCAAATCTATTGGGACCCGAACGAAGTACTGAATGTAGAATAGTGAAAAATTATAGTCAGAACCGATTTATTGAGCGTCTGTCATCAATCGAAATGATTTAGACATTTTTTCCATTATGGGTAGGTAGGTCTTACGCCTCGATTTTAAGGTCCAACTCAACATTAAGTATACGTTTTTCGAACCTTCGTATATGGTATAATACTACGTTAGAGGCACATCAATGCCTTCTACATTAGCGTCAAACGCTATTATTCTTGCGGGTAACCCATTTATTTTAACCGATTTACGTATCACGTCCGACGCGATTTCCATCTCGTCTGTAATGGATTCATACTGCACGTTGGTGTAATTGTCGAGGAGGCTAATAGAATCTTCGTACATCCCAATATTTTGAAATGCTTCTTGAAACTCGTCTGTTGGTTCGTGGAGTACAACGAAGTAAAGCTCCTTTAACAAACTTTGGTACTGTAGTGATGCCTCGTCACTTAAGTTGGTTGCCTCAGACATATAGTCTGGGACAGCAACTTGAAACAGTTTTTTTGTATTAACCAGCTTGAATTTAGTGTTTGCTACGCGCGCAGAGGGCAGTTTGTCGCAGCCGAGGAATAAGGTAACTAAGCCTAAAAGTACGGTGCGATTAAACAAAGAAAACATAAAGTGAATTTATTTCAACTTACGTTTCACCTCAACCTCGGTGTAACATTCGATGATATCGTTAATCCGAATATCGTTGTAGTTTTTGATCTGCATTCCACATTCAAAACCTCGATTTACTTCCTTAACGTCGTCTTTAAATCGCTTTAGTGCTGCTAATACACCACTATATACAACTACACCGTCTCGAATAAGTCTAACCTTATTGTCTCGCTGTATTTTACCGTCTGTAATCATACAACCGGCAACTGTACCAACCTTGGTGATTTTGAATACCTCACGAATTTCTGCATTACCTGTAATCTTTTCTTCAAACTCAGGAGCAAGCATACCTTCCATGGCAGACTTGATTTCCTCAATGGCTTTATAGATGACAGAATACATTCTGATATCAATTTCTTCAGCTTCAGCAAGCTTTCTTGCGGAAGCCGCTGGTCTAACTTGGAAACCGATAATTATCGCATCAGAGGCAGAAGCTAATAATACATCTGACTCAGTGATTTGACCAACTGATTTATGAATAACGTTAACCTGTATTTCTTCGGTAGATAGTTTCAACAATGAATCAGCAAGTGCTTCTGCAGAACCATCCACATCGGCCTTCACAATAACCTTTAATTCCTTAAAGTTACCTACTGCCAAACGTCGTCCAATTTCATCTAGCGTAATATGCTTGGTTGTTCTAATACCTTGTTCACGCTGCAATTGAGCACGTCTATTCGCAACATCTTTGGCGTCTTGTTCAGATTCAAAAACTTGGAATACATCACCTGCTGTAGGTGCAGAAGTAAATCCTAATATGTTTACTGGCGTAGCCGGATCAGCAACTTTAACCTGATTCATACGCTCATTGAACATCGCCCGTACACGGCAAAAATGATGACCAGCAACGAGTGGGTCTCCAACTCGAAGTGTACCTTCTTGTACCAGAACTGATGCCAATATTCCTCGACCTTTGTCCAATCGGGCTTCCATCACAGAACCCTTAGCACGTTTGTTTGGATTGGCTTTTAGTTCTAATAATTCAGCCTCGAGTAATACTTTTTCGAGTAGCTCGTCAATATTGGTACCTTTTTTCGCTGAGATTTCTTGTGCTTGATATTTACCACCCCATTCTTCTACCAAAATATTCATGGCAGATAACTCTTCTCTAATTCTATCTGGGTTTGAAACGTCGCGATCTATTTTATTGAAAGCAAAAATGATCGGTACATCTGCCGCTTGGGCGTGGCTTATTGCCTCTTTTGTTTGAGGCATCACACTGTCGTCAGCCGCAATTACAATAATGGCTATATCCGTGACCTTTGCTCCCCTTGCCCGCATCGCGGTAAAGGCTTCGTGACCTGGAGTATCAACAAAGGTTATGCGTTTTTTGTCTTTAAGTTCTACTTCGTATGCAGCAACGTGCTGTGTAATACCACCGGCTTCACCTGCAATTACGTTCGTATTTCGGATGTAGTCAAGTAATGAAGTTTTACCGTGATCAACGTGACCCATGATGGTTACAATCGGT
Organism: uncultured Bacteroidia bacterium; assembly: GCA_905478335.1. Taxonomy (GTDB): domain Bacteria; phylum Bacteroidota; class Bacteroidia; order NS11-12g; family UBA9320; genus UBA987. The sequence goes on along the minus strand of CAJQIC010000059.1, from coordinate 23,303 downwards.
GCGCGTTCCTCAAGATCTTCTGGTTTATCAACTTCTTCTTCGCCAAATTCGACTTGCTCTTCTGCGTCAACAAACTCAATTTCAAAACCAAATTCATCGGCAACCATTTTAATGGTCTCCGCATCCAAACGTTGGTTGATAGACACCATCATGCCAAGCGAGAAGTATGCGGTGATAATGTCGTTAACAGAAACGTCCATTAACGATGCCATCTCGTTAGCCGTTACAAATTCAGTGATTTTTAAGACCTTGCTCGCAAGCTCTTGTTTGATAATTTCTTCCTCACGCGTGGTTTTGTGATCATCTCTTTTTTGTCGTCTTAATTTCTGACGAGATGGTCCTTTACTACCTTTATTTCCACCAAGTTTAGCAAGTGTTGCCTTGATTTTATCTTGGATTTCCTTTTCTGTGATTTCGTCTTTTGCATCGTCTTTGCCACCACCTTTGTTGTAACGACCTTTTCCAAAATTGCCACCTGATTTAACAGGTCCAGACTTAACCGTTCGTTTTCTTTTCTTGCGCTGGTTGTCTTCTGGTTTGCCACCAGAGCTTGCTACTTTTTTAGGCGACGGTGGATCAGGAAGTTTGATTTTTCCTTTAATCGTAAGGCCACCTAGTTTTTCATATTTAGGCTTAATAATTGATTCCCCCTCTTCCTTTGCAGGCGCTTTTGGGGCTTCAGGTTCAACCTTTTTTGGTTCTTCTTCTTTTTTAGCTTCTGGCTTTTCAGGAGTTTTTTCTTCAACCGGTTTTTCTTCAACTGGCTTTTCAGGAGCTTTTTCTTCAACCGGTTTTTCCTCGGTTACTTCTTCTTTCTTCTCTTCTTTTGGAGCTTCGGGCTCTTCTTTCTTTTTCTTTTCAGGCTTATCTAACGAAATTTTACCAAGTACCTTAAATCCTGGAATCTCAGTCTTTTTGGTCGTTGGGGTTTCCTCTTCAACCTTAGGAGCCTCTTCTTCTTTTGGCTCAGGTTTTTCTTCTTTGGCTTCCACCTCTGGAACTTCTTCCTTGACTTCTGGCTTTTCTTCAGTTACAGGCTCTTCAGAGGCATTTGGACGACTTAATCCAGTATCCTTAATTAAGACGATGTCTTGCGCTTCGTCTTCACCTTTTTTCTTCTTCTTCGTACCCGGTTTATTGGTATTTGCTGTAAGCGTTTCGTCTTGTCGACGAATATTAATCTCTAGTGCTTGAGATTCTTCTTTCGCTTGTTTGTCAGAACGGTATTTCTGTTCAAGAACGTCATACATATCTTGGGCGATCTTAGCCGTCATCTTCATGTCTACCTCATAACCGTTTTGGTTGAGATATTCAATCAAGCTTTTCCAGCTAACATTGAGCTCTGCTGCAACTTTTGAAATTCTGTGAGTTTTTCCAGCCATTAATGTTTTACTTTTTAATTTCTGAAGAACATTCACAAAAACCATGTAGCGAACGCGAACCGACCATATGTAATGATCCCCGCTACTTCATGATATTCACCGTGTTCTTCATTCTTATTGTCATTTGTTGCTTTGTTTAATCAAACTCCGCTTCAAATATTTTTTTAATCTCAGTTATGGTTTCAACTTCTAATTCAGTTCTGCGAACCAAGTCGTCTACTTCCATTTCTAATACGCTTTTGGCCGTATCTAAGCCAATTGCTTTTAACTCGTCAATTATCCACTCATCAATTTCGTCAGTGAATTCGTCTAAGTCAACGTCTACGTCGTCTTCTTCAACATTTTCACGATATACATCGATGTTGTACCCTACCAATCTACCAGCAAGCTTAATGTTAAACCCACCCTTACCAATGGCAAGTGAAACTTGGTCACTTGGCAAATATACATCAGCACGCTTCTCTTCCTCGTCTAAAGCGGTGCTTGACACCTTAGCTGGGCTTAGAGCACGTTGAATGTATAGTTGTGTATTGGTTGTAAAGTTAATAACGTCAATATTTTCATTACGTAACTCACGAACAATTCCGTGAATACGAGAACCTTTCATTCCAACACAAGCACCTACTGGGTCGATTCTATCGTCATAGCTCTCTACAGCAACTTTAGCACGCTCACCTGGCTCTCTAACCACATTTTTGATAGTGATTAATCCGTCCAAGATTTCAGGTACTTCAAGTTCAAACAGTCTTTCTAAGAAAATTGGAGCAGTACGAGAAAGTATGATACGTGGGTTGTTGTTTTGCATTTCAACACGCAATACAACGGCGCGAACGCTGTCTCCTTTTTTGAAGAAATCGCGTCCAATCATTTCTGTTTTTGGTAGAATGAGTTCGTTGCCTTCATCATCCAAAACCATTAATTCACGCTTCCATATTTGGTAAACCTCTCCTGTGATTATTTCACCAACACGGTCTTTATATTTCTTAAATAACTCATCTTTCTCTAATTCAAGAATTCTAGAAAGCAGTGTTTGTCTTGCAGCAAGTATTGCGCGACGGCCAAAATCGAGTAATTTAATCTCTTCAATGGCATCTTCACCAATTTCATAATCATCTTCAAGCTTCAATGCATCTTCGATGTTTATTTCTTGGTTTTGGTCTTCGACCTCATCCATGTCCACAATCTTTCGATTTCGATAGATTTCCAAATCTCCTTGATCCGTGTTGATGATAATGTCAAAATTTGAGTCATCTCCAAACTTCTTTCGAAGCATGCTTCGAAAGACGTCTTCCATAACGGCCATCATAGTGGCTCTGTCTATGTTCTTGAACTCTTTAAATTCCGCAAACGATTCTACTAGTCCTAAAGTCATTTTCCTTTATTTAAAAGATAATACTACGGTTGATGTTATAATGTCGTCGAAACTGATACTAACAGGTTCCACTTTAACTTTATTTTTCTTTTGTTTTTTGTCCAGCACTGGAGCACAAACGATATGAGTTTCGGTCACTTCTAAAAGTTTGTATTCTGTGGTGCTCGATTCGGTTTCAACAGATAATTTACGACCAACATGTTTGTGGTATTGTCTTTCGTTTCTTAAGGGTTCGTCAGCTCCGGGGCTAGATACTTCCAAAATAAATGGGTCTGACTCGAATTCTTCATCATCCACTACTTTCGAAATTGATCTGCTGATTTTCGAGCATTGATCAACGGTGACCCCTTTGTCTCCATCTACCAAAACTTGAATTTTTCTGCTTCTGTCTCCTCCAACAATGTCCACAACAAAAATTGGGGAGTCTTTTACCTCTTCCTCAACCAGTGCTTTTATTGTTTCTACCAAAGACATATTAATTGCGTAAAAAAAAGAGGGAATTTTTAATTCCCTCTTTCCTGTCTCTTACCAACGCTGCAAAGATAGCGATTTTGTTGATTTATGAAAATCTTTAATTTGGATATAATTTTAACCGGCTAAATGGCCTTAAGCAATGGCCAAATTTTCTATTCTTACGTTTTTTGCGCCTATTTCGTGCATCAGGTTATATAAACCAAAGAATGTTCGATTGACATAAATGAAATGCTTTGAACCGCGGTTACCATTCATCTTTCTCAATGTTGTACTTTTTGTAAATTGTTCGCCAAGGTTTGCAATTTCGTTAAAGAACGCGGGGTCTGAAAAGTCAAAGGTTTCTTGGGTTAAAGGCCTAGTGAACAATTGAAGAAGGTCATGAAACATTTCCCCAAAGAAGGCTTTTTCTTCTTCTGTATCATCTAAACGAATAATCTCTAGCTCTGAAAGCTTGTCCATAAATACATCTTTGTTTTCTAATGTATTGGGGTCTGTAAGTTCAAAATAGGGTATATAAAAGTCGTTTGGAATTTCTTTCATACAACCAAAGTCCAAAGCAATGAGTTGTCCGGAATCATCCACTAGGAAATTCCCAGGATGCGGATCGGCATGCACTTTTTTAAGGGTATGAATTTGGTACATATAAAAGTCCCACAACGTTTGACCAACTTGATTAGCAATGTCTGGGTCGGTATTCTCCTTAGCAAATTTAGAAAGATGTTTACCCGTCATCCAATCCATTGCTATAATTTGTTTTGTAGAATACGCTGGGTAGTAATGCGGGAATCTTAAGTTTGGAATGTGTTTACAGGCTTCTACTACTTCAACACTCTGCTTTATCTCATTGGTATAATCCGTTTCATCAATCAGTTTTTGCTCAACTTCTTTAAAGTACTTGTCTGAATCTTTACCTTTAATGTTGAACATCCGCATGGCTATTGGCTTAACCAAAGCAAGGTCACTGCTAATACTATCGGCTACACCTGGATACTGAATCTTAATGGCCAATGTTTTTCCATCTTTTTGCGCTTTATGGACTTGTCCTATGGTCGCTGCATTGATTGCGTTGGGGTCGAATTGGTCAAACAATTCTTGTGGCGATTTTCCGAAGTATCGCGTAAATGTTTTGATTACCAATGGAGCCGACAAAGGAGGAACAGAAAATTGTGCAAGTGAGAACTGGTCCACGTAAGCTTTTGGAAGGATGCTTTTATCCATACTCAACATTTGGGCAACTTTTAATGGACTGCCTTTTAAATTTTTTAAGCTATCGTAAATATCAGAAGCATTTGCTTCATCCAACTTTGTTTTCGCCTCCTCTTCAGAATATCTTAGCTTGTTGCCATAGTATTTGAGATAGTTGGTCCCGACTTTTGCGCCAGTCTGAATCAACTTTGAGGCTCGTTTTACTTTGCTGATAGGCAGTTTGTCGATAGTTTCCATACTAACGTTGTGTTATTTCTTTATACAAGAATTTTCCTAAGTCGATAACGTCTTTAACGGGTTGGCTGTTGGCTAAATGCATACCCGTATTCACTGATTTTTCAATTAAGATATCCGTCTTTTCAAAGCCCGGTGAAACATCTTTCATCCAAAAATCTAAGACAAAAGTCAAATGACTCCAGCCCACGTGCGACATACTTTTTTCTTGGAATTCGTTCAGTTTTTTATTTGGAATATCTAGGGTAGAAATATCCAACCCTGAAACAAATTTTTGAAAATCCTTCTTTAGCAGGCTGAGTTGTGACTGTGTCTTTGGGTGCATTAAACCTTTACTTAATGCGAATAGCACATAGCTTCTATTGGCCGTTAGCATTTCAAAAAAGGTGTAATAGAATGAAAGTAGCTTATCTTTTGATTCGAAGTCTACATAATCTTCGTTTTTAGAAAGTACTTCCAGGGTGTTTTCAAAAAACACACTAAAAATCGATTTCTCTATGGAATCAAATGAGGTAAAATACCCATATAGCTCTTGTTCTTTTAACTTGGCTTGCTTGGCAAAACTGTACATTGTTTTGGGTCGTTCACCATGTTCCAAAATATGGTGCATGTACGCAGTAATTATTTCGTTTTTCATTCGAAGAAGTTTACTACAAAAACACTTGTGTCAAGCAAATTGTTTCAGTGTACCTACAATTTTACATTCGATTTGTAGAATGGTGAAATCGGCATGCATTTATCGGATTCATTTAAAGTAAATAACGAGTCTTGAAGATGTAAATCGAAAGTTGATTTGACTCATGCTTTTTTCATGAACTTGGTTAAGTATGATTGATTTCGTTCAATCATTTTTCGTTGCATTATGTTCGACCAACCAAATAGGTAGCCAGGCCAACCAAGAGCTTGTCTTGTCCATTTCCATAAGTCAAAGACGTCATGATGGGTAATAATTCTGTTGTCTTTAAAAGTAAACTGAGAGGAGACCTCATTGTGCACGTGCCGTTGATTTTTACCGAAAGGGTAATCAGCAGCCCAGGTACAATGCATACGACCATTCTGATCAAAAACGTGATTGACGTCAATTTTAATGTCAGAGGACATTTTACTCATCAGCATACGCCACATGGAATGGGCTTGGTCGCCCTGTAATTCGCCAAAGACGGGATCGCTGAAACTGATTTGTGGATGATAACAGCTCAAAAGGTCTTCAATATTACCTGCCTCTAAGCTTGAATAAAAATGGTATATGGTTTCGGAATTGGTCAAGTTTTTGGTTTAAGTCTTTAAAGGTAAGTTGAGCAATCCAATTTTCGAAAATTTGAGCATGAAAAAAGCCTATCAACTGTGATAGGCTTTTAATTTCAATATCTAAAAGAATTAGACTAAGCGATTTTTACATTAACTGCATTTAATCCTTTTCTGCCTTCTTCTACGTCATAGCTTACTTTGTCACCCTCTGTAATCTCATCGGTTAAACCATTTACGTGGACGAATACGTCCTTTCCTCCATCTTCCGGAGTGATAAAACCAAAACCTTTGGCGTTATTGAAAAATTTTACTGTTCCAGTACTCATTAAATAAATTATTAAGCTGCAAAGGTAGGCATAAATAGCGTATTTAGACGGTTTTTGCATTATTTTTTAACTAAACCAGGGTTATGAAAACGTAAAGTTGTCTAATAAATTGGATTGTATCGCCAGCGATTTATTAGTTTCTGACCGTTAATAAGTTGCTATTTCTGAAAACTTGATAGCGCTTCAGTGCAAACCTACTTGGACCTTGTAATACAAATCCATCAAAACTGTACAGGCTTTGACAGCACTGGGCAAACGTATCATTGTCATAAATTCCGCACCTTAACTGGATATTAGAGGTGTCAACTTGAATATGACCACAATCGAGATCCGGATCAAAAGTACAGGTGCGTTCAAGTGCGTAAAATTCATCATCGAAGTTATGCACTAAAAAAACACCTCTGTTTCCGCCTTCCAGCAGTGAATATCCTCCTAAATTTTGCAAATGATAATGCAATGGAAGGTCCATGTTGACGGTTATGCTCACTGGAACATCAGGAATAAAGACCTGACCGTTGGTGGGCGTATTGTCGTTGCAAGACGATGCAAATAGACACAGTATGACCAAGTATAATGACTTATGCATAGGTGTAAAATCCTTTGCCCGACTTTCTACCGTGGTGGCCGGCATCGACTTTTTGTTTTTGAATACGACTTGGTCTGAATTTACTGTCTTGATAAAACAGGTTGTACATAGATTCAGTAACAGAAAAGTTGGTTTCTACTCCAATCAGGTCCATGAGTTTAAAAGGACCCATTTTAAAACCACTGGATTGCAGCAACAAGTCAATATCAGAATGCGACGCAACGTTTTCTTCTAAAACTTTTAAACCTTCAACGTAGTAATGACGGGCAACTCGGTTTACAATAAAACCAGGAGAGTCCTTGGCCATGATGGGAGTCTTTTTTATCTCCTTAACAAAGTCGAAAGCAAATTTTGCAATTGCTGGTGATGTATGTGCACCGCTCACCACTTCTACCAACTTCATGATGTGTGCTGGATTAAAGAAATGTATTCCTACAACCCTTTCTGGATGTGGAATCGCTGCTGATATCTGTGTTATTGGAATGGAAGAGGTATTTGTTGCCAATACGGTTTTGGGCCCGTTGATTTCTGCTAAATCCTGGAACAACTTGGTTTTAATATCCAAGCGTTCAACTATGGCTTCAATGACGAGGTCTACCTTTAGTTCATTTAAGTCGTTGGTATTTTCAATTAAAGCAAGCGCTTTTGATTTAACATCCTCTGTTAGTTTACCAATAGAAATTCCCTTGTCGAGATTTTTTTCAATGGCACCTGACGCTTTACTCAAAGCATTTGAATTAACATCAAAAAGAATAATATTGTGACCGGCCATTGCACATACCTGTGCAATTCCAGCGCCCATTGTTCCCGCTCCTACAATTCCTACTTTCATTTGGTTATTCTAACTATTCTTCGGTTGAGTTAAATTTAAATCTTATGGAAAATACGTGTGAATAAGTGGTAGCGGCTGTGGTTGCTAAATTGGCCATCGCATAATCAATGGCAAATTTGTCTAAGTTCACGCCTACGCCAATATTGGGTTGAAAAGACCACAATTCTTTGTTGTCGATGTCTGTTACTTTTTGAATATTCCCAACACCTCCGCGTAAGAACACAAGATCGGCATAGCCAAATTGAATTCCAAGATGAGGGTCAACACTAACAACGTCTGTTTTCAATACCGTGTTTCTTTTACCATCTGTCGTTAAATCAGCATTTAATTCGGCATCAAAGGAATAGTCATCACCAAAGTCTATTCGTTTTGCAGCACCCATGACCAATCTAGGCAGTGTTATTTCTAATGAGTTCTTTGGTATTTCTTGATTTTGTTGTGTTAACACGTCTTTTTGGGCATCGGTAAATGTAAAGTTCCAAGCATTGAACGTACTCGTCACATCTCGAGCTACCAAAGCGAATCGCCAGTTGTTTTCTAATTTGTATTGCAGGCCAGCGTCGATTCCGAACCCCCAAGCAGAGGCAAATTCGCCAGCTTTTCGTCTGATTATTTTGGCTGAGCCTCCAAAGCTTAATCCGTCTTTTAATAACTTCTGAGCATAACTGAACATGAAGGAATAATCTACCGCTGAAAACTCTGTAATTAGGTCGTAATTAAGCTGACCATTTTTCCAAATATCCAAGGTATTGGGAATTCCATCAACCCCCATACGGACAAAAGAAAATGCCATAACATTGTTTTCGCCAGCTTTAAATGCGAGGCCGCTATAATCATAGTTGGCAATACCAGCAAAATAATTAGAGTGCATGTAGCTCAACTGGATGTTGTCTTTTAAGTGAACCAAACCTGCAGGATTCCAATATCCAGCGGTAACGTCGTCAACAGACGCAATAACAGATTGAGACATGCCAAAACTTTTGGCACCAACTCCAACAAAAAGGAACTCGTTTGAGTACTTCGGTGTTCCTTGTCCGAAACATGAAATGCTTACAAACAAAAGGATGATTGGGTAGAGTAGTTTCTTCATTATTTCAATTCGACTTTCAGGTCTTCTACCATTTGCGGCATTTTGTTGTGTAACACCTTGATGACAGATTTCAGCAATTGCTTCTGTTCTTCCGAAAACGGCGGTAATCGCATTTTAGTACAAATCCGACCTAAAGCATACACAATATTATTAGGTTCTGTGTAAGATTCAAGGTATCGCACGCTCATAAAATGGTCAAAACCTTTCTGGAATAAATCAAATTTAGAGAAATCATTACGGCGCAGGAAAGAATGAATATGTTCTGTATCTACTATTTCGAAATCCGTGTATAGCTTATTAGCCAGATTTGGATTGTTCAGAATTAAATAGTGATCCATTGTTAACTCAACAAGGATGTGGGCTATGAACCAATCTTTTTTAAACGGAACGGGGTTTTTTCGGATATGACCCGTTACCATATCCATGGCATCAATAAATTCATCCCATGCGTGAAAGACCTTATCACTCTGGACATGCTGAATACAACCCTTCTGCAGTGATGCAACGGGGAGTTCATCTTTCATGTCAATCGTTAAATCGAGCTTACTACCACGTACAAAATTTCTGACAATGTCAGGGAATATTAAACCAAGGTTGAAGTAAGGGTTGCCTTCCTGTTTATCGAAGTAGTAATGAGATAGAAAATTCACACGGCAAATTTATGCTTTGTGAATGAAGCACAACAAGTTTGGAACAGTTTATGGATTAGATAATCAAAACAAATAAATTGCGTTCTTTAATTACAAAAATCAATATGAGATTATTACAAATACTTTGCCTCTGCTTAATCACCTCCATTTCCTATGGGCAAGAAATACCCGTTAGAGAGGATTCAGGTAAGGCAGAATACAAAAATGGAGCTGCTGTAGCGGGATTAACGAAGCAGAAGTTATACGATAGAGGTGTGGCTTGGATTAATAAATACTATGTGAACCCAAATGGCGTAATGAAAACACAAGATGCCGAAGGGGGAAAAATAGTGGGACGAGCAAGATATAAATTATCGCGTATTGAGGATAAATGAAGGGTGAACCCGAATGCGGGTTACGTTTCGTATCAAATTACATTACAATTTAAAGACGGTAAGTACAGATACATTATTGATGGAATACGTTGGGAGAAACCCTCTTATTACGATGTCAGCCAATGGGCAGACACTACACAGAATAACTACAGTAAACCTGAATACACTTCATATATTGAACAAACGATAAAATACTTTGACGACCTAACAGAAAGTTTGGAAAGCTATATGAAAGTGGGTGAAGCGGAAAAGCAAGACGATTGGTAATCGTTACGCTCGCCAGTAATATTTACACGTTTTACAACGCATCAATATGTTGTGAAACCAATTCGTAGGAAATCCTACAGCTACTAAAGCTCTTTCGATTTTATCAAGTAATTTGTTGCCTGAAACAGGCTTAATTTCAAACTTGTGATGGTGGCAGTTGGGGCATGCTAGGTTCGTCATAATCGTATATATTATCTTTCATCTCTCAAGATAACGAAATCGGAGGAGAATTGATTTATGATATTTACCATTTGACACTAGAATTACAGAACTGAATTCCAACGATTTAGCCAAACAATACGAATGCTTTAATGTTTCATAATGTGGTACATTTACCGCAGCAAGGAAAATGAGGGGAATCCAATTCGGAAAATATATTGATAAAGGAAGCAATCAAGGGCCGTTTGAAAGGCTGTTTGAATTGTTCAAAGAATTACTGATTCATACGAGCGGAGATGTGGCTGAGGCATTGGACTGGATGAATGAAATAGACCGAGAACATAACATCACAACTGATGATTATGGCATGGGTGATTTTATTCAAGACCTTAAAGACAAAGGGTTTTTAAGAGACGAAGAAGGTGAAGTTATGGCGATGTCTTCCAAAATGGAGCAATCCATTAGAAAGTCGGCGTTAAACGAGATCTTTGGTAAGATCCGGAAATCTAGTCATGGAGACCACAATAGTAAATTCAGTGGGAAAGGCGATGAAGTTCAACCAGAGTTGCGCAATTATTCTTTTGGCGATGGGTTAGATAAAATCGCATTGACAGAGAGTTTGCTAAATGCGCAAATCAAAATGAACGGTGATGATTGGATGTTGTCTGCGGACGATCTCTTGGTTAAAGAAACTGATCTCAAAACGCAAACAAGCTCCGTATTGATGATTGACATCAGTCATAGCATGATACTTTATGGGGAAGATAGAATCACACCTGCGAAGAAAGTGGCAATGGCTTTGGCTGAATACATTCAGACCAAGTTTCCAAAGGATACGCTAGACATTATTGTTTTTGGCAACGACGCTTGGGAAATTAAACTTAAGGATCTGCCTTATTTGCAAGTTGGGCCCTATCACACAAACACGGTTGCAGGATTGCAATTGGCTCAGGATTTGTTGAAACGTAAACGAAATCCGAATAAGCAGATTTTGATGATTACGGATGGCAAACCAAGTTGTTTAAACGAGAACGGAACCTATTATAAAAATAGCTTCGGCTTAGATCGAAAAATTATTAACAAAACACTAAATGAGGCTGCTTCTTGTAGAAGACAAAAGATAAATGTGACCACGTTTATGATTGCTCAAGACCCTTATTTACAACAATTTATATCTGAATTTACAGAAGAAGCAAAAGGCAAGGCGTTTTATAGTGGATTGGACGACCTAGGTCAATTTGTTATTCACGACTACGCCAATAACAAAAGAAAAACAAGATAACATTGACAAAAATTGAAAGCATCAAGTCACTCGGTGAACTAAAAGCATCCGGGTACACTTCAAAATCTATAAAAGAAGAATTAAGAGCGAACCTGCTTGATAAACTATCAAAAAAGGAAGCCACATTTCCGGGAATCTGGGGATTTGAAAATACTGTAATTCCAGACATAGAACGTGCCATTTTGAGCCGCCACAACATAAACTTGTTGGGTTTAAGAGGACAGGCCAAAACAAAGTTAGCACGCATGTTGGTGCATCTTTTGGATGAATATATTCCAGTCATTTCGGGTTCAGAACTCAACGATGATCCATTGGCTCCTATTAGTTTTTTTGGGAAGAACGTAGTCGCAGAAAAAGGAGACGATACGCCAATAACTTGGTTGCACAGAAGCGACAGGTACGTTGAGAAATTGGCGACTCCAGACGTTTCCGTAGCAGATTTGATTGGCGACGTTGACCCAATTAAAGCGGTAAACGAAAAGTTGACCTATAACGATGAACGTGTCATACATTTTGGAATTATTCCTCGTGCAAACAGATGCATTTTTGTCATAAACGAAATGCCTGACTTGCAGGCACGAATACAAGTGGCGTTGTTTAATATTTTACAAGAAGGCGATGTCCAAATTCGAGGATTTAAATTTCGGTTACAGTTAGATACCCAGTTCGTGTTTACGGCAAATCCTGAGGATTATACGAATCGTGGCAGTATTGTTACCCCATTAAAAGATAGAATTGGTAGCCAAATACTAACGCATTACCCAAAAAGCATTGAGTTAGCCAAAAAAATAACGGAGCAAGAAGCGCGACTAACAGAGGCTCAACAGAAATCAATTACAATTCCAGAGCTGCTCAAAGACTTGGTTGAACAAGTGGTCATGGAGGCTCGTGACAATGAATATGTTGATCACAAAAGTGGTGTTTCGGCCAGATTAAGTATTACGGCATTGGAGAATTTAGTGAGTAATGCGGAACGTCGTGCACACCTAAACCGGGACAAAAAAACAACCGTACGGATAAGCGATGTGCATGGGATTATTCCGAGCATAACAGGTAAAATTGAAATGGTGTATGAGGGAGAACAAGAAGGTTCGTACAACGTGGCAAACATTCTGATTGGCAAAGCGATTCGGACACTTTTTGAAAAATATCTGCCCATATCTGATAAACGCGACAAAGAAGAAACCGATCCTTTTACCGACGTGTTAACGTGGTTTGAAAATGGTAAAAGCCTTCATATCGATTTTGATACTTCAGATGCGAACTACGCACGAGAATTGAACAAAGTGCATGGTTTAGGTGCAACGGTTGATCGATACATATCGGATTCAGGGAAAATGGATAAATATGTATGGATGGAATTCATCCTTTATGGTCTTGCAGAGCATTCCAAACTAAGTCGCAAGTTTTACGAAGACAAAACCGCGTTTACCGACTTGTTGGGAGGTTATTTAGGTTAAGTCTTTCAGCTTATTCCTTTACAATTTTTTGATGAATCTGACCTTGGGGCGTTTCCACGTGTATCAAATAGATACCTGCAGGTAATTCAAAAAGGTTTAAAGAAACAGTTTTCCCGATTGGACGAGACATTATAATAGTCTTACCAGAAACCGTCATAACGCTCACTTGGTTTATAGGCAAGTCAGCCGATATGCTAAGAACGTTTTGAACAGGATTTGGTGTGATAGACAGGTTTATTTTGGAAATTAAATCTATAGATGAATTACACGAATCCGGATATATAATATATTCTGCACGGGCTTCACAACCATTGGAATCAAGCGCTTCAACAACTAGCTTTTTCCTTTCGTTTAATACGACTTCAATGATTCGGTCTGTACTCCGCGTGTTCCATGCATAAGACTTAAATCCTTTTGATGCGGTTGCATAAACGGTATCACCTATACACCACGGCTTGCCAGGTCTTATTTCTATTTTTAAACTTTTGGAAGATCCACTTCCAATGTAAATACTGTCTCGGCAAGTATTCCCGGAGGAATCCTTAAAATCTAGATAGTACCAACCCTTCTTTTTTGCCCATATAGCGCGACCTGTTTCACGGGTACTCCATACATAATTTTTGTAGCCACTTTTAGCTTCAAGGCTAATAGAATCCTTGTCTCCACATAAAGTCTTTTTAGGCCAATAGGTTATAATGCTTGGGCACTTGTCTTTATTACACGTGTCCTTAACAATGATCTTCACTTCAACACGTGCGCCACAGCCATTTGAATCTTCGGCCTCAATAATTACAGTTTTTGTTTCTTTTAAGTTAAGAACGGCTCGGTTGTACCGATGACCTGTATTCCACCAATATGACTTAAAACCATCGGTAACCTCAATAACCACTTTATCGCCAGGGCAAACAATGGCAGGATTTGGATTCGTATATGCTTTTAACGCTTTGCCGCCTTTACCTATATAAATACTGTCTTTGCATTCCTTACCCCATTGTGTTTTTGCGGTAAGCACGTACCATCCTTTTTGGGTGACTTTAATTACACGATCACTACTCCCAGTGCTCCACTTATACGTTTTAAAACCTGATTTTCCTTCCAAGACAACAGTATCCTTTTCTGAACAAAGTACTTTTTTAGAAGCACCAAGTAGGTCATCACAGTCGTCACAAGATTTAACGGTTATTTTAATGTCCTCACGATATTCGCACCCAAAGCTGTCTATAGCTTCAACAACGTAACCTGTTGTACTAGAGGGTTTAACATATATTTTTCTGTCCTTACTGCCTGTGTTCCAAGCATATTTTTTAAAGCCTTCTGATGCAACCAGTTGGACGCTATCACCTTTACAGATTTCTTTGGATTTTGCTGTAATTGTAAGCCTACCAGAACCGCCTGTAATTACAATAGTGTCGTAACAGGCATTGCCGTTTTTGTCCTTTGCTTTTAGCGTATAGGTACCAGGATACTTAATTACTTTTATGCGCGCGGTGCTGCCATCATTCCACAAGTAATTGGCAAAACCACTTTTTGCTTCTAAAATTACGGAGTCCTTTGAGCCGCATAAAATCGAATCTGGCCAAGCACCAATAAGACTATCACAGCCTGAGGTTGAACCACAATTTTGTACCGTGTATTGAATGCGTTTATCAGACTTACACCCATTCGAATCTGTTACGAGAAGTGTTACATATCCGGATGTTTTTGGTTTCAGAGCGATAGAGGACTTGGTAGATTTATCACTCCACTCGTAAGCCTTAAACTTATTTACAACTTCAATCGTAAGGGAATCTCCCAAACAAACGACTTGATTTGTTGGCTTTATTGACAATTTCGGCTGTACAGCCTTCACCACGTTTACACGAACCGTATCACTATATGTTTTTCCTGATTTGTCGGAAGCGGTACAAATGTAAGTGCCCGATGTAGTGACCTTAATTACACGTGTTGTTGCCCTATTGCTCCAACTATATTTAACAAACCCTGAAGAGGCCTCAATGGCTAAAGTTTGTCCACTGCACAGATTGACTGTACCGTTTGGAGAAATTTTGAAAGTTTGTGCGAAACTTGAAGTGAATGACGCTGCAGCAACAATAAGGAGTAAGCCAATCTTACGAAAAATAGAAGTTTGCATAATGCTCAGTTTAATCAAATTTACACTCTTATTTTTATATGATTCATAAATTGATAAGTTCGTTGCTTATGGAGGTTCATAATAGAATCTCCAAAGTGAACCCTTGACTATAAATCTTCAAGTGCTTGCATAACCACGGCACGTCGTCTCGACGAAACGGGAACGTAACTTCCGTCTGTGAGGTTTATTTGGCCACCATCTGCCTTAACGAATTCTACAATGTGCTCACTATTAACGAGATGTGACTGATGCGCACGTATAAAACCGTTTCCGCTTAACATTTCGTCGTATTCCTTTAAAGTTTTAGTAACCATCACCCTTTGGCCAGAGGTTAAATAGAACTTGGTATAGTTTACATCTGATTCCAAACGTACAATTTCTGTGAGACGAAGCACATGTATTTTCTCTTGTGTGTTGAGAATAATGCGTTCCATTTTGTCGATGTTACGTCCAATGTTTTCTTGCAGAATTTCAAGACTTTGTGGGCTGTCTTTGGAATCTTTAGCCTTTTGGATGGCAATCTTTAGGTCTTCAGGATTAATTGGCTTTAACAGATAGTCTACCGCAGAAAACCTAAATGCTTTAAGCGCATGCTCGTCGCTGGCTGTTGTGAAGATCGTTTTGAAAGGTTTGGTAGGAAGCATTTCAAGCAAGTCAAATCCATCTCCGTCTGGCATTTGAATGTCCAAGAATAAAATGTCTGGTGTTTGTTTTGCTAAAAGTTTTACGCCAGGCATAACACTATCAGCTTCGCCGATAATGTCTATCTCTGGAGCGACATCACCTAAATCCATCTTTAAGATGTTGCGTGCATCTTCTATATCATCAATAATAACCGCGGTGAACCTTTTCATTACATACGAATGTAAAAGATTCTTTCTTGTCTTTTTATTAAAAGTAAAACGACTAACTTTTTGATTTTTCGGTTGTTAAGCAAATAGTAAATAATTGAAGGTGAAGTATATACATACATTAGGAGCAGTGTTCGTGCTGGTTGGTCTTTCACTGACCTCTATGGCCCAAAACAATGGATTAGAAGTTGGTGACACGGCACCAACATTTTCAGCTATTGACCAATTCGATTCAATAGTTTCATCACAAACCATTTTGGATTCGGCAGACAATTATGTTCTCATTTTCTACCGAGGGTCATGGTGTAAATATTGCAGAAAGCATGTATCCGCTTTGTCTGATTCGCTATCCCTAATATTGGCTCAAAATACATCTGTAATTGTGGTGACACCTGAGACATCAGAGTCCAGAGAACGCATGGAATCAACTTCAGGAGCAACCTTTTCGATCATTTCTGATACCACGTATCGAATCATGGATGCTTTCGGTGTAAGTTTTAAAATATCCAAAGAAACAGTTCCAAAATACCGAGAAAACACGACGCGGTTGACCCAGAAAAGCAATGGAAATGCAGAAGGTATTTTACCTATTCCAGCCACGTTTATCGTAGGAAAGAATGGTTTGGTTAAATGGAAACACGTTGATATGAACTATACCAATCGGTCCACAGTTAAACAGATATTACAAGAACTTTAAAAAAGTGAGTGAATCTCACGTTTTATTAGAATCAAAACAATGGGCATTATGCTAATTTTGCAGCGATGGCGAAAATCTCAATCAATCTAGGTTCTGGAACTATCGAAAAGTCGAGCGACATTGTTGTTGGTATCGACTTGGGCACCACAAACAGTTTAATTGCTGTAATAGATGGTGAGACAAAAGCCCCTGTTGCTTTGTCTGATAGTGATAACAACCACGTGATAACACCATCGGTGTTATATCGTCATCCCGACGGACACTTTTTAGTTGGTGATGCAGCTAAAGACATGCTTGTTAAACACCCTGAACAGACGGTTTACTCCGTAAAACGTTTGCTTGGGAAGTCGTTTAATGATGTGTCGGAATTTGAAGCATCTTATGGTTACAAAATCATTGACGAAGATGAAGACCGGTTGGTGAAAATAAAATTAGAGAACCAATTTTATACGCCAATTGAACTGTCTGCAGAAATACTTAAAGAGCTAAAATCAAAGGCAGAAGCCAAGCTTAAACTGGAGATTTCCAAAGCGGTAATTACCGTACCGGCCTATTTTAACGATGCTCAAAGACAGGCTACAAGAGATGCAGGAAAGTTAGCTGGTTTAGAAGTTCTTCGAATTGTGAATGAGCCAACTGCTGCTAGTTTGGCCTATGGTATTGGATTAGATGCCGACAAAGAAAAGGTTGTTGCCGTATACGACTTAGGTGGAGGCACATTTGATATATCCATACTAAGAATTGAAGATGGCATCTTTGAAGTGCTAGCAACCAATGGAAATACATTTTTAGGTGGCGATGATTTTGACCAAGCAATCATGAAACACTGGTTAGATGGTCATGAAGTTAAATTTTCGGACTTATCTAAAAGAGAGAGTCAGCAATTGCGATTACTCGCAGAAGAGGCAAAGAAGAAGGTTTGCACCACAGGCCCATACGTAGGTAGTTTCCGAAACACAAGCCTTACGCTAGCAGAGTCTGAATTCAATCAATTGATTGAGCCATTAGTGGATAAAACAATTGATTGTTGTAAAAACGCACTTGCAGATTCAGGACTTGAATTAAATGAAATTGAAGAAGTTGTTTTTGTCGGAGGATCTACCCGAGTGCCTTTTGTAGTGAAGACGGTGTCGGATTACTTTGCTAAAAGCACCATTGAAAATACCTTAAACCCAGATGAAACTGTCGCCCTTGGGGCCGCAATTGAAGCTGATATTTTAGCCGGTAATAGGCGAGACTTGTTGTTGCTGGATGTAACACCATTATCCTTAGGTATTGAGACCTTAGGCGGGTTAATGGATGTCATTATACCACGAAACTCACGCGTTCCATTTAAGGCAGGTAGAAACTACACTACTTCTATAGACGGACAGGTGAATCTTAAAATATCTGTTTATCAAGGGGAACGAGGAAAGGTTAGCGAGAATAGAAAACTGGCCGAGTTTGTTTTGAACGGAATACCGGCAATGCCTGCTGGAATCCCTAAAGTAGAAATTGCATTTATTCTCGATGCCGATGGTATATTGAAGGTAAGGGCTAAAGAATTGAGATCAGGCGTAGAGCAAACGATCGATGTTAAACCACAATATGGTTTAACCGATGCAGAAGTCGAAACAATGCTTAAAGACTCCTTATCAAATGCACAAAAAGACATGGATTATCGTGTTTTGCATGAGGCCATAAATGAATCAGAATATTTAATTAAAAGTACTGAGAAGTTTGTTGCGAATAATCGGTTAACCTTAAATGATGACGAACTAGGTGCTATTGAAAAGCATGTAAATACGCTTACCTTGGCTGTAGCACAAAAGGATAAAGATCAGATTCAAACTGCACAAGATGCTTTAAATGAATATACCAAACCGTTTGCCGAACGCATGATGGACAACACAATTTCAACAGCATTAAAAGGCAAAAGCATTGAGTAAACGAAATGAGCCATTTATGCGTTAATAAGAAAGGTACCATGTTAAAGCAACTAACAATATTGACCCTATTCGTTTTGTTCAGTCTTCGAACAAGTGCTCAACCTTTTCCAAAATCCTCTAATTTTAGAGTGGGCATGAATACTGGAATAAATACAGCGACTTTAATTGGTACTGAACTCAAAAACCCACAACTCAAAACAGCTATTGTTTTAGGCGCGGCATATCGTCAGAAACTGAGTAAGTCAATGCACCTTGGAGCAGAGTTAAATGCTTCGTTTCGCGGTTCAAACTTTGACAATGGCATCACAGATGCGTACAGTGCAATCAAGTTCATTTACGTTGATTTGCCGATAAATGCTATGATTAACACGAGTGGGAAGGAAGAAAATCGTTTTTTAACCTTAGGCTTAGAACCAGCGTATCTCATGCAATCCGAGATCTTTGTAAAGCCAAATGATTTTAAAGCTACCTACAAAGATTATGGCTTTCAAAACTTTGATCTAAGTGCTGTTGTTGGTTACCATTTTGACTTTTACTATTTCGGTTTAAGGCCTAGTGTTCGCTTCGGCCTGGTTAATATTAATAACAACCTTAAACTAGAAAATGTATTTCCTGAAACAGGAAATAACGGTTCCATAACCAGCTTAACCTTTGATTTAAAACTATATTTCTGATATGAATTCACTGCTTAAAATTTCTCTTTCTATTGCAATATTGTTTGTAATAGGCATCGTTATGAGCGCATCGAAAGCAGGGGAAAATGAGGCTCAGATTTCAACCGTTACAACAGATTTCAATTCGCGTTATCATATAACCATGCCGCCAGTTCCTGACACGATTTTTTTATGCGGAGAACTCGTGCCCCAGTCAAATTGGGAGGTAAAAGAGCGTTTGGAAAGAGAATTATTGAGTAACACCTACTGGCAGTCAAACACTGTTTTGTTATTAAAGCGAAGCGGTAAATACTTCCCATTGATGGATCGAATTTTGACAGAAGAAGGCGTACCGCTTGATTTTAAGTATTTGGCCGTTGCAGAAAGTGGTTTAACCAATGCTGTGTCTCCTGCTGGTGCACGAGGCGTATGGCAATTTATGAAAACTACAGGTCAGTCGTACGGATTGACAATTAACAGTGAGATTGACGAACGATATCACATTGAAAAAGCGACAAGAGCGGCCTGTGCGTATCTTAAAAAAGCAAAAGGGCAACTCGGTTCATGGACTCTTGCTGCTGCTGCATTCAACAGAGGCTTGTCTGGTGTAAAACGAGATTTGTCTAATCAAAAGGTGGATAGTTACTATGATTTATACCTCAACACGGAAACGAGTCGATACGTCTTTCGTTTGATTGCCTACAAGCTTATCATGGAAAATCCAGGGGGCTATGGTTTTAGCCTGTCCGAAGAAGATTATTATACCAACATTCAAGTGTCAAAAATAAAGGTGGATACGACGATTTCGGACTTAGCGGAATTCGCTATTAAACACAACACCAATTATAAAACGGTAAAGCTTTTGAATCCGTGGTTGCGAGATGACCACTTGATTATTAAGCCAGGTAAAACAGTAGTTATTTCTGTACCTAAAAGTAATTAGTAAATTTCTTCTTCTTCGAAATAATCGACGATGTGTTGGCGCATCAAACTTTCTTGTTCAAACACGTCAACAAAAGGTAGGTCTTTTAGCTTTTTCCATTCCGGCCAGCCCTTGGTATTAACGCCAGCAAGTTCATAATGCCCACTTTTGCTAAACAAGCGACACACTGCAATATGCATCAGACGCACCTTTTCTTCTTTTGTAAACTTGTCTTTTAAACTGCCGAGTTCGCGAATACCGATGATGAGTAAAAGCGCATTCATATCAAGCTTCTTGTTGAACTGTTTTTCGAGTTCAGACAAAATGAATTTCCACTTCTCGTTGGTATCGGTAGACATGGTGCAAATATGGTTTAATTCTTAACACCTAGGTGCAAAAAAAAACGGTCGAATTGAAGGGTTGCCTAGACACTAAAAAAGTGCCTTAAATGTGTGGTCTTAATCACTCTCCAAATACTTTTTGAAGAATGTCGTTCACCCGGTGTGATGCTTTGGTTCGGATATTTTCTTCCTCAACGGATACCTTGACAAAGAGCCCATCAAGTGCCTTGGTTGTTGTATGTTCTGTGAGTGAATTTGTCGTAATTTTTGGAAAAAGTACACCATTTAACGATGCGGTATTGTAGGCCTTGATTAAGTCAGCATAAGTACTCTCTGCCGAGACGTTTCCGACTAGCTTTTTATTTAGTGACGTGCTGATCTTAGGTTCAAAAGCCGCAGTTAGCTCAGACATCGTATTGCTTTTCAAATACTCGGTTGCCGCATTGTTTTCACCGTTCAGAATGGCAAATCCATCTTCGATGGTAATATCGGTGATAGCTGATACAAAGATGTCTTTGGCCTCTGGAGCCGCATCTTCAGCCGAGCGATTTATGGCTTCAATGGTTTTTTCTATCAATAGGTTCCCTCCTGGAACTTTGGAAATATTTGTGACAATAGCAGACGCTTCATCAGGTAAAATGATTTTTACTAGGTCATCCCCTAGATATCCGTTTACCGCAGATAAGACCGTAACCGAAGTATCGGTACCAACTGTAAGTGCTGATTTTAACCCTTCCACAACTTCTTGTTCTGTAAGTCCTGTATCTTCTAAAACGTCATTCAGCTCGGTGCAAGAAACTGTAAATAAGGAAAGGATACACATTGAGGCGATTAATCGGAGTTTCATAATGTGTTATTTGTGCTTGACAAATCTAGTCAGAAATAGGTTTAAAAAATTCTTTAGTTACCTGAGGGTTGTTGCGGGAATAGGACTGCCTTCCCTAATCACCGGCCTTACTCGTCGGCGGTCCTTAGGGGGGGGTGCTTAACATGCCAAGGCCAGGCTTCGCCTTCCTTTTTTTATCCATTCGAAATTCTGAGCAAGCTCAATTTCTTTGCATAAAAAAAGGCCGTCCTATCGGACGACCTTGTCTATGTTGCGGGAATAGGACTCGAACCTATGACCTTCGGGTTATGAGCCCGACGAGCTACCACTGCTCCATCCCGCGATTTAAAGGGTTTGGCACCTACCTGATATAGAACTGACAGTAAAAACTGACAGTATGAAAGTATTTAATGTAACAATCGGACAAGACAAAAATCAATCGTTTATCAATGTTTATTGCGATAAAAAACGCTATCGTTTTTGGAGCGGTAAGGCAATAAACTTAAAACTAAAATCTAGCGAAGACCCTGCACTATTAAAAGCTGCATTTGAGTTAAAGCTAAGAGAAGGGTGGCGACCCACGCCCAAGAAAAGTGTAATTAGGCAGGAGCCCATAACAGTGATTCAAGCACTAGAGCAAGGAGTTGGGGTTAAGGTTTCGCAGAGGTGTTCAGAGAGATTCATAAAAGACGCACAAAGAGTGGTTAAACTTTGGAAACGTTATGAGTCCGACAATAATATTAAAGGGTTAACGCTCGACAATTTGCAGGTGTCAAACATCAGAGAATTTTTAGTCAGACCTAATTGGAGCGCTAAGACCCAACGGACTGTTAAGAGTACACTTAGCCCATTACTCAATGAAAGTAAGCCCGGGTTAGTAAATAATGTGAAATTAAAAAAACCCATCTCCTCACTGCATAAACCATTTGCTGATGTAGCTGCAATCCTTGAAGAGATAAAGGAATATAACACCCAACTTTATCTATGTTGCCTAATGACCTATGGTTGCCTTCTAAGACCCCACAGAGAGATACGAGAGCTTACATGGGGAGACTTTACAGATGATTTAAGCTACATAAAACTATCAGGTAGTAGAAACAAATCAGGACGCAATAGAATCGTTCCTGTGCCTTCTTACATCAAGGAAGAACTATCATTAGGAGAAACCAATCACAATATATTCTCAGGAAGTTCAGAGCCTCATAATGGAGACTATTTTAAAACCCTTTGGAGTCGATTTAAGAAACAATCAGAGTTGATTGAGGAAGGACAGACATTGTACTCCTTTAGGCACTCAGGAGCCATTGATATATTCAAGCGTACAGGCTCTCTAAGCAAGCTACAAAAGGCAATGGGGCATTCGTCCCTAAATGTTAGTTTAACCTACTTGAGAGGTCTCGAGATAGCCGAGCTATTAGAAGAGGATATGCCTCTTATTTAGGAGTTTGTTTTTAACATTTTTGACCTCAACCATTCAACGATTTTATACGATGTCCAAAGAGAAATAATGGCACCCAATGCCGTTATTGCGCCTACACCTGTTTCAAACATCATAATATTAATACCAATAGCCACCCAAACTTGTAAAAAGAAAGCTAGAACATAAACAAATGCGTAAATGATAATTGATAGTATTTTTTTCATTGCCGAGATATAATTAGTTTATAGAATCAATATTAATCAAATATAATTGTTCCGGCAATTGTATTAAATGATGCTAACAATACTCTAGCATGAACAGGCACCTATCAATAACCACTTGTTGGCCGTATTTCTCATAGGGGTGTCTCGCCTTATGTTAAAGAGGTTCTGAGAAAAAACATTCAAAAAACACCATTTACCCCCCCTTTTTTTTCGATGTAACCTTACTTAAGATGATTCTCATCATTGTACGTCTTCAGCGAAAGTTGAACTTTTTGAGTGAAAAACTAAGAGAGAGTTCATGCTAATTTAGTTTAAATTTCTGATACTGTTTTTTACGAGCCTTAAGTGTCCTGATTTTGGTCTTTTTC
>CAJQIC010000058.1 GCA_905478335.1 uncultured Bacteroidia bacterium | reverse complement strand
CTACAACCCGTCGATTCCTTTTTGCATTTCTTTTGTTTCTCTCTGCAGGTGCTGGATTCAGTCAAAATGCAGGAGCATATAAATGCCTAGATTTTGATGGCACAAACGATTACGTGCTCATCAAAGACCATGCATCCTTAAACTCTGATTCCACCATAACAGTTGAAGCTTGGATTAAGGCCGACAATTATGGACGTAATGTTTTTGACAATAGCATATTCTGCAAACATGGCTGGTCACGAGGCAATTTAGGTTATGTTTTGCGATGTGGTGCTGGCGGAAAGTTGTCTTTTAACTTCGCTGATGTCAACGGAACCTGGCGAGAGGTGTCAACCGCTGCTGTAATGAAAACAGGTACCTGGTACCATGTTGCAGGAAGTTATGATGGAGATTCTGTCAACGTATACATTAACGGTGAACTGATGGCAACCACGTTGCATACCGGATCAATATCCCCGTCATCTGGTTTAACTGCTCGAATTGGCGATTTGGCTAACGGTGGTGGGCGTTTATTTGACGGTATGATTGACGAAGTTCGGGTGTGGTCTACTGCGGTGGACGAGCGAACATTGCGTGATTGGATGTGTAGAAAACTTTCAGGATCTCATCCAAATTATAGTAACCTTGAAGGAAACTGGAAGTTGGACGAAGATTCAGGGACAACCACTAGCGACGCATCTCCTGAATCTAATACCGGCACCCTCACTAACGGTCCATCTGTCTCTTTATCTGAAGCCGTTTTGGGTGATTCAAGTTTCTATACCTATGGTGGCTCTAAAGTGAGCCTTAAATCTAAATACAACGATATCGTAGAGGTGTCGAGCATATCAGGAAGCCCTTCTTGTTTCCATGTGGTTGTTGAGTATCAAGCTAATCCTCAGCCCTTGGCAAATGGGTTAAGTGGGCAACTAGATACGACCCACTTTTACTCTGTGTTCTACCCAGAAGACACGTCTGTAAAATTCACCTTATCCTA
Source organism: uncultured Bacteroidia bacterium (assembly GCA_905478335.1). Taxonomy (GTDB): domain Bacteria; phylum Bacteroidota; class Bacteroidia; order NS11-12g; family UBA9320; genus UBA987. Next base: position 23,566 of record CAJQIC010000058.1, on the reverse strand, counting down.
TGATTTCGGTGACAAAAAAGGGCTAACTAAAGCAGATAAATGTGGTATCGATCTTTTCACAAAAACCACTACATCTTCCGGAACCTGGACTCATGCGGGAGCAAAGTATCATCAAAATGGGGATTCCCTAACCATTCCAAATCAAAAGCAAAGCGCTTTTGGCATACTCACTTACCCTACCGATTCTAGTTCAATCCTTAGCTCAAGTACAGGGAAGTTTGCATTATGTGGAAACAACACCCTAGATTTAACCGCAATAGGAAACGATTCCTTTACCTACCTATGGGGACAAAACGACAGTTTTCTCTACAGCGTAACGGGTAATACCCTAACCGTTGATAGCCCGGCAACCTATTATGTGATCGTAACCAGGAAAGGAACTAACTGTAGTTTTACTTCGGCAAAGGTTAAAATATCCAGGATTAATAAGCCTACAGTTAGTTTAACCGGATTTAAAGGCGTTTGTGAAAGTGTTGATAGTGTATTGTTAAAAGGTGGCTCACCGAGTGGCGGAATATTCTCAGGCACAGGTGTATCAAATGGTTATTTTTTGCCAAGCACCGTAAAACAGGGTAGCTACGACATTTCTTATACGTGTACAGATTCTAATCGATGCAGTAATGAAGCAAAACAATCCATACAAGTTTTTGGACTGCCATCTTTCAATTCCTCAGGCCAACCGTCGTTCTGTAATGACAAAGATTCTGTTGCTTTGACATTCATCACACCAACAGGAGGTACCTATAGTGGTGACTTTATTTCCAATAATTACTTTCACATTGACAGCGCAAACAGACAAAACAAATTGTACGCTTTTAGCTACACGTATACCGATGCAAACAATTGCGCTAACCGTTTTGACGATTCACTTGAAATAAAATGGGCAACACCTTGCACCCTATCCAAAACTGGACAACTATGTAACCTTGACGACTCGGTTCAATTAAAAGGAACCCCGTCAAAAGGTGTGTTTTCCGGAAATGGCGTTTCTTCCAACTATTTTCATCCCAAAGTAGCTGGGGTTGGAACACATAACATCGTTTATGCGTTTACAAATTTGTTAAATTGTACGACCACAGATACGCAGCAAATTGTTGTGATACCCAACGGAAAAGCGACTTGGAACCAGCAGGTATCCGAGTGTCTAAATGGTGACAGCGTTCAACTTACAGGAGGATCTCCGTCTGGGGGTTACTTTATCGTTAACGGAATTACTTCAAATGGTTGGTTTAATCCGAAAACAGCAAGTTCTGGTAAACACGAATTGGCATACGTTTCGAAAGACACCAACGGTTGTGAAAATAAAGCTTGGGTTTCTGCTACCGTTCACGATACCGCATCAATTTCATTCTCTGGCAACACCACATATTGCCTTTTTTTCGATCCAATTGTTTTAAACACCGGACTACCAACGGGTGGAAAATATGCTGGAAATGGCGTTGCCTCTGATACACTTTTTCCCTCCTTGGCTGGCTATGGTCAACACCCTATTCAATATCAATTTACAAACGCTAAAAACTGCATAAGTACCTCATCGATTGTTTATGAAATCTTTAAACCGGATAGTGTTTCTGTTTTTGGAGACAATAAGCTTTGTGTATACAACGACCCTGTAGTATTAAAAACCTATCCAAGTGGAGGAACAATTTCTGGAAAAGGAATTATCGGAAGTGTGTTTTCGCCATCCATTAGCGGCCCAGGTAAACACGTAATAACCTATTCAATTTCGGGTTCAAAAGGATGTAAAGCCATAGATTCTTTAATCATTGAAGTGGGTGCCAAACCGGATGCAAGCTTGTTGCCTCTTGGAAGTATTTGTGAGAATGATGAAGCTTTTGAACTTACCAATGGTTCACCAAAAGGACTTGGTCGTTATTGGATAAACGGGACAATGGCAGATTCTATTCACCCCACTGATTTAGGACAAGGGCAATTCTACATTGAATACAAAGTTGTTAACGCCGCAGGTTGCAAAGACTCTGCAAATACGACATTGGTCATAAATCCCAATCCGCCAAAACCAATCATTTCTAAATCTAAGAATGAGCTGGTTTCAAGTCATCTAAATGGCAATCAATGGTACGATTTATCGGGTTTGATTGATGGCGCTACAAAACAGCAATTTGAAGCCTCAAAGGATGGTATGTACTACACTATTGTAACCTCAGATTCAGGGTGCACAGCAACTTCAGATACATTTGACTTTATGTATGTTGGTGTTGAAAATCAAATACCAAGCTGGTTGCAAATATGGCCTAACCCCTCACAAAATGGAATGTTTAGGTTAGAAACTGAACAACCAATATCGAATATTTATGTTACTAGCATAACGGGAAAAGTCTTACCACATATTGTTGTAGACCAGTCGCATAGGCAAATCAACTTAGTAGATTATCCAAGCGGAATCTATTTTGTGATCATACGTCAAAAGACGCATGACTACATCATAAAAATACAGAAGATGTAGTGACTAAAACTCTAGTCTTTCTGCGCCCCAAGGGATTCGGGACAGAATAAGCACCAAACCTATGCCATAATACATCACAGAAAGTTTGTGCTTTTTAATGTCAGAATCAGCCTTTTTTGCTTTGGATTTTCCAATATGGAATAACACAATACCAATAATCATAACAAGAATATGCTCAACTGCATAAAACCTGATTTCTGGTGTTTTCATTGCCGCTCCAAAATCTTGGAACGCAGCTTTTATGATTGCACTTGTAAAGAAATACAACACGAGACCTATCAGTAACTGCACATCTGCCGTAATTGTTAAAAATAACCCCAACCTTTTGTGTGTTGCGTTGAATGGTTTTTTGCTCAACCAACCACCTAAGCTAGACACTATCGCCAGTACAGCGATTAGTAATAATACCCAGCGTAACCATGAATGTGCATGTAGTAACCCTTGTTCCATAATCAATGTCTTTGCACAAGATTACAATAAATATTGGAAGGATTAAATACGCAGCTTTGCTTTTAACATTATGTTTCTACCTGCCATAGGGTACAAATAGTTGAAGTCTTGTCGTTGACCTTCGATATAACCACTGTATGTATAACCGTTAGGAGCATACTGAGCATTTAGACAATTGTTAATATATACACCAAGTGTTATAGGTGCTTGTTTTGATACATTAAGTACGTGTTGCAAGGCGAAATTAACCGTTGAAAATGCCTCAAGCTTTCGACCCTCAAACTCTGTATTGTCGAGGTATTGGTGGCCTACATATTTTACGTTGCAATAAAGAACGGTGTTCTTACCAGCTTTGTATTGAAGTAATGCCATTCCTATCACTTCTGGAGAGAAGGAAATATTGGTGTTGTTATATGTATTGGATATTTGTCCATATGTGCCAGTCCATTCACCAACGAATTCCGTAATCGATTCTATCTTATTTTCAGACAGGGTTAAATTTCCTCCTACCTGAAGTTGTTTGGTTACAGGGGACTGAGCTTCCAACTCAACCCCGCGTCTATAACTAGATTCGACATTCGTCCTAACAGCCTCCCCAACATCATTAACCGCACCAGTAAGCACCAGTTGATTGGTATACATCATGTTATAAAGCGTAATGCCATATTGCTTCCCGCCGTGTTGGTAACGATAGCCAATTTCAACGTTATCTAAGTGTTCATGTTCTGGCCAATCACCAGGTTTATTGTTTCGAAAATCATCTCTTACAGGTTCTCGATTCGCTTGTCCGAATGACGCATAAACTTGGTATGATTTATCACTGTAGGTTAAGCCAAACTTTGGATTTAAAAAGGTATAGTTTACTGTTTGATTCCCAAATTCCAGATTGTTGTCCAAGCCTTCAAATGAAGAATTGACTTGGCGCTGTTGAATGTCGATATAAAGCATCCACTTCCCTAAGCGGTACGTTGCTTTTATATAACTGTTCAGTTCTGCTTTTTGCGCATCATTGTCATAGTAGATCGCATTTAATTCTTCATAATCCGTAAACTCAGTCGAGATAGCTTCTCCGTAATGGCCTCCATTGTAAATATTACCTCCTGTCCCAATTGTTAGTTGAAGTTTGTCGCCAGTATAACGTGCGTTTGAAACAAACCCAATTAAGGTATTCTGCAACCATCGTCTTCTTACTACATCTCCAGTTGAAAAAGTATCCGACCCAATAAGGTAATTTGATATGCCATAATCCGCAAAATCTTCTCCTGCTTTAAATTGCTCGAAATACCCTTTACCTGTAGTTACGTATGCCGCTGTATTTAACGACCAATTGGAATTTATTTTATAGTCGTGAAAGAACTGATAATGGTTTTGGTTGTAATTGTCTACCTCATTCTCATAGGTGTAATAGTTGTATGTTTTTGATCCAGACTCCTGTAAATTTTGTAAATCAGAACCCACAATGTACAATTGGTTGATATACCTATTGGTTTCGGCAATGTCGCCATAAAATTTAGGTTCTGGTACACCCCACCAGGCTTGGTAGGTTCGCTCACTGCCTAACAAAATATTTGCTTTGATAGAGGCTTTCTTCCAGTATTTACCCAATATTAAGTTAAGAGATTTCAGGTCAGAAGAAGCTCGATCAATGTAACCGTCGCTTTCTATTAGTGACCCTCTCAATTGATAACGCCAATTCCCTTTCAAGTTTCCGGAATTGTGTTGTAAACTCAATCTATTCGTGGCAAAACTGCCAGTTCCCAATACGACCTGAGTAAACTTCAATGAATCTAAATCATTCGTTCTTATGTTCACACTTGCACCCAAAGAAGCCCCACCGTTTGAACTTGTGCCAACTCCCCTTTGGATTTGTACACTCTCCGTTGATGATGCAAGATCAGGTAAATTAACCCAGTATACCCCTTGGCTCTCGGCATCATTTAAGGGAATGCCGTTAATGGTTATGTTCACGCGTGTTGGATCAATACCTCTAATTCGTATTCCAGTATATCCAACTCCATTTCCGGCATCTGATGACAACACAGTGGACGGTGTGGTGTTTAATAAAAACGGAAAATCCTTCTGTTGGTCAGATTCTTGAATCTGCTTTGCGCTAATATTGGTTGTGGTAAGTGGTGCTCTTTTGGCCGCCCTAACACCCGAAATGACAGATGCGTCTAAAAACTCGTAATCCGATTTTATTTCAAAGTTTACCGTATTGACAAGATTCTCTAATTGTATTGACTTCTCCAATAATTCAAATTGAATGTGGTTTATGACAATCGAATAGGTGCCTGTATGGTTTACCTCTAGTCTGTAATGCCCTTCTTCATCTGTAACGGTGTTCCACGTTGAAACAGAATCAGTCAATTGAACATAGGCATTTACAACAGGTTGTTTTGGATTCTCAGCATACACAAAACCATTTAATTGCACTTGACCTTCCGAGTAACTGACACATGCAGTTAAACAAACGATAACTAAAATAAGATTTTTCATTCCTTGAATAATTAAATATCCCAGGAGTTGAGAGATACGTATCAACTTTCCTACGGCAGCATTATCTGCATCAGGTTCTAGGGTATCATCTCAGCCTTGGAAATAAAAACCCAAAGCACCCCTTTTGTACGGGAGCAAATCTAAGTTTTTATATCAATAATTTCACTTATTTGGATCCACCATTCAATTCACGTGTGGAAAAATACCGGGTCAATTATGACCCGGTTTAAAGTTTAAGACGCTTTTTTGCCGACCATTAACAATTCGTTGACAACAACTTCGGTTGCATAACGTTTTTGACCTTCAGCATCTTCCCAACTTCTGTTATTGAGCCGACCTTCGATGCAAACCTCTTGTCCTTTCTGAAGGAATTTTTCAGCAATTTCAGCTGTTTTTCCCCACGCTACCAAATTGTGCCACTGCGTTTCTGTAACCAATTCACCGGTATTTTTCTTGTACGATTCGTTGGTAGCCAGACTAATTTTCGCGACTTTCTTGCCAGAAGCAATTTCTTTCACTTCTGGGTTGTTTCCTAAATGCCCGACTAGTCGAACACTGTTTTTTAATGAGTTCATGTGTTTGTCTATTTATGTTATCCAAAGAAACAAATGTCTGCGCAACAATCCTCTTGAACCTCGATCCGAACTCCTTACGACAGGTAAACATTCTCCCAACAAAAAAAGCGATTCCAAGGAACCGCTTTTTACATTATACTTTTAGTGAATTATATTTCTCCTACCACTGATTCCGTCACGTTGATAAGGTGGTCACCCACACGCTCCAAAGAAGAGAAAATCGTGTTATAAGTCATAGCAGCTTCAACAGGATACCCAGCCTCCCCGAGTTTATCCTGATTTATCTTACGCATTTCATTACGCTTTTTGTTAATTCGATCCTCAATATCTCTAGCTTTATCCTTGGATACCGTTGCGTAGTCAGACACCTCTAAGTTTCTAACCATTTCTTCAAATCCCTCGCTAACTAAGGCTAGCATATCTAGTAAGCTCTGGCGTTGCTCTGGTAAGAAATATATTTTCTTTTCATTTTTAACTTCTATGTTCTTACCTATTTGGAAGTAGATGTCACCGATTCGTTCTAAGTCGTTAGCAATATTCATATAGGTTCTAAGACGGATTGAAGTTTCAGAAGTGATTTCTCGATCTGCCAGTTTTGTGATGTATGCAGTGATTTCGACCTCCATATTGTCAGTTATACTTTCATATTTGGCTAACTTCTTTTGAAGTTTCCTGCGCTTCTTTTCGTCTTTTTCTTGAATTAACGTTTGAAGAAATCCGTTCATCTTGCTTGTAACCTTACCAAAATGCGCTGTCTCTTTTTGCAATTCTATAGTCGCTAACTCGGGCGTGATAATGCTCCCAGAAATGAATTGAAGCTTACTATTACTTTCGTCTTCATCAATCTTTTCTTTCACCGTTTTGGTTGCCACCTTCACAAGCCATGGCACAAATCCAATCATAATCAAAACGTTGAGCATATTAAAACTGGTGTGAAACGCCGACAGACCTAAAGCCATTCCTTCTTTTGAAGTTGGATCGTCAAATCCTATTGACATCAGGAAGCTAGACAACAGAGGAAGAAAAAGTGGAAGCACAACGACCATCCAAGTAACACCTATGACATTAAACAAGGAATGAACCCTTGCTGAACGCTTTGCTGCAGTATTTCCAACTATAGATGCAAGTTCTGCGGTTATTGTAGTACCAATATTTTCACCCAGTATCATTGCCGCTGAGACATCAAACGGCAACCATCCTTGTGCACACATCGTTAACGTAATAGCCATTGCCGCACTAGATGATTGTACAACAATTGTTAGTATGGTTCCGACAAGTACAAAGAATAATCGTGACCAAATACCACTATTTGAGAAGCTTTTTAACCATTCAAGTACTTCTGGATTATGCTTGATATCTGGTACAGAGCCCTTTAGTGCACTCAGACCTAAAAATAGGATAGCAAAACCAACGATAAATTCACCCCAGTATTTGACCTTTCCTTTGTTCATAAACAACATTGGAACGCCAATGGCAAACAATGGAATCGAATATGCTGATAACTTTACTTTGAAGCCCAAAAATGAAACCAACCAACCAGTGATTGTTGTTCCAATATTGGCTCCCATCATTACACCTGCTGATTCAAGTAATGACAGCAAACCAGCGTTTACAAAACTTACGGTCATCACGGTTGTAGCAGAAGAAGACTGAACCAACGCTGTAATTAAGAATCCTGTAAATACACCCAGTACTCTATTCTTTGTCATGTTGCCTAGAAACCCCCTTAACTGTGATCCTGCGGCACGCTGAATACCTTCACTCATCATTTTCATTCCAAAAATGAAGAAGGCTAATGACCCAATGATTTGAATAATACTACCTATTCCAAAGTCCATGTTTTAATTTTTGATATGTTACTGTTTCTAAAATCTAAATAGTTCCTTATTCGGTTTAGTCAACGAACTATTTTAGACAGAACAAAAATGCACAATATGGCGTGGACTGTAACAATACATAGATTAAATTTTTGTTAAACAGAATCCCTCTTTTAGACTTTTGCAAACACCGTTACCTATCGTCATACAACACTAGTTCTAAATCGGATATTTCAATCAATTGCAATACAAGTTATTGATTTTAAGCAAATAACATGAAACGTATTGCTAACTCATCAGGCGACAAATGGCATTCAGGTATTGTTTACATGAACAAATTCAAAAAAAATATATTTGATTTTTTTAAATCAAGCCACATGCAATGTTATCATATTGTTAAGATTGTATTAAGAGTTGATTATTCTTTGTTAACATTAACATAACAATTGCATACGTTTACAAACCTTTGTTTTTGTTTATTAATTTATAATTATCAAAATGTTAAGTTTTAATAAAATTTTATTTTTTACCTCTACACTATTTGTACTAGCCTCAGGCACGGCTTTAGGTCAAAGTACAAAGACATCTTCTTTTGGTAAAGGCATCAACTTCATTACAGATGACTCTACACTAAAAATTAAATTTCATTATAGAATGCAACAACTTTATGTTGCCGAATATGATGGTACGGATTGGTCGTCTAACGCGCTAATGCGTCGTTCAAGGATTAAACTTGATGGCTATGCGCTTACGCCAAAATTGGTTTATAAAGTTGAACTTGGATTAACCGGTCGAGATATGAGTGTTTCTAGTGAAGCTGGACAAGGTCGAGGAAGTTCACGATTGATTTTAGATGCGGCCTTAAAGTATCAAATGAATAAACATTGGCAGATATGGGCTGGTCAAACGAAATTACCTGGCAACAGAGAGCGAGTTGTATCTTCTGCAAACCTGCAGTTTGTTGATCGATCCAATGTAAACAGTAAGTTCAATATCGATCGTGATATGGGGATTCAACTTCATGGTAAGTATAAAGCTGGGAATATGATCTTTCAACCAAAGTTTGCACTATCCAATGGTGAGGGCAGAGATATAACTGAAGGTAATCATGGTGGTCTATGTTATACTGCTCGTTTAGACTTTTTACCTTTCGGAGCATTTGAAGGGAAAAAACAAGATTACATTTTATCAGATCTAACCCGCCAATCAACACCAAAATTAGCTTTGGGTGTTACCTATAACCAAAATCAAAACGCAGTCCGTCAGCAAGGTCAGTTGGGCCGTTTTGTAACAGACTCATTAGGTAACTTCGTAGAAAATACATTGACGCAGATTGAAGCTGATTTGCTTTTTAAGTATCAAGGTTTTTCAGTCTTAGTTGAATACGCCATGACTGAAGGAGCAAAGCAGTTGGTAGATGTTTCTCGAAACTTTAATACTGGATCTGGTATAAATATTCAAGCTGGATATTTGCTTAAAAGTAACTGGGAGTTTGCTGCGCGATACACCTCGGTAGCTCCAGATAATGCGACTTTTTCTGGAATAAAAGAACAGAATGAATACACGCTTGGTATTAGCCGATATATCTCTAATCATAATCTCAAAATTCAATCGGATTACGGTGTGATTGAGACGGTTGCAGCATCAAGTAGTTCAAATTACAGGTTCCGTTTGCAGGTTGAAATGCAACTGTAGGAGGTTTAAGACATAAAAAAAGGGGGCACTAAGTGCCCCCTTTTTTATTGAACTGTTTTATATCTTGTTTGCCGAATATCGATTTTCACCCACCCAAATATGATACAATCCATTAGGTAAATCTATAATGTTAATTTGTACGTCCTTGGTTGTGTTTTTACACCCATATGGTTTAATTCCATTGCTGTTGCCCAAGTCAAGGTAACTCCGTTCTTCTCATTTACCTCACCATCACAATGAACTAAATCCACTAGTAAGGCAATGGTATCATTTTGGTAAAAAATATAATTGTGGGATATTATACGTTTTTGGCAGCCTTAAATGCAGCTTGTAGTTGTCTGAATAGCACAAATCCGTGTTTTGCAAACAAACTCAGTTTAACACTTGGCTCACCCCCGAAACGATCATCAAAATGGATATTTACCCACTTAATACCGTATTTGTATTGTTGATACGTGCTTATTAACACGTTTGCTAAATGAAAGTCTTTTGGCACATGTTTAACAATGGATTTAAGCGAATCTGTATGCATAAAACGATATGGCACATTGGCATCACGCACCCACACACGGGTTGCTATCCAGATAAATGAGCTCACAATACGAGATATATAAAAGCGTTTCCACCCATCATCGCGGGTCTTTCTATACCCATAAACAACCTTATGTTCATTACTTGCCTCAACACACGATTGAAAATATGTTGGATTACACTGTCCGTCAGAATCCATTTGAAATACCCATTGGGCACAATTTTCTATGGCGAGTTGGTAGCCATAAATACAAGATTGTCCATGCCCACTATTGGCCTTATCTACAACCCTAATTTCGTTGTTGGATTTGGCATAGTCCCGCATAATGTCAATACTTTGGTCTTTTGACCCATCGTTAATGATACAAAGCACAAAGTTTGATAGACTAGTGCGCAAAACGGGTAACCAAGCATCAATCACATGTGAAAGTGATTCTTCTTCGTTGTAAACGGGCATTACAACCCATACCAAATCATCTTTCTGCATCTTGAATTATTTGTTCTGCGGTTTCGAGTGCCATTTCTATAGCCTCATCTGTATTGATATACGTGTAACGTGCCAACCGACCAGAGAAATACACTTTGTTATCTTGGTTCTCTTTTTCCGCCAATTCCCAGTATTTCTTAAAAAGGGCAGCATTATCGTCAGCAGGTACTGGGTAATATGGGTCTCCTTCCCATGTAGGAACTTCGTATGAAATTACCGTGTTGTCACTTTGCTGTTTGGTCACATGCTTTATTTCCACCGAACGCGTATAGGGATGTTCGTTGGGATAATTAATCTGTACACAGGGTTGTTTATACGCTTCCTTAAATTCTTTGAAACTTATGTCCAACGAACGCCAAGGAAGCTTCCCAAAAGGAAAACCGAAGTAAGCGTCGATAGGCCCTGAGTACAATGTCGCTTGTTTTGGTTTAATGGATTCACGAACTGATTCAAAATCCGTTTCCAGCTGAACATCAATAAGTGGATTGTCAATCATTTTTTTAAACATCTCAGTAAACCCCTCTTTTGGAGTAAGTTGATATTCATGGTCTACATACCGAATATCCTTGTTAAACCGTATTGGTATGCGGCCACAAACGGACTTGTTCAAGTCTTTCGGATGCATCTCCCACTGCTTTAAAGTATAGTTCAAGTAAAATGCTTCGTACAACTCCTCACCAACACGAGATAATACAAATTCTTCTGAGTTAGCAGGTGTATCATTTGGTACTCGAATCTCGTTCAAGTATGATTCTGCTTCTTCTGCCGTGAAGGTTCGGTTAAAAAACTGACCAAGGGTTAATAAGTTGATTGGAAATGGATACAAATCCCCGTTAAACGAGCTGCGAACTTCGTAATTACCTGAGATCCAATCCGTATATTGACCCAAGTAGTCTATTAGTTCTTTTTTATTGCTTCTAAAGTAATGAGGTCCATACTGATGAATTAGGACTCCAGACTCGTGCACTCTATCGTAACAGTTGCCTGCAATATGATCGCGTTTATCTATAATTAAACTCTTCCATCCTTTGCGAAGGGCCATTTGTTCAGCCACTACACAACCAACCGGACCAGCGCCAACAATTAATAAGTCGTATTCTTTTTCCATCCAGTTATAACGGAATATTACCGTGTTTTTTCTTAGGTAACGTATCTACCTTATTCTCTAACATTTTGAATGCCTTTATCAACTTGATTCTTGTTTCTTCCGGCATAATAACTTCATCAACAAAACCGCGTTCTGCTGCTCTATACGGGTTTGCAAATATTCCAGCATACTCTTGTTCTTTCTCTGTTAAAGCCTTTTCAGGATCTTCAGACGACGCAATCTCACGTCTGAATATAATCTCCGCAGCTCCTTTTGCCCCCATAACGGCAATTTCGGCACTTGGCCAAGCAAAATTCATATCAGCGCCAATGTGCTTTGAATTCATCACATCATAGGCTCCTCCATACGCTTTTCTGGTTATGACGGTCACTCGAGGTACAGTCGCCTCGCTAAATGCGTAAAGTAATTTTGCTCCGTTAGTAATAATTGCATTCCATTCCTGATCAGTTCCAGGTAAAAATCCTGGCACATCTTCTAATACCAGTAAAGGGATATTATAGGCATCACAAAACCGCACAAATCGCCCGGCTTTCTGACTTGATTTCACGTCAAGTACGCCTGCTAAAAATGCAGGTTGGTTGGCAACGATTCCAATGCTTCGTCCACCCATATGCGCAAATCCTACAACAATATTTTCTGCAAAGTCTTTATGCACTTCAAAAAATGAATCTGCATCAATGAGGCCATTTATAACCTCACGCATATCGTAAGGCTGGTTTGGATTTTCAGGCACAATATCGCTAAGAACTGGTCTTAACTCATCGGTTAAAACATAGTCGTTGATTGGCGCTCTTTCTTCACAGTTCTGAGGTATGTAACTTAGTAATTTTTTGATGTTATCCATGAGTGCAACCTCGTTGGCCGCTGTAAAATGAGCTACTCCGGATTTTGTAGAATGAACACTAGCACCTCCTAACTCTTCAGACGTTACTTCTTCATTGGTCACCGTTTTTACCACATTTGGTCCAGTGACAAACATGTACGAAGTATCTTCAACCATCATGATAAAGTCTGTAATTGCTGGGCTATACACAGCGCCGCCCGCACAAGGACCCATAATGGCTGAAATTTGAGGAATCACACCACTCGCTCTAGTATTTCTATAAAAGATGTCTGCGTAGCCACCTAAAGAAACGACACCCTCCTGAATCCGCGCTCCTCCACTATCGTTTAACCCGATTAATGGCGCTCCATTTTTCATGGCAAGATCCATGATTTTACAAATTTTTTCGGCATGTGTTTCAGAAAGTGACCCTCCAAAAACTGTAAAGTCCTGTGAGAATACAAATACCAACCTCCCGTTTACCGTGCCATAGCCAGTTACCACCCCATCACCTAGGTAATGCTGTTTATCTAAGCCAAAATCGGTGCTGCGGTGCTTAACAAATGCACCAACCTCTTCAAACGAATTCTTATCTAGAAAATATGTTAAACGTTCGCGGGCTGTGAGTTTACCTTTTCCATGCTGAGACTCTATTCTTTTCTCTCCACCACCCAGTAATGACTCACTTCGTTTCCGCGTTAACTTGTCTCTACGTTCCTGTTTGTTCATGCTTTTATCCCAACTAATATTTATGGAAATTGTCCAAGTACCTAGGTAATTGATGCGAATTAAACCGCACTGCAAATTAAGCCCCGAAATGCCAAAAACAAAAAGTCTCGTTCACGAGGTGTGAACGAGACTTTCCGATACAAAATATCTTAAAACTACTTCATTATCTGTAGTTTCTGTGTAGTTGTAAATTCACCGTTTTTAACTTCAACCATATACATACCAGCCTCAAGGCCTTCAACATTTAATGATTGGCTAAATACGTCAGCATTTACTGATTCATTCAACACAATTCTTCCATTAATGTCGTACACAGTTACCGTTCTATTGTTGTCTCCACTAGTGATTTCCCAATCGATGGTAACGTTGTCTGTTGCTGGATTTGGGTAAATGTTTACAATATCGTTCAACTCAACATCTGCTACACTAACACCCCATCCTTGCTTGTTCCACCAAACTATATTTTTTGAACCTAAGTTATTGGCATTTCCTGGAGCTGCCTCAGGATTGATTTGGTTAGTTCTATTTAACAATACACTCAATACTTGGAATTTAATATTGCTTGATGTTGTGATTCCTACATTTATTGTAATGGTTCTTTTCAAATGCATGGTATCCCCTACACCCATATCCTTGTGCAATACACGCACGTAAACACTGCCATTTGGCAAAGCGGCAATCAATTGATCCGTTGTAGATCGAAGTACAAACTGATATCCAACAGTATCACCAGCGAAAGCAGAGTCTCCTGAAACCAACTTTAAAACCGCATCTACCTCAATCGGTGTTTGGTTCGTCTGACTACTATTTAGTTGTGTTGGCGAAATTATCTCGTCAACCGACCAGTCAATTGTTCTTTGAGCAAACGCTGCGCTTGCCATTGCGAACATGAATAAACTTAAAACGTAAACTTTTCTCATTTTTTATTAGAATTAGGTAGGCAAGTTGGAGTTTTTTTTGTCAATAAACAAGTGACGGTTAGCGAAATATATGTTGTAAATCTTCCACTGTGACCTGTTTTAGGTACGATTCTTCCGTTTTAATTAAACTGTCGCTTAAAGATTGTTTTTTTTCTTGCAGTTTGATGATTTTCTCCTCAACCGTGCCACTTGTTACGAATTTAAAACTGAACACGTTTTGGGTTTGACCAATGCGATGCGTTCTGTCTATGGCCTGGTTTTCCGCTGCTGGATTCCACCATGGATCTAACATAAACACATAATCAGCGGCGGTCAAGTTAAGACCAAATCCCCCTGCTTTTAACGAAATCAAAAACACTTGCTTATCCCTTTTTTGAAACGACTCCACTTCTTTTTTTCTGTCTTTTGCTTTCACTGACCCATCTAAATAACAGTAGCTAATCCCGTTGGCGGAAAGCAAATTTTGGATCAACGATAAATGACCAACAAATTGAGAAAAAATGAGCAACGTGTGATTTTGTTCCAATGCAGCAGCAAGTCTCTGTTCTATTTCAAGAAACTTTCCGGACGAAGCCTCATACAATGGGTTATTAAGCACTGGGTGGTTGGCAATTTGCCTCAGTTTTGTTAAACCTGCCAGTATTTGAATTCTTGACTTGGCTAAACCGTTGCTCTTAACAGCATCCAAAATCAAGTTTCGGTACGTAGATTTCGTTTTCTCGTATACGTCCTCCTGCTCTTCGGTCATATCACAAAATATGATTTGCTCTGTTTTCGGCGGAAGGTCATGCGCAACCTGAAACTTGGTTCGACGCATCACAAACGGTTTTATGATATTCTGGAGTTCATCTGACTTTTCAAGGTTTGCGAGTTTTTCGATCGGTTGGACATACTCTTTGATGAAGAACTTATGGTTACCCAGTAACCCCGGATTAACAAAATTCATTTGGCTCCATAAATCCAAAATTGTGTTTTCGATTGGGGTACCTGTCAGTGTGATCCGAATAGTTGCATCGAGTTGTGTAATACGTTTGGCCAGCTGAGAAGTAGGATTTTTAATAAATTGGCTTTCATCTAGTAAGACCACATCAAACGTAAAGGATGAAAACAGATCGATGTCGTTTCTTAGTGTCCCGTAGGTTGTAATGACAACATCAGCCTGGGCAAAACCTTGCGTATCCTTTGCCCTGTTTACCCCAACATGGCTTTGCACTACTAAGCCCGGGGTGAAATGATGCGCCTCTTGAATCCAATTGTAGATTAAAGATGTCGGCACAACGAGTAAGTTAGTGGCACGGGGTATCATTTGAGTATTAAACAAAGACCCCTGTGTTTGTGGTGCTGGGTTGTCTTTAAGCAGGTTGTCTTCTTTTACTTTTTGCAAAAAAGCCAGGGATTGAACTGTTTTACCCAGCCCCATATCGTCTGCCAAACAACCACCAAAACCCAGTTCGTACAGAAAACACAACCAATCGTAACCAGCTTTTTGGTAGGGACGTAAGGTGCCATTAAACTGAGTTGGTAATTCACGCTCATTGATTCCGTCAAAGTCGGCTATGGTATCAACGCTAGATATTTTGTTATCGGTTAAAAACGGTTTAACCAATCCGACGTGATGTTTTTTTAACCGGAAGTCGGATTCAGATGTTGAGAATACAGCCAACCCCTTTATTTGCTCACGCCATTTCTCTGGTATTAAAGCTGTTTTTCCGTTGGGTAGGAGTATCGATTCTTGTTCGTTTAATATAGCTTGTCTTAGGGTCTTAATTTCAATTTCAACACCACCCAAGATGACCTTGGCTTTCACGTCAAACCAATCTCCAGATTCCGTCGCCACCAATTCGATACTGGAAGACTCAAGACTGTACTCTTTGTCAAATTTTTGATTGACAATAAATCCAGCTTTATCCAAGTCATGTTTGTGTTGGCTCACCCAATCAACTAAACCCGTTATTTCGATTGGATAATCAAAGCCAAACTCAGATCCCTCCACATGCTGAATTCCCATCACCTCAAGCGTTTGCTTTTTAATCTCTTCCCATGGTTTTGACCTTTTGATACGTTTGAAAACATACGAATCATTTTCCTTTTCCATTCGAACCGAGACATACTTGTCAGAATGATACGGAAAAACATACTGATCGTATTGAAACCCTAGGGTAAAACCAAATTGGTTATTCATCAAGCGTTGTAATTGAATTACAGGCCTGGCCTGATGCTTTTCACTTCTAATATCAAAACCAACGGCATATACGTTATGCTCTTCTATTAAAGGAACAATTACTTTTTTGAAATAGGACTCCTCAGTTCGCTTCGGAATTTCGATAAAACGCTTATTGATAAAGGGCTGTAGTTTTTGACCATTAAACCCTTCTTCAAAATACAACACTCTTCCACCAGCAATTAAGTAGCACGGAAACCGCGTTAATAAAATTGCATGGTTCTGAGCAAAAGGCACTCTATGGTTATCATGTTTAATCGTAGCGAAATAATGGGTGTTGTCCGGATTTCGTCGTAAATGAAATAACGCTGTAGCTGGTTCTTGGCACCATTCTATTGGTTCGGCAATGACGTTTTTTAGCTTTTTAAGGAACAATTGTCTTCCCTTTATTAGCTCCATAACCTTGGCCAAACGTTTTTCGATATGTGGTCTTATTTGCTTTTCATACACCACCTTGTCAAAATGCTTAGAAAAGTATTCTGATGGTCTAATCTTTTTGACTTTCGAGAATCGCTTAACTATATATTCTGGCAGACATTCATCTAATATGGTTAGTGCCTCGTAATCACGAGCCGCCATCTTCTTATGGTAAAAATCAGCATTTCTGGCATGTATGCGTTGATGCACCATAGACATATTGCCTGCAGACGTTAGCTGCACGACATACGCTTCTATGGTCGATCCTAAATGAGGATGACTTGAAACGGAATAAACCAGTTCATATCGCGCTGATGCAGGTATTTTCATATAAAAATAGAAACTACAAAAGCCGTAAAAATAGAACGGTTTTTATTCAGGAAGAAATTGAAAAGGTAATATTTCGACTTAAAATTTAAAGTCTTCCATAAACTTTGTGGTGAAATTCCCCGATTGGAAAGTTTCATCCTCCATTAGCTTAATCTGCAGCGGTATTGTTGTTTTTACACCGTCAATGATAAACTCATTTAACGCACGATGCATTTTTGTTATCGCTTCTTTACGGGTATTTGCTTTAACAATCAATTTGGCTACCATCGAGTCATAATTAGGTGGAATTTTATATCCGGCATATATATGACTGTCTACCCGAACACCATGACCTCCAGGTTTGTGAAGGACGGTTATTGTTCCAGGACTTGGTCTAAAGTTGTTGTATGGATCTTCCGCATTAATTCTACACTCAATGCTATGGCCTTGTGGTAGGTAGTTTTTCCCTGTAATTGGAATACCTGCAGCAAGTTTAATTTGCTCCATGATTAAGTCATGGTTGATCACTTCTTCCGTTACAGGGTGCTCTACCTGAATACGTGTATTCATTTCCATGAAGTAGAAGTTCTTGTCTTTATCGACAAGGAATTCCACTGTTCCTACCCCTTCATATTTGATAGCTGATGCCGCTTTAATCGCTGCTTCACCCATTTTTTCCCTTAACTCATCGTCTACGAAAGGAGAAGGTGCTTCTTCAATCAGTTTTTGATGTCTTCTTTGTATAGAACAGTCACGCTCACTAAGATGGCATACTTTACCATATTGGTCGCCAGCAATTTGAATTTCAATGTGACGCGGTTCTTGTACAAATTTCTCTAAGTACATCCCGTCATTACCAAACGCGGCAGCAGATTCTTTACGCGCACTGTCCCAAGCTTCTTCAAACTCGTCATCGCTCCAAACGATACGCATACCTCGTCCACCTCCACCAGCTGTGGCTTTCATGATAACAGGATAACCAATTTCGTCGTTGGCTAACTGAATTCCTTGCTCAACGCTGTCGAGTAATCCTTCAGACCCAGGAATACATGGCACACCAGCAGCAATCATTGTTGCTTTAGCATTTGCCTTGTCACCCATTCCATTAATCATCTCTGGAGATGCACCAATAAATTTTACACCGCTTTCACGACATAACTCAGAAAATTTGGCATTTTCTGACAAGAATCCATATCCTGGATGAATAGCATCTGCGTTTGTAATCTCAGCAGCAGCCATAATATTAGCCATATTCAAATACGAATCCGCACTTGGTGGTGGCCCGATGCACACTGCTTCGTCAGCAAATTTTAAATGAATACTGTCTTTATCGGCGGTTGAATAAACAGCTACCGTTTTTATACCCATTTCTTTACAGGTTCTAATAACACGTAAAGCTATTTCACCTCTGTTTGCAATCAGAATTTTATTAAACATTTCTTGTTACGTTAGTGAAAGAAAATGAGCCCTAGATAGGTTCTACAATAAATAATGGTTGATCATATTCAACTGGGGATGCATCATCAACACATACCTTAACAACACGTCCAGCTACTTCTGATTCTATTTCGTTAAATAATTTCATCGCTTCAACGATGCAAATTGTTTGACCAACTCTTACCTCGTCACCCACTTCAACAAAGTAAGGTTTATCAGGTGTTGGGCTTCTATAGAATGTCCCAATCATTGGTGATTTGATTTCTGTTCCTGAAACTGTTTCGGCAGCAGGTTGTTCAGCTGATGCTGAAGCCTCTGGTGCTGCAGCAGGAGCTGCTGGAGCAGTCACAGCAGGAGCGGACATAACCGGTGCTTGAGCAACTGAAAGAACTTCAGTTTTCCCGGAGTTCTTTTTGATCTTTATGCTGAAATCGTTTTTGTCAATTTCTAAATGGTCAACCTTTGAACTGGAAACCAGTTTTACAAGTGATTGAATTTCTTTTAAGTCCATAATTCAAATTAAGCTAAATTATTCGATAAAATGTAATGCGTTTTTAAGAGGGATCGTATGCCCACTTGACATAGATGGCTCCCCATGTGAAACCGCCTCCAAATGCGGCTAGTATAATGTTGTCACCCTTTTTCAATTGCTTTTCGTAATCCCATAAGCATAGGGGTAAAGTAGCAGACGTGGTATTACCGTAACGTTGAATGTTTAACATAACCTTCTCGGCAGGCAAGCCCATTCTGTTTGCGGTAGCGTCTATAATTCTTTTATTGGCTTGGTGAGGCACCAACCATGCAACATCATCCGACGTTAAATCGTTTCGTTCCATAATGTCATAGCTTACTTCGGCCATATTGGTCACAGCAAACTTAAATACTGTTTTGCCCTCTTGATAAACAAAATGTTGTCGTGCATCAATGGTATCGTGCGAAGGAGGTAAAACAGATCCACCGGCTTTTTGATGCAAGAACTCTCTACCTGCTCCATCCACCCTTAAAATGCTGTCCATGATTCCTACCTCTTCTTCAGTCGGCTCCAATAGCACTGCACCAGCGCCATCTCCAAAAATGATGCATGTATTTCTGTCTTCGTAATCCAGAATAGATGACATTTTATCAACGCCAACCACCACAACTTTTTTGTATTGACCAGATTCGACAAATCGTCGTCCAGTTTCCATGGCAAACAAAAAACCGGAACAAGCTGCTGCGAGATCATACCCCCAAGCATTCACAGCACCAATTTTGTCGCAGATTACGTTAGAGGTTGCAGGGAAAACATAATCAGGGGTTACAGAAGCGCAAACCAACAAATCGATTTCAGCTGCATCAATACCTCTTTTCTCTAAAAGTCCTTCTACAGCAGGAACTGCCATAGCTGAAGATCCGTTTCCTTCACCTGTTAACTTTCGTCTTTCAATTATACCCGTTCTTGATCTTATCCATTCATCAGTGGTGTCAACCATCTTTTCTAAATCAAAGTTGGTGACAACATGATCTGGCACGTATCCATTAACTGCTGTAATTGCGGCTTGTATTTTACTCATTGTAAAAAATTAAGGGGTAAAAATATAAAAATTACAGACTTGCTTTGATCTTTTGGATAAGATTCGAAAGCACAACTTGTTTGGTAAGTCTAATCATATTCACAAAAGTATTGGCTTTAGATATACCGTGTCCTATGATAATTGGCTTGTTAACCCCAAGGATAGCGGTCCCTCCATAAGATTCAAAATTGAATCTATCTAGAAAATCATCTTCAATACCGCGCTTTTTTAATTTGTAAAAGAATCCTTCACATGTCTTTAAAACAATGTTTCCAGTAAATCCATCACAAACAATTACGTCGGCGGTGTCTGAGAATAAATCTCGACCTTCAATGTTCCCAATAAAATTAATACCTCGGGTTTCTTCGAGAATTGGGTAAACGGCTTGGTTAAGCATATTCCCCTTTTCTTTTTCTTCTCCGATGCTGAGTAGCCCTACTCGCGGTGTATCTATTCCTAAAACATGTTGGGCGTACAAAGAACCAAGAATACCAAACTGACCCATAACATCTGGTTTAACGTCTGCGTTTGCACCGACGTCTAAGATTAACCCAGTGCCCCCATCAATTTTAGGCACAAGAGATGTTAATGAAGGTCTTAATATACCATCAATAGCTTTAACGGTATATAGTGCACCAACCATCATGGCGCCAGTATTACCGGCTCCGGCAAAACCATCAAGTTGTCCATCGGCTAGAAGCTTAAGGCCAATATTGATGCTCGAATTTCTTTTTTGAGAAATGGCTCTAGTTGGGTGCTCGGCCATGCCAATGGTTTCTTCGGCATGTACAATTTCCACTCTGTTAGTGACGTCAGTTCCTTGTAGTTGATTTTCGATGATAGCTTTATCACCAATCAACGTAAGCTGGACATCACTTAAATCGGGCTCAGAAAGTGCGCTGATAACACCTTTCAGTGTTTCATTTGGGGCAAAATCCCCTCCCATCACGTCTATCCCAATCTTCATAAAATTGTTTTTGGAATAAGTTCCTAAGCGTCTTCGTTAACGTCAATTACCTTAATGCCTCGGTACATTCCTGTCTCAAGGTTCAATCTGTGATATTGAGAAACTTCTCCTGTCTTAGGATCTTTGATAAGTTGCTTGTAACCAAGCTTGTCATGGGTTCTTCTCTTGTCTCTCCTAGTTCTGGAGATTTTTCGTTTTGGATGAGCCATACTATCAGTTTTTAAATATTTCTTTTAGTTTTTGCCACTCTGGATGATTGGAGTTATCCGTCTTATCCTTTGTTGTGGTCAACATTTCTAACACACTCTCGTCACATTCATCTCTATTTATCGCGTTTTTGCATTCTAGCTTCATTGGTAAGGATAGGGCAACATAATCATACATATGATTTGTTAAATCAATTTCGTATGCATTGCTGTCTACGCTAATCAAATCAGACTCTGCTTCAATTTCCTTGTCCGTTATTTTGACGTGAAGGTGTTGTACACTTTCAACAGGGTATTGAAGTTCGCTCAAACACACATCACAATTTTTAGTAACCCACCCTGAAAGGGTAAAATCACAAACGATGTGTCGTTCTGATCGCTCTAAATGTAAATGAACATTAACCTCCCCTTTTTGGATTAACTCTTGATCTATCAGTGCAAAAAAGTCATCGGTTAGTTGATACTTAAATTCGTGTAAACCTTCCTTTAACGAACCAAATTGTACCGTGAAATCTTTACGTGCCATCTCCACTCCCAAAAGGGTCGGCAAAATTAGTATAATTTGTGGAAAAAAAGAACTTTATTTTAGATTGGGAACACCTATACTGAATTTTTCTCTTCGGTGTGATTTATAGGCCAAAGGTGACTTATTTAACTCATTGGATTCCAGTCTGTTTAGATAGATTTTTTTTGCTTCAAAGATTGCACTAACCAACGATGTAATGTCTGCTTTTCCTTTCCCTGCAATGTCATAGGCTGTTCCATGGTCTGGTGAAGTTCGAACAATTGGTAACCCAGCAGTATAGTTAACACCATTGTGAAATGAGATCTGTTTGAATGGAATTAAACCCTGATCGTGATACATGGCAAGCACTGCGTCAAATTGCTCATATGCCTTGGTGCCAAAAAATCCATCGGCAGCATAAGGTCCATAAACCAATTGACCTTGCTCGATGAACGTATTAATCGCTGGTTTTATAATTTCGTTTTCTTCTTTACCAATCAAACCATTGTCTCCACAGTGCGGATTTAAACCAAGAACAGCAATTTTTGGTTTACGCTGACCGAAGTCAAATTTCAATGAATCCAGTAGAATTTGAATTTTCTCTTCAATCAGTTGTTGTGAAAGACTTTTAGCCACTTCAGTAATAGGAATATGACCCGTTACGACGCCAACTTTTAAGTCGTCACTGGTCAGAATCATCATATAGTTATCTACCTCAAAAGTCTTCGCCAGAAAATCAGTATGACCTGCAAAGTCAAAACTCTCTGATTGAATGGTATTCTTATCAATAGGTAGTGTTACCAAATTGTGAATCTGTCCAGACTTAATATCTTCGACAGCAGCATTTAAAGCTTGAAGTGCCAATGCCCCAGTTTCCGGACTTGCCTCTCCTGGCTTTATCTCTATAGATGCATCACCCACCTCTTTTAAGTTAATCTGACCTTCAACACAATCTTTTGTGTCAGAGATCAAATTATACCTAAGGTCTGGCAAATCAAGGACCTTGCAGTAATGTTTAAAAACTGCAGCGCTCCCGTATAAAACTGGAGTACAGTGGTTAAAGAGATACGGATTCGAAAAGGCCTGAAGCATAGTCTCCATACCTATTCCATTGGCATCTCCTATTGTAAACCCTAACTTTGTTTCTTTAAAATCCAATGCGTGTGATTAAGACACAAAAATACATTGGGATTCGCAAAGGACAGTTGTTATTTAAGAATATCGAATGATGAAAGACTAGCTAATTAGCTTTTGTCTCAACATAAATTCAAGTTTCTCGTTGGTTTCTATCAACTCAATAACATCCATTTGATTCTTTTTGCCTTCTAAGAATTTCTGGTAAGCTGCTTGAACCGTTTTACGAACCAAATCAACATTCATTGGCTTGTACAGGTATTTGAAGATTTGACCGCGATTTATTCCGTCAACGACAACGTTCAGTTCAGAACATCCTGTCAACAAGATTCGGGTGATAGAAGGGTGAGTCGTACACAATGTTTCAAAAAACTCGATACCCGTAATGTGTGGCATCTTGTGGTCAGACAAAACAACATGGATTTCCTTAGATTCAATAATAGCGTAAGCTTCATCAATGCTGTTAGCTAGATGTACATTGTACTCTCTTCGGAAATTAGCGTTAAAAGAATTTAGATTTTCAACCTCGTCATCGAGGTACAGAACGGAAATTTTCGTTGTGCTCATGATCAACAATTTTTAAGTAGTAATATGTAAGTCTTCAAACTAATGTTTACCAGAGATAGTCAAAATTGAGTCATAAATTTAATCTTTGCAACAGGTGTTGCTTTCTTCTTTTTTTCATTGTTTTTAGTTTAATTAAATGTCTTTGATCTAAT
>CAJQIC010000057.1 GCA_905478335.1 uncultured Bacteroidia bacterium | reverse complement strand
CCATAACCAAATAGTATATGGTTGGTCTTACTTTTTGAATTTTGGTATTTCCTGTTTGCTCCTCTTGTGTGAACGTGGCTTCTTCGGTGCTTTGTGCTTTTCTCATAAAGTCAATTATGCCATAGAGGCTAAATACCAATAGCAAAAAAGACACAAAATTCAACAAGGAATTTAACTTAAAAAGCTTGCCCTTCGCCTTAATAAGCCTCCAGGAGGTTAATGTGATTAAAGCTAAACTTGACCATTTATAAAAGTTGTGATCCCATCTAATGTTTTTAGGATAGAATGGAATTTCCCAGCTATAACAATGCTCGTAATAAGGTCCAAAACTTAACGCAAGTAGCATGATAAGTGACGTAAGCACCCCTGCCTTTACCCACGACTTGAAAACAAACCTTAACAAAACCGTCAGTACCACGGTTACACCAAGAATGACGAGTAACGGTTTCACTACGTCTGCAAAGCGCACAATTTCAATGTTTTGTGAATACAAAAACACCGGCGGGAATGCCGCAAAAAAGATACTATGCCATGGTTTGTTCTTAAACATTACCGTTTAGCCTTCAGTAGATATAATGTTCGAAGTGAATCTCCCACTTGTTCTTTTTTAACAATGTCGAAGAACTGTGTAAATGCTTTTTCGAAACCATCTATATGGTAAGACAAAAAGATGTCTTCGCGTGTCGCCAATAAAATTTTGACTTGTGAATCTTCCTTGGGTACAAATTCGATAATGATGTGATTGCCAAGTCTTGAAAGATAATCTGCTACCTTTTCTAAAGGTACGTTGTTGCTTATAGCAATGTGATGAATAATGGCAAGTGCCATGACAACATCTGCCTTACCCCGTTGTTCAAGACTATCGCGCTCTTCATGTGCCCAGCCAATGCCTGTACTTGGATTGGTCAGATCTAATTGAAGTGGCAACATTGGAATGTTGTCTTGTTTTACACGGCGATAGTTTTTTTCGACCGCAATTGGATCTATATCAAACGCAACTGTTTCGATACCTTTCAGTGCCGCAATAGAGCTAAAGGTGCCATCGTTTGCACCTAAATCCCAAACAGTTGATGGTTTGGCCTCGTCAATAAAGGCTGCAACCAAGTTTTTCTTTTCGTCAAAGCTTGAGTCCGAATAGTTTGTAAACGTGTAATACTCACCCCATTCTGTCCCTTTCGGGTTCCATTTCAAGCTTTTAACAGCGTTGACTAAGTTGTCTATCAAACCCAGCATAGCCATTTTTGACACACCTTTACCCGCTTTTTGGTTCGTTTGTTTGCCCGCATACTTCTGCTGTGTTTTAGCATGCCAGTGTATATGCGTAGCCAACGAAAATTTGAATTTAGACTTTCTTGGCAACAGTGCCG
This sequence comes from uncultured Bacteroidia bacterium, assembly GCA_905478335.1. Taxonomy (GTDB): domain Bacteria; phylum Bacteroidota; class Bacteroidia; order NS11-12g; family UBA9320; genus UBA987. The sequence continues at coordinate 3,045 of CAJQIC010000057.1, read as the reverse complement.
ATGCCAAATCCAAAGGAATGCCATCAATGTTAGCACTTAGCAAATCCAAGGTTCTAATGTCTGTCATCGAAGCCAATGCAATTGGGGCTAAAAAGTGTTGACAGAATTGTTTGTAAGCAACCCAAGGTTTGCCTTCTTCGTACACCTCAAAAGATAATGTATCTATAAAGACAGGTTTACCATTTACAAATTGCACATTGTACGCAGAAGCATCTTTTAAAGACATGCCTTTTTGCAATGCAGCCTTCTGAATGTAAAGCGTAAGCAATGCAGCGTCCTTAAGTTGGCCAAAAGACCATTCGTAAGGATATGATATGAATGGTAATCGTTCTGGCTTGATGGTTTTATATGCATCAGCATAAACGTTTTCGACCTCTTGATGTTGGATAAGAAAATTTTTCTTGACCAAACTGTCGTACAAACCAGAATCGTGCATTAAGTCAAATTCCTCTGCACCAATTATGTTTATTTGTCGGAGTATCTCTCCTTGAGAAGATGTAAAGATGAAGCCTGCCGGATCTCTAAACGACGCGTTTAACTTATTCATCGTCAGAATCTTTTAAAGAATCATCTTCGGTTGAAGAATTGCCTTTAAAAAAGTTCACAATTTTGGCCCAGTATAGTTTAATGGCATACAGACTGCCTAAAATACCGGCGATTAACATTTGCAAAATGTAACTTCCTGACCCTGGATCTAAGTACGCGAACGCTGAGTTGGTAAAGCTTAGAACGAATACGAGCAGGAGTAATGTACTTTTAGATTTCATACCTATTTCTTGCTGCAAAAGTAGAAAAAAAGGGTAACATATATTACCCTATTGTTAACAGGAGGTTATGGGATTGTATTCGCTATGGGAATTTGCTGTAAACGGCTGTTTTAATTGACTGACAGACGCAAGACTAATTGACTGATGACGGTTTGTATATTTTTAATTGAAAAACATTGGTTCTTGATAATAAAGAATACTAATTTTGCACACCTTTTGGCGAGGTATCCGCCAGTAGGCGGAGCAGGATACCAAAAGAATAATGGCGAGGTAGCTCAGACGGTTAGAGCGCAGGATTCATAACCCTGAGGTCGGCAGTTCGATTCTGCTCCTCGCTACTAAAGCGGAATACGAGTAATTATCACTTGTATTCCGCTTTTCCTTTTTAGTGAAGTTGCTTGCTATTACTAAGATACAAGAGATTGCTGGATTCAAATTAGAGGTTCGATAATTGGTTTTTTCTCGGTTTACCAATATTCCCTCTGGATAAACTGCATTGAGCATTCCTTTCTTATTCTCAATATTTGATTTCTCCCATATTTTCAGAAGGTTAGCTAACGTTTTAACAGTATTCTTAGAGAGATCCTTGTGGTTCGATAATGAAATATCGGTTTTTGCTAGTTCTCGGTTTAATTCATCTAATTGACCTTGATATTTGGTCTTATACTTTTGATATAAGCTACCATCTATTTCTCCTAGCACGAATCGCTCTTCGATTGCTTCTATTTTTTTGTTGAGTTCAGTTTGTTTCTGTTTAAGTGGTTTTACCTCTATAGTTTGATCGACCTTCTTTGATTCAAGCAGATTATTAAACTCTTTGACTATTGGTGCAATGAACTTTTTGTCAATCTTTAAGCCTTCAAGTTGTTCCTCCCACTTTTGATGCAAGACTTTTGCACTTTTGTTATGTTTACACCCTATGGTGTTGCATTTGTAATACCATAGGTTTTTACGTTTAACTAAATACCCAGTCATAAAGGTATCGCATTCTGCACATTTTAAATGACCTCTCAGCACTACGTCTTCTCTGAATTTCTCATTCACCCTAGTTCTATTTTTTCGTTTACTATCTAACGCTCCATTGAGTAGTAGAAACTCACGTTTCGAAAGCAGGGCTTCATGGTTTCCTTTGACTACTTCTCCCTCAAGGGCACTGTGAGCCATAAATCCACAATAAAAAACGTTTCTGGCCAGTTCTGATAGTCGTTTATTAGTTACTTTTATTCCTCTTTGGTTTAACCAAGTTGCAAGATCCTTAAAGGATACATCGAGCCTTATCTTCTTTCTAAATGCTTTCTGAAGTAATAACCCTCGTTCATTGATGACTATTTCCTTTTTGCCATTTCTCTTGATTGATTCATATCCAAGTGGTGGCTGTGTTACCCAATCACCTTGAAGCAGTTTATCTTTCGTTCCAGCCATGCACTTTTCACGCCGTTGCTGGTTTTCGTATTGAGAAAAGACCAAGTATATGTTTTGTTGAAGTTCTCCTGAGGCACTTAACGCATCCTTTATAGGTTGTGTTACCGACATTATACTTATGTTCAGTTTTCGTAGCTGATCTGATATGTAAACAGCATTTGGACCTGACCTAGAGAATCGATCTATTGAATAGACTAGAATAGTGTCGACCTTATGGCGTTTTACATAAGCAAGCATTTTGTTAAACTCTATCCGTTCATCAGTCTTTGCACTTTCATAGGTTCCACCGAACTCCTTATCAATATGTAGATTGTTCTTTTCAGCATACAGATTGATGTGCTTAATCTGGGTCTTTAAGCTGTGGTTGTTGTCAGCTTGCTCCTTTGTTGATACCCTAGTATAGGCCACTGCTGTTTTGGCAACTCGGTTAATGGTTGACTGGCCTTTGGCAAATTGGTTAAGTTGAGACATGTTTTTTACTTTTTTTTGTGTCGTTTGGTTCTTGTTCTAAAATTAATTCATTTGGTGCAGAATGTTAGCCATTTGTTTAATAAACAATAAGCTTTCATTCAGCTGGTTTTCATTCATGGTTTCAAATCCAGGGTACGTTTTAAGTTCCTCGATTGTTAATCCAGTGTTTGGCTTTTTCATGAGCGCTCTGGATGTGCCTTTGACCGGTGTTTCCGTATGTCATTGGCAAATGGTTGGTTTGGTTTGAGTTATTCAATACCAGTTATTAATCATTGTGTCTTTTACGAAATTGGTACTCATATAATATCGTTTTACCATCATAGGTTTTCATTTCTAGCTTGACGTGCTGTTTATTATAGAGCATAGCAACGATATCATTTAATTC
>CAJQIC010000056.1 GCA_905478335.1 uncultured Bacteroidia bacterium | reverse complement strand
TAAATACATAAATATCCAGTAATCTTTTGCCATTTCCGTTGGGCTGTTTCTGGGTGCATCATAATTGTATATTTTACCAATTTCGTCGAGTGTCAACGCTTTTTTAGTGTTCTTACTTGTCGGTATAACGTACTTACCTTTTCCAAAGGGATATGCTGTTTTATCAATCTTCTGGGCGTTATAAACAGCTCGAAGGCTTCTTAAATAAATGCCAACTGTGGAAATACTTCGGCCATTAACTGTCATCCAATTTTGATATTTCTTTAAAAACTTTGGGGTTATTTCGGCAAACGTTAAATCTAACCTATACTGCGAAAGACTATTATTAGCACATTCATAACTTGAAGCTGTTCCTAATCTGCTTTCAAATTTCAATTCGTCTATGTATTTATCGAACGCAAATGATACGCTGTTGGCCGTATTTCTATCATCTAAAAAATTTTCCTGAAAAGCATCAAAAGAAAAAACATGAAGGTTTTTTATTACATCATTGGCCTTATCTTCAAAATATGAAATCTTCTTATTTGTCGCTTTCTGCTCAAAGGTTTTCCGTCTGCCAAATAGTATTTGTTCAAATTCATCAGGTTTCAAATCTATTCCGGTAGAATAGTATTTGCGTTTGCGGTTATAGGTGATCTTTATTTTAACTGAACAAAGTCCATTTTTTTTTGGTCTGTTGGAATCTAAATAAATTGCTGTGTGGGCTTTCAACATCGAGGCAAATATTAACTGTTACACTTTTGTAACACAAAAGTAACACAATAATACAAAACAAACCGCTAATAAACATAAATAAAATTAACAATAACCCATACTGGTAAAAGGTTTCGTTAGTATTCTTTATAGGATAAGTATTTGCTTGTTTTGCAGTACGAACCTGACTCATAATCAGGTGGTCCTTGGTTCGAGTCCAAGTGGGCCCACTGAAAATTAAGGGGTTATGACTTTCAAAAGTTGTAACCCTTTTTTTGTTGCAAGGTTTTTGCAAGCCAGGGGTGGTGATGTTGTCACATCAGGTCACATTTTGACACAGTGTATAACGTCAGCATAAAGTGAACTTTATGCTGACGTTATACAATCTACAAACCATTCCTCCTATTTCGAACAATATTCAACGGACGTTTTACGACTAATATCCACTTTAAAATAAAAGCCACCCATCAAATTGTTGGATGGCTTTTAGACTGATAGTGTAGATCAATAGATCTTACTTGGGGTCAATACGGTACACTTGATTAGTGATTAAAACCACAGACTTATATTAAGCCTCTACATTCCATGCCTCTAATTTAAATCGGCATTATTCGAACCCCTACAATTTTCAATCTTTCGCTGTCTAATATCTATTTTTAGCTAGGTTTTTTTGGCAAACACGATTTTTTTATCCCAGGTAATTATGGGAGCGTAGAACCGGTAAATCCGAATTTAAAATCAATCCGAGCATTTAAAATATTTTATCAACCTTATTGTAAACTTAACTATATCCATATATTTGTTTAACAAAAGTGTAAGGTTATGAGTAGAAAAATACTAGTAACTATCTATTTATCAATTGTTTGCCTGGTTTCGTTTGGACAATCTGACGTCGTTATTGGAACGGTAAAAGACACAATGGGGAATCCGCTAATAGCCGTTACTGCGCTTGAAAAAGGAACAACCAATGGAAACCTGACCGACGGAAATGGGAGATATACGTTGTCCGTTTCGGATGTTAAATCCTCCATAATTATCTTTTCTTATGTCGGGTACATTACTCAAGAAATTAAGGTCAACAATCGAAGTGTTGTCAACGTAATAATGAAGGAAGACCCAGAAATGCTTGGGGCAACCATTGTTGTAGGCTACGGTTCTTCGACAAAAAGAGAATTTACAGGAGCAAGCACGAGTGTAAAAGGCAAGAGCATCGAAAAACTCAATATCCCACGAGTAGACCAAGCCCTTCAGGGTCAGGTTTCCGGAGTCAGCATAAACACCAACTCAGGTTCTCCAGGAGGCTACTCGAGCATTCGGATTCGAGGTCTTTCAACCTTTGGCGACAACGACCCTTTGATTATTGTGGATGGGGTAATATATGATTCGGAAGGGTTGAATGCATTGAATCCAAACGACATTGAATCCATAAACGTATTAAAAGATGCTACTGCAGGTATTTATGGTGTTCGAGCGGCCAACGGTGTGATTCTTATTGAAACCAAAAAAGGCCGAAAGAACAGCAAAGCCCAATTTGAATTTACTGGATATAGGGGAATTCAGGAGACAGCCAAAAAACTAGACTTACTCAATGCATCAGAATACGCCGTACTTAAAAACGAAATGTTTGCCAGCGGTGGAGATGATTTGCCCTTTCCTAATACGAATTTGGGAACCGGAACCGATTGGCAGAATTCAGTTTTCCAGACAGCTAGAATCATGAATTACAATCTGACGGCGACAGGTGGTTCAGAAAAAACAACCTATTCGATTGGCGGAAGTTATTTCTACCAGGACGGAATTATAGGGGGAGAAAAATCCAACTTCACCCGTTTAAATGGTCGTGTAAATTTGAGTACAGACATCACTGACAAACTTCGCTTTAACAGCGTATTTCTGTATACTAACGAAGATCGCAACACTTTAGAGGAAAATCGTATTGGCTCCGTGCTGTATAATACTGTCAATGCCTTCCCAACAGACCCCGTTCGAGACGAAAACGGGAATTACTCCTATCTTGAAGAAGTTAGTGACATTGTCAATCCCTTAGCGCAAATTGAAAATACGTTTCATTCTGATAGGGTCAATAAATTCGTAGGTAAGGAAGAATTGGTGTATAAGATATCTTCCAATCTCAAATTTACCAATCGTTTAAATTATAATATAGCTTTGGTAGACAGCAAAATTTTCTCGCCCCTAGTATGGTTTGGACCGGGAAAGGCTAAAAATACTGCTATCAACGCCGACCTAGAGCCATCGCAGGTTGAAATTGCACCTAAAACGCTCATCGATCGTGGGGCAAGTATTTCCGAAGCTAGATCAACGTACTCAGATATCAACTTTGAAAGTTTTCTGAACCATAAGAAAACATTCAATAACGTACATATCTTAAAATCAACCTTAGGTGTTTCGCTTTTCAGTCGAAATGGAAGCCAATTGCAGGGAACCGCTTACAACATTCCAAACAATTCTATTGATTTTGCTGACATATCGGCAAATCTTGCACCAGGTGGTTACCTCAACAATGTCAGTTCTTTCCAATTCCGTGAAAGATTGCTCTCAACATTTTTTCGTGGCGAATATCGTTATGGGAGTAAGTATACGCTCTCGGGCATTTTACGTAGAGATGGCTCTAGTAAATTTGGGCCGAATAATCGCTATGGAATTTTCCCAACAGTTTCGGGTGCATGGGTAATCTCGGAAGAAGACAAATACAAGGTAGGCTGGATGGAGTTCTGCAAGTTTAGAGTCAGCTATGGGATTAGTGGAAACGATCAAATTGAGAACTTTGCCTATCGAGGCTTGCTGAATGGAGAAGGCGTATACGTTTTTAACGATATCATCACGTCAGGTGTAGCAGTTGGTAGAGCTTCCAATCCCGACCTTAAATGGGAAACCACAAGACAGCTTAACATCGGAACCGATTTTAGGCTTCTAAAAAGTTTCAGCCTAACCATGAACTACTTTGTAAAGAAGACCAAGGACTTGTTGTTTCAACCGGATGTTTCTGCAGTGCTGGGTACTGCCGGTGCAGGAAGTTTCGCCCCCATCATCAATGCAGGCGATGCCGTTAATAATGGTCTGGAAATCGAACTGGGCTATAAAAAAACATTTTTTCAAAAACTAAAATTAAATGTGAATACCAATGCCACATTCCTAAGAAACGAAGTGAAAAAAACTCCAGACGGGGTGGCCTTCCTTCCCGGAGCTGCATTTGGAGTAGGAGGAAATATTGCCACCCGTTTTCAAGAAGGTTTTCCAATTGGTTATTTCATTGGATACCAAACCGATGGTATTTTTCAAACCCAGGCGGAAATAGATAATGCCTCTGTCCAGCAGCATGGTGCTAAGCCCGGGGATCTTCGTTACGTCGATCAAAACGGTGATGGTATAATCAACTTCAGTGATGATTCTGATAAGATTGAATTAGGTTCTCCCATACCTTCACTTACTCTTGGATTGAATTTAAGTCTCGCCTACGAAGGATTCGATTTATCTACTACTGTATTTGGTGCCTTTGGTCAGGAAATTATACGAAACTATGAGCGCCAACAACCCTATGCCAATCAACTGTCTTATGCCATAAATCGTTGGACCGGTCCCGGGAGTACGAACGAGAATCATCGGCTTACCACAGATCTTACTCAGAACACTGTTTTTTCAGATTATTATGTCGAAGACGGTTCTTTCGTTAGGTTTAAAAATGTTCAATTGGGGTATACCTTCAATGGAAAAAAACTTAAAAAGTTAAAGCTGTCGTCCGCCCGTATTTACATTTCAGCCAACAACTTATTCACTATCACCAACTATCTTGGATATGACCCCGATATCGGATCCGCTGGAGAAACACTTTCAGCAGGGATTGATTATGGATTTTATCCTCAGGCAAGAACAACCATGATGGGCATCTCAATTAAGTTTTGATATGAAAAAAAGAAGCATAAAAAGTACGATTTGCATAGCGACATTGCTATTGTTTTATGGGTGTGATAAATTCCTAGACATCAAACCTCAGTTTACGCAAGATGCCGAAAATTTCTTTCTAACTCCTGTGGATTATGAACGCGGACTCATTGGTGCTTACGACCTGCTGCAGTCTTCCTTTCTTACACAATGGGTAGGCGAAATCGCTTCAGACAACACAATAGCCGGGGGGGAAAGCGTTACGGATACAGAAGGTTTGCATCAAATAGACAACATGCAACACAATGCCGTAAATAATGAACTAAGAAATATATTTCGTTGGAATTACGCAGGTATTACGCGGGTGAATTTCATTATGGACAATAAGGATAATATTGACTTTGTAGGCAAAGACCGTGTGTTGGCTGAAGCCAGATTTTTAAGAGCATACTATTATTTTGAACTGGTAAAATACTTCGGAGATGTTCCATTAGTCATAGATAAGACTTTAGGAAGTGAGGAGGTAATCCAACAAACTAGAGCGCCCAAAAGTGAAGTATATGAGGCAATTGAAAATGATTTAATCTTTGCTTCTCAATTTCTCGATTGGACATCTTCCGATAAAGGACGGGTAACCAAAGGGGCTAGCCTAGCTTTACTGGGAAAAGTGTATTTATATCAGGATAAATTCAGCAAAGCAACAGAAGCATTCGAACGTGTCATACAAGAAGGACCTTACGGACTATTTAATGATTATTCAACGCTTTTCTTTTTGGAGAACGAAAACAACCTTGAAACTGTATTTGACATTGAATACTCCGGTGCAGAGGGTGGAAGTTATGAATGTTTAATCTGTTTGGAAGGAAATGCCGCCCCAGGATTTCAGGGTATAAGACAGTATAAAGGGCCCGTTTATGGTAATGGGAACAGCTACAATTTGCCAACTAAAGAATTATATGATGCCTTCGATCCTGCTGATATTAGGAGGGACGCCACCGTTCTATGCCTCGATTCGTTCATTGCCGCTCAGGCGAACCCAGACGACATTACATACGCCAAAGGTGGAGGTGGTCATACCGGTTATTACAACAACAAGTACATCAAAAGGCAAGGGGAGATTGGATTGCCAGATGACGACCTTACAAGTCCTGTGAATTATCGCGTTATTCGTTTTGCTGACGTATTACTTATGGCTGCTGAAGCACACGCACGATCTACTTCCGTAAATGAAGATAAAGCAAGGACGTATTTGAACCTTGTCCGCACAAGGGTTCAGCAACCTGACCTCAACAGCAGTGGACAACAATTAATTCTCGATATCTGGAAAGAAAGACGACTTGAACTTTCATGCGAAGGACATAGGTTCTTTGATTTGGTTCGAACCGGTCAAGCGAAGGACTTTATTATTGGTTTTATTCCAGGAAAACACGAATTATTTCCCATTCCACAAGTTGAAATTGATCTTGCTGGTGGCTCTTGGGCACAAAACCCCAATTATTAAAACATAAAATTCACATAAAATGAAAACTCAATTTATTTCACTGATTACAGTAAGTCTCCTTTTGCTCACTCAGAGTTGTAAGGAAGATGAAAAACCAACATTGGGGAATCCCCCATCTGTTGAAGATGCCGCATTTACTTATGTCCCCAGCAGTGCTAATGCTAACATCATTGAATTCACCGCAAGTAACGATGCGCTAACCGCCAAATGGGATTTTGGTAATGGCGAAAAAGGTGAAGGTACAAATGTTACCAGCAGTTATCCACTCAAGGGAACATATACAGTAACATTAACGGTGTTCAATTCAGGTGGTAGTAGCAGTTCAAGTCAGGACATTGTTATTGACAAGGATGATCAAACACTGCTAAATAACCCTCTTTACGTGTTGCTCACCGGTGGCGTTAATGGCAAGGGCTTCAAGAAGTGGGTCGTAGATTCAACCAGAGCTGTACACTTCGGTGTAGGACCAAATCCGAATGGAAGTGCCGGCGACTGGCCTGAACATTGGCAAGCCCCAAGGCTAGCAAAATCTGGTAGTGGTCTTTATAATGACGAATACGTATTTAAGATTTCAGGATTTGGATTCGACCACATTACTAATGGTCTTGTGTTTATTAACGATGCAGAAAAAGACGAATTCCCAAATTCCTATCCAAATGCAGACGATTACTCGGCTCCTTTTACGGATCAGTTAAACGAAACCTGGACGCTAACGGAAGGCTCAGACACAACCCTTAAGGTTTCGGGTAAAGCATTTATCGGCTTCTATACCGGAGTTCGTGAATATAAGGTAGTTCGCCTCACCGAAAACGAACTTTTTCTTCGGTACGAAGATGCCTCTGACGCAGCGTTGGCTTGGTACATTCGATTAGTGCCTGATGACTTCCCTGTAGACAATGGTGGTGGGGGTCTTAATGAACCTACCAGCGCAGCAGCTAATCCTACCGCTCCATCTTCGGATGTCATTTCGATGTTCTGCGATGTTTATACCGACGTTACTGTGGACACATGGAGAACAGATTGGTCGGCCGCTACATTAAAGGAGATTGACATCAGTGGTAACAAAATAAAGAAGTACACTGATCTTAATTTTGTTGGTATCGAAAGCGTTGGGGCCAATACCATAAATGCTTCTGGAATGGCGTACATCAACTTCGATGTCTGGACACCTAATTCAACAGAGATGAAATTTAAAATTGTTGATTTCGGCGCGGATAACACTTTTGCAGGTGGTGACGACACCGAGCACGAGATTATTTTGACCACACCTACCTCGGAGACTTGGGTCAATTACAAAATCCCTTTGTCAGACTTTGCTAACCTTGCGAGTACCAAAAATTTGGCACAGTATATTTTTGTTTCTGCACCTTCAGGTACCTCTGTTGTCTATATCGACAATATGTATTTCAGCAAGTAACGTGTTTCCTAATTTTAAAAGAAAAGGGCCGGAAAATTCCGGCCCTTTTCTTTTTATCCTTTTTAAATGTAAAATGTCAGCCTAATGTTTACCACTTAAGAGATAAAGTTAAGTAACAGTTTATTATCTTGAAAGACGTCTTTCAAGGCTTTATCAAATCTTAAAAAGTAAATAATAATGGGAAAAGTAGGAAG
>CAJQIC010000055.1 GCA_905478335.1 uncultured Bacteroidia bacterium | reverse complement strand
ATGGACCAGTCGTGCTTGTAGCTGAATCCCAACGAACAACATTGCCGGTTTGACCACTTAAAGTGATTACACCGGTATTCGAACCTGAGCACACGGTTTGTGTTCCACTGACTGAACCACCTTGCGCTTTGGGAGAGATATTGACATTAACCGAAGTCGACTTACTGGCACATCCTGTTGGTATTTCAACCGTTAAGTCATAACGTCCAGCGTCAGAAGTGGTTACACCTGTTATTTGTGGGTTTTGTAAGGTTGACTTAAAACCGTTAGGACCTTTCCAAGAATAGGTTGCACCTACAATGGTATTTACCGTTAGCTGCAAATCACCTCCTGCACAAAGTGGTGAGGCGTAAGACGCTGCTACATTGAATTTCATGTTTTGTTCTGAACCAACCGCAATTCCGGGTACCGAACTAGCATATTTACGAATCCGCAAATAATCAACTGTAAGCGTCCCAAAACTTCCTGTATTGGCTATGGCAATCCGTGATTGATTGCTCATGGTAGTAGTTGAGTTCGTTGAGCTAAGATTCTGTCCTGCCCATGAGGCTTTCTGACTAGATCCACTCCATACAAAAGACCAATCGCCTGCAAGCCCGGTCGTATTCGTCGACCCGTAACCAGTTGTAGAAATACATGAAGAACCAGCTGTTAAACTGGCTAATTGCATTTTACTTCCGTCGTGCACCATGGCATATCCTTTGTCCGTATTATTAATCTGACCTACCACGGCAGTTCCTCCACTTGACACAACCCCATCTAATTCGACAATTACTGGTCCGTCAATCTTAGTCTTCGTGTATATACTAGCAGTTGTTGAATTTGATGTTAGCTTAAGTTTACCGCCTGACAAGGCAATTGTTCCACTTCCGCAAGTATTCCATTTCGAAGAGCTTAGCGTAGACCCATTAAATTCCTCAACCAATTGAAAAGTTGTGTTGGCATTACTTTTAGGGCTAGAACTAGCATTACCGTAATACATATAAATGGTATCCTTGGTGTAATCAGATATGGAATCAGTTCGGATCCAGATAGATGTCGAAGCAGAATTCATTGTTCCGTCCGTAATCCAAAAGTTTAACTCGTTACTCTTTCCATCTAGGAAACGAATATCTTGACCAAGTGAACGCATTTTACCGGTAGAAACCAATGACGCTGTGTTAAGCACCACCTCAATTTCGTAATCCACCAATTTGGCACTTTTGCTATTGTCAATTTCGATTGGCAAGCGATAAGTGAAACCAGAGTAGCAAGGTTGAGCTTGTGCACTATTCCCGAAAAGCATAAATGCTGATGCAATAGCAGTTAAAACAAGGTAAAGTCTACATGTTTTCATAAACTGTTTTTATCAATTGTACTATTTGACCCTTACCAGTAGATAGTAAGACGCAGTACAAACAAAAACCTAAACGTTTAGTAGACGAAATTAGAAACTTGTGAAAATCAAGCGATTAGAGGTCATTTGATTGCTTACAAGGAATATGACGGTTCAAACACCATCAACAACCACCTACATAACATTCTGATAATGTGCACATTACTTTATACATATTGAACAACATTAAGATGTGTTGACAATACAGAACAAGAATTAGACAGGTGTTACTAAGATGCGTATGCTACTCCCGCAGTATCAGGAAATAAGGAGATTTTGACGCTTGATTCAAGATATACTCTACAACGCCGTCTTTGGTTTCCACCCCAATTACATACAGGCCATTGGCAACGCCAACCAATTCAAACTCTACGATGTAGTCGTTTTTGAATGCCTTAATTGTGTGTACGTCTTGACCCAAAACATTTCGAAAAGTCAATGAGACGTATTCATCAAATATATCTTCTGAGAAGAATTTCAACGTCGTTGTTGCTGGATTAGGATACAGCTTAAATTCCCCGATTTCGGGTATAGGACGATATAACACTTCTGGCGCTCCAAGACCTTCTCTAAGATTCACCAAGTTATATCGCATAACAGCAACTTGTTGCTTCGTAAACATATTGGCACATACGTCACTTCCGTAATCCATGTAATTTTCGACCTGATCAGGCAAGTTATCTGTATTACAAGTGTTTGCCCCAATTGGGCATCCCCTTGTTGCTGCAACGGCATTTGGTGTATCATCAATGAAATCATCTACGCTACAGCCGTTAAATCTTGCATCCCCCCAAACATGGCGCAATCCCAAGAAATGTCCGATTTCGTGAACCGCCGTCTTCTCATTGGTATAAACACTTGGGTCAAGATCTGCAGGATTGTTAGGCCCTACGATTTCGTAATGCAACACAACCCCTTGCTTTCTATCTGATGTAAAGGACGTTGTGTTTTGCCAAAACTCTGCACCTGTTGGCGGAAAGGCGTAACCGAACAAACCCAATTGTCCTGTGGTATAATCGAGGTTACACACCCAAATATTCAAGTACTTCTTGGTGTTCCAAGAATCTATGCCACCGCGGCTGGTTTCTTTTACAAAATCATACGTGGTTGCTCTATTGTTGGTATTAAATGTTATGACGGACGTTTGCGTTCGTGTAATTCCGTTCGTTGCATTACCAAAAGGGTCGACTGTAGCCAATTCAAAACGTATTCGCGCACTTCCTGCAACAGGCTTAAAAATCTCTCTGGTATTAACCGTGTCTGCATTTTGTCGATTAAAGGTGGCATTTAAAACATCTAGTTGTTCCTGAATGTGCACAGCAGCTACATTTTCTTCAGGCGTTCTCCACACCACATGAAAAACCACCTGTATCACATATGTTGTATCAATAGGAAAACGTTTGCCATGGATTAATTCATGTTGTTTGGTCGCTTGCACGCTGTGTTTGTAAACTTCATCAATATGCTGCTTTATTCCTGGGTACTGTTGTTCTAAGGCATCGATGTACTCGACAGTTTTGCACGGTTCAAAATCTTGTGCGGTAATCGAAGCTGATGCTACGACCGATAAAAATATGAGGACTAAGATTCTCATGAGTCAAAGATAAGCTATAAACATAAGTGTTTATCGCTGACTTTAGTTTCCAGTGAATTCAGGTTTACGCTTTGCATTGAATGCCGCAACACCTTCTTTGTAGTCGTCAGAATTTCCAGCAATTTCTTGACAACAAGCTTCATACTCCAGCATCTCGTTTAAGTCTGAATGGAACGATTTATTAATCATCTGCTTCATCAATGCAATCGCTTTGGTTGGTGCGTTTTCATAATAGGCAACCACTTCAGCAGTCGCTGCATGTAATTCTTCAGCCGAAACAACTTTGTTAATGATGCCCCACTCCAATGCCTTATCCGCTTTCACTTTGTTACCCATGGTCGACATTTCAAATGCACGCGCACTACCAACCAACCTAGGTAAAAAATAACTTGAGCCTGAATCTAACACCAGTCCAACGTTGATAAAAACTTCAATAAAGCTGGCATACTCAGAAGCAATAACATAGTCGCACGCCAGTGCCAATGAGCACCCGGCGCCCGCTGCAACACCATTAATTTTGCCAATAATTGGCTTTGGCATGGAACGCATTGCTTTGATTATTGGATTATACCGCTTATCCAAAGAATCTCTTAATGATCTATTTTTTGCTCCAGCTATTGCCTTCAAATCCTGTCCGCTGCAGAAAGCTTTGCCAGCACCCGTAAGTACAATGACGCGTACATTTTTGTCGCGTTTGGCTTGCTTTAGCGCATCCTGTAATTCATAGCTTTGTTCGTCATTAAACGCGTTAAACACATCTGGACGATTCAGTGTGATGTGTGCTGCGTTTCCTTCTATTTTGTATAGTATACTTTTAAACCCTTCCATCGAAAAACAAATAAACTGCAATATTGCATATTAAACCGAATATAAACCCAAGATAAACTTCTTGTTTTGTGTGTGCTTTTAGTTTTAAGCGTGCACTTGCGACCAGGCCTGTAATGAGTAATACCAATAAGATTCCGAAAATAAACATTGGATTATTCTTAACGCCAAGTACAAATGTGAGTACGAGCAAACCTGACCACCCAAAGACGTGAAAACTAACCTTTTTATACGCCGACAACATGGCCAGCACTCCAGAACTCAAGCAGAGTGCCAATACAAACAGTCTTAAAAAGGGGTGAAAAAAGTAATTATCTAAGAACCAAAACTCCAAGGCATAAATCAGGCAAAGCGCCCAAGCGGATAGTCGTCTTTCTGATAACGATATTTTAGACAGCTCATCAATTTTATATTTGTTGAGCAAAAACATAACGCCAAGTAACGGCAAGAATGAAAGCAGCACGCAATACATAGACAGCAAAAGTGCTTTGGGTTGCGCATTTAACTTAGAGGCCACAACTAGATGAAAACTAGAAATGGCGAATACACCATAAATCGGCACGAAAATGGGATGAAAGACTAATGAGGTAATTTTTGCCAGTCTTTCTGTCACTTGAGTTCTTTTCGAAGTCTTGCCACAGGAATATTGAGCTGCTCTCTATACTTGGCCACCGTTCTGCGGGCGATGTTATAGCCTTTTACTTTAAGCAATTCTTGTAAACGTCCATCAGTCAACGGTTTCTGCTTGTTTTCATTGTCGATGGCATCACTCAATATTTTTTTCACCTCTTTATTAGACACTTCTGCACCACTACTGGTTACGATGCCCTCCGAGAAAAAGTGCTTCAATAAGAAAATACCAAAATCTGTTTCGACATATTTGCTACTGGCAACCCTCGAAATGGTCGACACGTCAAGATGGACTTTTTCGGCGATATCTTTTAATATCATTGGTCTGAGCTGCGTTTCATCTCCAGACAAGAAATAGTCTTTCTGAATCTCAACGATACAACGCATAGTAACCAATAAGGTGTTCTGACGTTGTTTTACAGAATCAACAAACCACTTGGCACTATCTAATTTCTGTTTAATAAATTGAACCGCATCTTTGGTACTTTTATCGGGCTTCTTCGATTTCTCATACCCTTTTAAAGTTTCCATGTAATCTGCTGAAACTTTTAACACCGGTGTATTACGGTTATTTAACTCTACTTCAAGTTCGCCGTAGGATTCTTTAACAATAAAATCAGGTATGATATAGTCTGTTTGTCTTCCACCAGCAGCACCACCCGCAGGTTTTGGATTAAGTTTTGAAATAAACGTAATGGCTTCTTTCAAAAAATCCTCTGTCACATCCAACTTCTTCATAAGACGCGCATAGTGCTTCTTAGAAAAATCTTCCATGTGGTTTTCGATGATGCTCGCCGAAAGCTTGGTGATGGCGGTGTTTTTGTATTTTGCTTTGTTTTGGATTTGCAAAAGCAAACATTCTTGAAGACTTCTTGCTCCAATGCCAGGAGGTTCTAAATCTTGGATCTTAATCAAGACCTTCTCCAACTCTTCTTCAGTAGTTCTGATGTTTGCAGAAAAAAGAAGGTCATTCACGATACTCCTCAAAGGTCGACGCAAATAGCCATCGTCTTCTATGGTCCCTATAATTTGATCCGCAAGTATGTATTCATGTTCTGTTTGTAGGTTTTGCTTAACGCTTTCTAGCAAACGGTCTCTAAATGAAATGGCCGCGTTAATAGGGATAAACTCCTTTTCCTCGTCGTCTCCGCTGTACTGATCATTCAGTCGAATTCCGCCATCGTCATCATTCAGGTAATCGGAAACATCTATGCTTTCTTCTTTAGAAGATTCATAGTTGTCTACATCTCCGAAATCTTCGTCATAATCATGTTCTTCGTTCGCATCAGAAGTCGCTTCGTCTTTCCCATTCTCCAAGGCAGGATTTTCAATTAACTCCTCTTCTACTTTTTGCTCAAAATTGAGCGTATTGAGCTCCAACAACTTGATAAATTGTATCTGTTGCGGAGATAGTTTTTGTAGAAGCTTCTGACTTAACGATTGCTTAAGCATATTTACCTTTTTAAGGTTAAGCCTATGCGGTTTAACCCTTATTTTTGTCCAAAATTAGAGAATTGAATCCATTTCGATGAAAACATACATTAAAGACTTATCTACACAGCAAGATTCGGTTGTTACGCTTCAAGGCTGGGTCCAAAACAAACGCGAGAGCAAGGGGTTGATTTTCCTCATTTTGCGTGACGGATCTGGTTTCTGCCAATGCATCGTTGACTTAGGTAACATTGGTGAGGAAAAATTCGCGTCTATTTCTGCCTTAGGTCAGGAAAGTAGCATCACATTAACGGGCAAAGTAGTTGCCGACACACGCCAAATTGGTGGTTTTGAAATCCACGTAGATTCGGTGGATATTATTCAGAATTGCACTGACTACCCAATTGCAAACAAGGAACATGGTATTGAGTTTTTAATGGACCAACGTCACTTGTGGTTACGAAGCAAACGCCAATGGGCGATTATGCGTGTAAGAAATCAGGTCATTTTTGCCATTCATCGATTCTTTCAAAAAGAAGGATTTATTCAGATGGATGCTCCAATTTTTACAGGCAATGCTGCAGAAGGGACGACAGACTTGTTTGAAACCGATTTTTACGGCCAACCTGCCTATTTATCGCAAAGTGGTCAACTTTATGGAGAGGCTATGGCTATGGCTATGGGTAAAATCTACACGTTTGGTCCAACATTCCGGTCTGAAAAGTCTAAGACTAGACGTCACTTATCAGAGTTCTGGATGATTGAACCGGAAATGGCATTTCATGACATTTTCGACAACATGGATTGCATTGAAGATTTTGTGCGATTTGTTGTTAGCGAAACCGTAGCTAATTGCAAAATGGAGCTTGAGTTACTTGAAAGAGATACCGCTTCTCTCGAAAAAACTGCTAATCCATTTGTTAGATTAACATATGATGCAGCTGTTGCCATTATAAAAGGCGAAGAAAAAGTTGAAGGCAAAACAACAATCGAAGTACTTGAGGCTGATTTGATTGAAACCAAAAGCCAAATTGAAGGACTGAAAAAAGACATTGCAGAACGAGAAGCTTTAATTGCTGCTGGTGGCATGAAAAAAGGCAAGGTTAACTTTAACCTAAATACCATTGACAAGAATAAAAATCAGATTAAACAGTTGGAGGAAGACGAACGTAACATTCCTCAATGGCTAGAATCCGCAAAAAACTTCACCTATGGTGAGGATTTTGGTGGATCAGACGAAACGGTATTAACAAGAATGTTTGATGTACCTGTAATGGTGTATGACTGGCCACATGAAATTAAAGCTTTCTATTTAAAGCGAAATCCCGAAAACCCGAAGTTCGCCCGTGGTGTTGACATGTTGGCACCAGAAGGATATGGTGAAGTTGTTGGCGGAGGTGAAAGAGAGACAAACGAGGAACTTTTGATCGAAAAGATAAATGAGCATAAACTTCCGATGGATGTTTTTGAATGGTATTTAGATTTAAGACGATTTGGTTCTGTCCCACATGCTGGATTTGGATTAGGTCTTGAACGTTTACTCGCTTGGATTTGCAAACTTCCTCACGTTAGAGAAACTATACCATTTCCAAGAATGTATGGAAGGCTAAAGCCATAAGGTTCTTTAATGCCTACCAATTACGTCAAGCAAAAAATTCCGATCCATCAAAAAATGGTCGGTGACGCGGTACGTTTAGGCAACAAAACACCATACATTCATACCCTTGTTGAACTCGATGCAACGCATGCACGGGGATTGCTTAGAACGTATAGAAAAGACGGCGGTAAATCTGTTTCCTTTTCGACCTATTTACTGGCATGTTGCGTAAAAGCAATTAAAGAAAATCCATCAATACAACGCACCTATATGCGGAACAATTCCGCTGTAGATTTTAATACGGTTGACGTTTTTTACCCCACTGAGTTAAATCAAAAAAATCCTCAGGTAGTTAGCTCCTTAATCAGAAACGCTGAACACTTATCGCTAATAGATCTTCAACATGCGGTTGACAATGTTGATGACCACATTGATGGTAATCGCAAGGTATTTATGCAGCTGCCCTGGTTTGTTAGAAAGCTGTTTTATACGCTTTGGTTATCGATTCCAAGAATCAGAAAGGCTTATTTTGGTACGGTATACTTCTCTTCCATTTTAAATTTTTCTGGTGACAGACGTGCGTGGGGAGTTCCAATACCCATGCATGGATTTGGTATATTTATCGGGACCATGTGCGACCGATTAGTCGAAACCTCAACTGGTATCGAAAACAAAAGCATGGTTCAAATCACCTTAAGTGTCGATCACCGTGTTAGTAACGGAGCAGATATGGCTCGGTTTGTTCACCGCTTAAAGCATACACTGGAGTTTGAAGACCTAACCGCATTATAGCTGATGTCAAAACTTCCAAAAATTAGTGGGTTTACTTTAGTTAAATGGTTTGGACTACTATTGGTTCAACCACTAGAATCACTAGAGAAACTGGTTCGAAAAGTCGGTAAGGTTATAGAATTTGATGGTGGGAAATACCAAAAATTACACTTCGTTTCAGAACCAGAATACATCAAACACATTTTAAAAACGAATAAGGCAAACTATAAAAGATCGCCCGTAATCAAGGCGTTACGTCCTTTGCTCGGAAATGGCATTTTCATTTCGGAAGACAAAATATGGCAATCTCAACGCAGCCATTTAAAACCAAGCTTTCATGAACAAGTCATACAGCAATTTGAATCCATTATACTAGATGAGTGCGATAGCCTGTGTAAGACTTGGACTCATTCAGCAGGCAAAAATGACGTCGAGGCATCTATGGAGATGCTTATGCTTCGTATATTGGTTCGAACTCAGTTTTGTGATGGCATTGAGGTTGATTACAAAGAAATACAGCGTGCACACAGTGAGGTATTAGATCAAACAAGTATTCGCAATCAGAAAATAAAATTTTATACCAATCGGCTTCGCAAACAGATTGGTTTATCGGTCAAATCAGACCAAAGTACTGCCGTTAGATACTTAGATACCGTAGCCAAACACATTATTGCTTTTGCCAGAAACAATCGTAAAAAATGCAGCTATTGGATGAACGATATGTTTGACAGAGATGTTGACGACGACGAAATTCGAGATCAAATAGTGAACTTCATTTTTGCCGGATACGACACCACTGCTTCTGCACTAACCTGGACGCTCTACTGCCTGGCGACAAACCCTACAAATCAAAACGACTGCAGACAAGAGTCGCTTAAAACCACAAATACATTTGCAGACCTAAGCAATTTGCAAACGACAAAACAATGTATTCAGGAATCGATGCGGTTGTATCCTCCCGTGTGGTCCATACATCGACAATCCGAAGAAAAGGATGAAATTGACAAACAACAATTCGATGCACACACCTATTTTATGATTTGTGCCTACACATTGCATCGTGATCCAGATTTTTGGGAAAAGCCTGCGGACTTCATACCACAGCGTTTTTCCGCAGACAACATGCGTGGAAAAGCATTCCAGTACATTCCATTCGGACAGGGTGAAAGAGTTTGCATTGGACAATCATTAGCCATAATGGAGTCTCAGCTAATCCTAAGTATTTTGTTACGCCAGTTCACTTTTACATACAAGCAAACCAAGCCACCTCAAATTACGCCTGGCATTATCATGAAAACTCGAAGGGGTTTATTTCTGGAGGTTACTCCGACTTCCTGAGGTACCTACGATAGGTAAATCCAAAATCATTTGTGTCTGACGCTTCAAACGTTTCACTTTCTTCCACCCTCCACTCTTCCCATTTAACCTTCGGGAAAAAAGTATCGGCATCCTCAACAGATACGTCTACATGCGAGATATGTAACACATGCGCATCGTCTAGGCTTTGTCGGTAGATTTCTCCACCACCGATTACAAAGACTTCGGCTTCTGTTTTTCGGAAATGATCAAAGGCATTATTTAAGCTGTTAAACACGAGAACACCTTCGGGTTGGTAATCCCGTTTTCTAGTAATCACCACATTCGTTCTTTTCGGCAGAGGCCTCCCAATCGACTCATAACTTTTGCGCCCCATAATGATGACATTATTCAGCGTCGTTTTTTTAAACAATTGCAAATCGTCTTTAATATGCCAAAGCAATTGATTGTCTTTTCCTATGGCATTGTTTTTAGCTATGGCGGCGATGAGGTGGATTTTCATATTCTGATGTGGAATGAGTGAATGAGGAATATTCATTTTACTAACTATGAAGGATTGTAGTATTGAGGGATTGAATGATTGAGGTTTACCGCTGACTTACTTTTTTCCTTGCACTAGCAAATATGCTTAAGATTTCTCTAGCCTCACCCAGCAAAGTAGTAATTTCTTGATTAATGTTCGTAAAATGTCCATCCTTTAAAACTTCTAACCATAGAACGGTCTCGTCAGCTTCTTCCACTACAATACTTATTTTAGAAAAAAACTCTTTCTTGGACCTTGCCCTGCAGGCTGCATTATAGTTCGCTGCGGTACTTGACACGCTTTTACATAATTGGTATAAAATTACTTTTAGCGAGTTGCGATTTGATTGCAGCTTATCACAAACTGTAAGCACTTCTATTGCCAATTGTTTGCATCGTAGTTTCATTGATTTTACGTATTTAATTTTAGCATCAGATTCATTCATAATTTAAAAATACAAGACATACCTGCTTGGATTGCATCACAAATCTCCCAAGACATCATTCCTTCAATCCATCAATCCTTTATACTTTATACTTTTGCCTATGCATAAACACAATCTGAGTGTCCAAAAAACAGCATCTGTTTATTCAAAAGGTGATCTACAAACAGCTTCTGAAGTGTGGATTGTTTTGCACGGATATGCTCAATTGGCAAGTACATTTATCGAGTCGTTTGATGCTATTGCGGTCGAAGGACGCGCCATTGTCGCTCCAGAAGGTCTACACCGGTTTTATCGAAAGGGTTTTTATGGTGATGTTGTGGCTAGTTGGATGACAAAAGAGGATCGCCTCAACGACATACAAGACTATGTGGCTTATTTGAACAAAATAGTTGAAACCTTTACTCAGCCCGGGCAAAACATCACCTTATTTGGATTTTCACAGGGCGTTGCAACGGCTTGTCGTTGGTTGGCAGATGGTAATATTCAACCCAACCAACTTGTTCTTTGGGCGGGAACATTTCCGCAAGACATAGATTTAAAACGAACGTCAAAAAAGATGGAATCAATGCGTTGCTATCTAGCCTTTGACGAAAGTGATCCATTTAGAAATGAAGCGTCGTGGCAAAAGCAACTAAGTTTTATTGATAAAATCGGTGTCAACCCAGTGCAATTCAGATTTGACGGAGGACATTCAGTTCCTACTGAAGCCTTATCTGCTTTTACAAAGCAATATTTTTAGTCTGTTTCTTTAAGACTAATATCCATGCTTTTGATTGAATGTGTCAGGGCTCCAATACTGATAAAGTCAACGTTTGTAGCCGCATAGCCTGGAAGGTTGCTTTCATTAATCCCGCCGCTTGCTTCCGTTTCGACTTGCCCATCTATTACTTTTAATGCCTCAACAATTTCAGCTGGTGTAAAATTATCTAACATAATGCGATCGACTCCTCCCACTGCCAAGGCTTCTTGAACTTCAGCCATGTTTCGTGTTTCGACCTCAACTCTTAAGTCTAGGTTATTGTCTTTTAGATATTGTTTGGTTTTGTTCACCGCGTTTGTAATCCCTCCAGCATAATCGTTATGATTGTCTTTAAGCATAATCATGTCGTACAAACCAATCCGATGGTTATGTCCCCCACCCACGGTAACAGCCCATTTTTCCAAAAATCTAAGGTGTGGAGTAGTTTTACGCGTGTCTAACAATCTAGATGTAGAATTGCCCATCATCTGAACGAGCTTGTGCGTTTGCGTCGCTATACCACTTAATCGCTGCATGCAATTAAGCAAAACTCGTTCACCTGCCAATATCGCATGAACGCTTCCTGTTACAATAAAGCCTATATCACCATACTTAACCGAATCACCGTCTTGCTTGAATACCTCAAACGTTATAGTCTCGTCAAGTTCTCTTAAAATTACCTGAGCCAGGTCAATTCCAGCGACAATACCGTCGTCTTTAAACAACAACTTCGCCTTTCCGACCGTACCCTTTGGTATCGATGCAAGCGAGGAATGGTCTCCATCTTTAATATCTTCTTCAAAAGCCCTATGGATAAAATCTAGGGTTTGCTTATTCGTAAAATCCATTAATCTAACCTTGGTTATTCGAACTCAATTTCTTGTATCAAGTAATTATCCCCTTGCTTTTTAACAAACACAGTGACTCGGAAGGTTTTTTCTTCGCCAGTTGTATAGTCGCCTACGGCGAATTTACTTCCAGATGCGGAACTTCCTCTATGTACCAATGTGAAAGCCGTTGGCGGGTATTTGTCAAAAAAACGGTTCAGAATTACTACTGTTTGCTGTTTACTATATATCCCTTCAACCTCTCCTGGTAGTTCCAATTCAACACTGCTACTTAAGTAGTTTGAAAATTTACTCGCATTTCCGCCAGCAATGGCAGATTCGAAGTCAGAAAAGATATCTTGCTGGGGGCTTGCAAAACCCATCAAAAGCAAACAAAGGGTTATCGTGATTGACACAAAGGTGGGTGCTTTTGTAACGCTCATTTAATAATCAAAGTTAAGTGATATTTACTATTTATATGATTCAGGTATGAATTAACTTATATAATTTTACAGGCAGAAATCGTACCAAAAAACATGTTTGAGGTTAAAAATCTTTCTGAAGAAAAATCAATTGTCTGTCAAATTCTTAAAGAATTGAGAGACAAGGAAATACAACAAGATCGTTATCGATTTCGAAAAAATATTGAACGCATTGGAATGATTGCGGCATATGAAATATCAAAATCACTGGACTACGAATCGTCCCAAACACAAACTCCACTGGGTAGTGCCGACACTACAGAGCTAAAAGACCAACCTGTAATAGGCACTGTATTACGCGCGGGCATACCCTTGCAACATGGCGTAAACCAATTATTCAATCAAGCCGACTTGGCTTACATCTCGGCCTATCGGCACCAAACGACAGGTAATGATTTTGAGATAAAGGTAGAGTATCTAGCAAGTCCAACTATAGAAGATCGCGTATTAATTCTTACCGACCCCATGTTGGCTACAGGCCAATCGCTTGTTTTGACTTATGAGCAATTTTTAGCACAGGGTAACCCAAAAAAAGTACACTTGGTGTCTGTGATTGGTAGCCAGGCGGGTGTTGATTACGTCAAACGGCACATACCAAACGCCACCTTGTGGATTGGAACTATTGACCCTGATTTGGACGAAAATGGATACATCGTACCAGGTTTAGGAGATGCTGGAGATCTTAGTTTTGGAACGAAAACACAACATTAAATGAGCAGCGACTACAAACACATCTTTTTTGACCTCGACCACACCTTGTGGGACTTCGCATCAAACAGTCGTAAAACACTACTTGGTCTTTTTGATGAATTTGATTTGTCAAAAAAAGGCATTGCAGAGTTTGATGAGTTTATACATAAATATGAAACCATCAACGAAGCTTTGTGGGCTAAATATAGAGCCGGAAAACTCGAAAAACATAGACTCCGAGATGATCGTTTTCCAACGGTTCTAAAACATTGGGACATCGTGGATGCCGGATTAGCGAACGCCATCAATGAGCGTTATTTAACAGATGGCCCTAAGCAACCGGGCTTGATGCCGAACGCCATAGAAACCTTAGATTACCTGCAATCCAGGTATGAGGTTCACCTTATCACTAACGGCTTCAAAGAGGTGCAAGCTACAAAACTAAATTCCTCAGGACTGCATGGTTATTTTAAAACCATTACGACTTCTGAAGAAGTTGGTGTATTAAAACCAAACCCAAAAGTATTCCACCATGCTTTGGATTTAGCCACCGCCCTTCCTCAAGAAAGCATTTACGTTGGCGACCATTTTGAATCTGATGTTATCGGTAGTAAAAATGCTGGAATAGACCAGGTGTTTTTCAACCCACACGACTTAGATCACCCAAAAATTGCCACTTTTGAGATTCAAAATTTGGTAGAATTACAACAGATTTTGTAACATTTTACGCTACCTCTCCTACAGTTTTACAGATTAAGTTTTCGAGTTGATTGCATCAACAGCCGCGCGAACACTTCCGTGTTCTAGCAACATTTCCTTCGCCATATCATAGTTAAGGTCAGATTGATTCATTATCATTTTTGTACCTCTATCAACAAGCTTGTCATTGGTCAATTGCATATCCACCATCTTATTGCCTTGAACATGACCAAGCTTAATCATAACGGAGGTTGTAATCATATTCAGGATAAGTTTCTGTGCCGTTCCTGACTTCATACGTGTACTACCTGTGACAAACTCTGGACCAACAGGACAATCAATGGCAAAATCTGCGATTTGCCCAATTTTACTATCAGCATTACAGGCAATGGAGCCACAGCTGACATCATGCGTTTTGCACGCTTGAAGACCTCCGATGACATATGGCGTCGTTCCGCTAGCACTAATACCGATTACAAAATCTTTGTCAGAAACGTCATATGCTTTCAGGTCAAGCCAAGCTTGCTTGGTATCGTCTTCTGCGTTTTCTACGGCGATACGTATAGCGTGATCGCCTCCTGCGATTATCCCGACCACCCTTCCATGATCAACACCAAACGTGGGTGGACACTCTGAAGCATCTACAACGCCTAATCTACCACTCGTACCAGAACCAATATAAAACAACCTCCCTCCTTGGCTCATTTTGGCATACACGGCATCAATCAGTAAGGATATAGGTTGCAATTGCTTGCCAACACTTTCTGGAACTGATTGGTCGAGTGTATTGATAGACTTCACCAAATCATTTGTTGACATTTGGTGCAACCCATCAAACAGCGAATCTGATTCTGTTGTTTTAGTCATAGCACAAAAAAAGTGGCTCAAGGCCACTTTTTTAAATAATGTTATCCAACTGCGTCCTCCGAAGGAGAACTTCTTTGGTTGTTTCCTCGGTCCCGATTGTCTCCTCTCGGACCGCGATTGTCTCTTCCTCGGTTATCACGACCACGATTGTCGCGTCCTCGGTTATTACCTCTTCGATCATTTCCGCCCCTTCTATCTCCGCCTCTATCTCTTCTTTGAGGTTCAACGTAACCTTCAGGTTTTTCAAGTAATACTTTTCTTGACAATTTGAATTTTCCTGATCTTTCGTCTATATCCAGAAGTTTTACTTTTACTTCTTCTCCATCTTCAAAAACGCCTTCCATAGTTTCAAGTCGTTCCCATTTGATTTCAGAAATATGCAATAGACCCTGCTTACCAGGTAAGAATTCGATAAATGCACCAAAGTCCATTACACCTTTTACAATACCGTCATACACTTTCCCAACTTCAGCATCTTCGCAAATTCCATCAATAATAGATTTTGCCATATCAAGTCCTTCTTTATCGGCCGACATGATTTCAACCATTCCCTTACCATCAACTTCCTCTATAGTAATTGTGGTGTTGGTTTTTTCTTGAAGTTCTTGAATTACCTTTCCTCCTGAACCGATAATCGCTCCGATTTTGTCTTTTTCAACAGCAAATTTAACAAGTCGAGGTGTGTGAGGTTTAAGATCTTCACGTGCAGTAGTTATGGTTTTTTCCATTTCACGTAAAACATGCGTTCTACCTTCTTTGGCTTGCATCAAAGCTTCTTCTAATACCTCATAAGACAAACCGTCAACCTTCATATCCATTTGACAAGCATAGATTCCATTGTCGTTTCCAACCAATTTAAAATCCATGTCACCTAAGTGATCTTCGTCTCCCAAAATATCTGTAAGAATAGCATATTTACCTGTTTCTGGGTCAGAAATCATCCCCATCGCTATACCACTTAATCCAGCGTTCACTTTGATACCAGCATCCATCAGTGCCATAGAACCAGCACAAACCGTTGCCATCGAACTTGAACCATTTGATTCTAATACATCAGATACAATTCGTACCGTGTACCCAACATCTTCTGGTAACATTTTCTTCAATCCCCTAGCCGCAAGATTTCCATGACCAATCTCTCTTCGGCCTGGACCTCTATTTGGTCTTGCTTCACCCACTGAAAATGCAGGGAAGTTGTAGTGCAACATAAATTTGCTTTTCCCTGATAAGTTTGGACTGTCCAACAATTGCTCGTCAAGCTTAGAACCCAAAGTTACTGTAGTCATAGCTTGAGTTTCACCTCTTGTAAACAATGCAGAACCGTGAGGAACTGGCAATGGGCTTACTTCTGTCCAAATCTGGCGAACTTCATTAAGCTTTCTACCGTCTAATCTTCCTTTGGTTTCAAGTACCATATTTCGGATGGCGTTTTTCTTAACCTTGCCGAAGTATTTCTTTACTAGTCCACCTTTTTCGTCCATTAACTCTTCTCCTAGCGATTCAACATACTCATCATAAGCAGTTGAAAAAGCAGCAGCACGTTCGTTTTTGTCCGAAGGAATCTTACCTATATCATATAATTTTTGGTAACAGTCTTCATGTACCTTAGCAGCCAACTCATCGTCGCTGTCTTCGTGATTGTATTCTCTTGTAGCTGGTCGTCCGCCATTCATTTCAGCGAATTCTAATTGAGCAGCACATTGTTTCTTAATATACTCATGAGCCACTTTTAAGGCTTCAATCATGTCTTGTTCAGATACGCCGTCCATTTCACCTTCTACCATATTGATATCAGCTTCAGTACCAGCTACCATTAAGTCGATGTCACTATTCTCAAGTTCATCGCGGTATGGGTTGATTACGAATTTGCCATCAATTCTTCCTACTCTAACCGTAGAAATAGGACCATCAAAAGGAATATCTGTTAACGTAATTGCTGCCGATGCTGCAAGACCCACTAGTGCGTCTGGCATTACATTGTCGTCAGAAGACATCAGCTGAATCATGATTTGTGTTTCAGCATGGTAGTCTGAAGGGAACAATGGTCGTAAAGTTCTATCTACAATACGACAGATTAGCACTTCGTAATCGGATAATCTACCTTCTCTTCTAAGGAAACTTCCTGGAACACGCCCAACAGCTGCAAATTTTTCTTGATAATCTACAGACATTGGTAAAAAGTCAACACCTTCTCGTGCTGTTTTTGCCGACACAACGGTCGCCAATATTCTGGTATCACCCATTGATAAGAAAACGGAACCGTTAGCTTGTCTAGCAAGACGTCCTGTCTCAAGGGTTATTTCACGGCCTTCGCCGAGGTCAATTGTTTTTTGGATTGCTTCAAATTTCATAAATTTCTTCTGTTAATGGGCCCTTTGCCCTGTTCGATAAAATGCAGAAAAAAAGGCCTTAAGCAAAACTTACAAAAGGCCTTTTCGTGTATTACATTAACTGTAATGTTATTTTCTTAAACCAAGTTTTTGGATAATATCTCTGTATCTAAAGATATCTTTCTTGGCTACGTAGTTAAGCAAAGCTCGTCGTTTACCAACTAACGCGATTAAGCTTTTTTCTGCTGAATAATCTTTTTTGTTGATTTTCAAATGCTCTGTCAAGTGCTTGATTCTATGCGAGAACATAGCAATTTGCGCCTCACTGTTTCCAGTGTTTTTTTCGTTCCCACCGTGCTCAGTGAACATTTGTTTTTTTAAGTCTGATGTTAATCTCATGTTAACCTTTAATAAATCGTTTCGTCTGTCGTTTTTCTAAATAGTCCGCAAAGATATCATTTTATCTATTAAAAACTGAACAAATTGTTCATTTTTAAACTAACCCCATTTACGCCTAATATCCGCCTAACCATCGGCGCGCAAACCACTCGACACAAAGCAACCCAACGATGAGGAAGAACAACCACTTTTGACTAATTAAATCGCGATACCTACTGTTCTCTTTTACTACTGAAGAAGCATTGGGCAAGGCCATTAATACTTCGGCCAAATCACTCCACTCTTCCTTTGAATAGTATGCCCCGCCTGACTCCTTTGCCATTTGGCGCATTAATCCGTAGTTAGCCGTTAGTGTTTGACTTTCTACCTGAACGGCTTTTACCACAAAACTTCCTGATTCTTTGAATAATTCTCCGTTGTACTGGGCTGTTGCATTAAAACTGTAACTTCCCACTGGAAGCGCGCCCACTGAATACCTATACGCACCTTGCTGTGGAACCAACGTATACGTGTATTGGGTTCCATCCACATGACTTAAAGTTAATTCAACGTTTGCTTCCTCCGTAAATTCGTAACTGTCGTTGTATACCTCTCCGGTAAAGGAAATCTTATCATTTTCAAAATAACTTTTACCAGAAGTATATACCTTGAACTTTCTTTTATCGTCCTTTAAGGCCAGGTATTGTATTGACTTACGTATAAGCTGTTGAATATTTTCGAAAGACTCGTTTTGTTCATAGTCTTGGTATTGCCATCTCCACAAACCTTCTCCTGAACACACACCCACTCGGTAACCAGAATTATTGGTAAAAGACAACAAAGGCATAGAAGTTTCTACCGATCCGATCCGCTGATACGCCAACACATTGGCGGTTACTGGGATTTTAAATTCACCAAAAGGTATGGTTAATGGCGGTGCGTTTTGCATAAATTGCTTCAAGCCGTCATCCAAATCAAACAAGGCAAAATCAGCATTCACTTTGGCTAAACCCTGATTAAAGTTTCGTCTGTTGCCATTTATTTCAATTCCAAGATCCAATCGGTTTAATAAGCCCATGTTCGTTTGAGTTCCAAGAATATACAACAACGGCATCTTTAACTCTTTAACGCTTTGCATTAAGTTTGATTCATAGGCATTGACGGGCAACTGATGCGTAATAACTAGGTCGTACTTATTCGCTTCTAATTTGTCAAAAAACCCAATCTGAACGTCCAGTTCATATTGGTCGTTACTTGAAATAACCTTTCTCAACAAAGCTACATCAGGATGAGGCGCATGTGCCGCTACTAAAATTCTTTGTTTTACATCCAACACATCAGTGTACACCAATCTAGCGTTATTTCCTACGTTCAGCTCTTCTGGTAATCCAGAAACGCTTACTGTGTAGACTTGGCTACCAGTGGCTTTTGCTTCTAAAAAGAATGTATGAGAAATAGTAAACCTATTGCCTTTTACAACAATTACCTTTTTATCTAGCTTTATACCGTTTTGCCAAATGCTCAGCTCAACACTTTGACCGTTTGCTTTATCGGCGTTAACAACAACTTCAATTGGAAACATATTCCCCAAAAAGGTCACCGCGTTTGCTTTGGCATTATAAACCGAAACATCTTGATATATAGTGCTATCACCTACAGGAACTGTATAAATTGGAAAGTTTGATTTCTGTGTCTCAAAACTTGGATTCACCCCAACATTGTAAATACCGTCGGACACCATGACCAACCCGGCCACATTTCTAGTATCATATAACCTGCGAATTTCTCTGAACGGCGCCGACAAATCCGTATTTGTTTTGCTGTACGTTTGCTCTTGGGCAGACGGGTCAATCCTGATTACATCAAATTTATCTGTTAGCGTTTTTTCCAGTTGGTCAACATCGCCAGGAAGCTGATTTACGGCGTAAGCACTATCGCCACCAAGAACCATAGATTGTGATTGATCTGTATAAACAAACACAACAGGTTTCTCTAAAGTAGTTTCAACATATTTCAACAGCGGGTTGAGCACTAAAATAGCCAAAGCGGAAACAACAACAGTTCTGAGAACTGCTAGTACCCATTGAATGAAGGGTTTGTTTTGTCTGTCTTTTCGCAAAGATTTCCTATACAGCAAGGTACTGTAAACTACCCCTAGGCATAAACAGAGTAACAAAAACCAAGTGGGTTGTTCTAGAATTAAATCCATACTCGAGGCGACAAATATAATGGGCTTAACAATACCTACCCAACGATTTAAATCGGCTTTAATTGCGACCAAAGATGTTTAAATATCAAGGGAAGGTGTAACCATAATATTCTTAATTTCGTGGCTTATTCTTCAGGTAACATTAATAGAGAAAGAGAAGACGCAAAATGATTGTTTCTTATAATTGGTTAAAAACCCTAATCCCATTTAAGGATTCTCCAGAGGATTTAAGCAAATTGCTTACAGACACTGGGCTAGAAGTTGAAAAGCTGCATAAAATTGAATCAATTAAAGGAGGCTTAGCGGGTCTGGTGGTAGGAGAAGTTATAACCTGTCAACCAGCTGAAAATACCGACAATTTAAAAGTCACAACAGTAGATGTTGGGTCTGGCAGTAATTTGCCTATCGTTTGCGGTGCACCTAACGTAGCTGTTGGCCAGAAAGTGGTCGTAGCCCCTGTTGGCACTACAATATTTCCTGCAAAAGGAGACAGTTTCAAGATAAAAAAAGCCAAAATTAGAGGTCATGTTTCAGAAGGCATGTTGTGTGCCGAAGATGAAATCGGTTTAGGAAGTAGTCATGATGGAATACTCTTGTTAGACAGTCAAGCTAAGGTTGGAACTTTGGCTCGAGACCTTTTTGACCTTAAAGAAGATTACCAAATCGAAATTGGACTAACCCCTAATCGAGGAGACGCGGCATCGCATTTAGGAACGGCTAGAGACATTCAGGCCATGACAGATGCTTCCATTGCTCTGCCTAACGTTGCCGACATCCAGTGCGACATTGAGAGTCCAATACAAGTAGTCATAGAAAATGCAAATGATTGTCCGCGGTACAGCGGTATTTTATTGAAAAACATTCAAGTTCAAGAAAGCCCTAAGTGGTTAAAAGAACGATTGCTTTCTATCGACATCAACCCAATTAACAATGTTGTTGACACAACGAACTTTGTTTTACATGAACTAGGACAACCCATACACGCATTTGACGCTGAAAAAATAAATGGGAATATCCATGTCAGAACGGCTAAACCAGGAGAGCAAATAATTACACTTGACGAAACCAAGAGAGACCTGTTTGGCTACGAACTGTTAATCGCAGACGAGGAAAAACCCCTTGCGATGGCAGGTGTTTTTGGTGGACTAGATTCTGGGGTAACAGCAAGCACCACGTCTGTTTTTATCGAAAGTGCCTATTTTGAGCCTGCAGTAATAAGAAAAGCTGCTAAAAACCATGGATTGAATACGGATGCCTCCTTCCGTTATGAACGTGGTTGTGACCCAAACATCACCTTATATGCATTACAACGTGTAGTTGATATTTTAAAGGACGTTGCAAACGCAGAAGAGGCTTCTAAAATCATTGACAATTACCCAAAAGAAATTACCAACAACATCATTACGTTTAACACCACTTGGTTAAATAGTTTTTGTGGAACGTCGCTTTCAAATAATGAAATTGCTGACATCTTGACCAGATTGGAGATAGACATCACAAACACTGTCGACAATGACATCACGGTAAGTGTAGCCCCTTATCGTAGTGATGTACTGAGGCCGGTTGACATTGCAGAGGAAGTTCTTCGAATTTATGGGTTCAACCAAGTTGAGATTCCCAAAAGGTTGTCTATGACGCCAAGCATTTCCTCAGATTTCAACTTGACTGAATTGCGTGACAAGGTTTCTGATTTCTTGGTGTCGAAAGGCTTTTTTGAGACAATGAGCAATAGCCAAACCAAGCCAAATAATAGAACTGACGTTACAGCCGTGGAACTTTTAAATCCACTAAGCATAGATCAATCCGTCATGAGAACGGACATGCTCGATGGCATGATGACTTCGATCGCATTTAATTTAAATCGTAAGAACAAAGACCTTTTGTTGTTTGAATTCGGTAAGACTTACCAAAAACTCGAGGGTGAATATGATGAGACAAATCAAGTAATTCTGGCGGCAACTGGTCATACCTCAGACAAAAACTGGGCAACCGATGCTCAGAAAGGAGACTACTTTTTTCTTAAAGGTTTATTTGAATCGATGTCTGACATTTTGGGTTTACCCTTTAAAAAGCTTCTCAAAGATGTTAATCTTCAAACGTTGAGTCCGACATTGAAGAAAGAATACGGACTAAAGCAAGACGTGCATTATGCAATAATTAATTGGGACTCGCTGAGCAAACGCTTGCAAAATGTTAGGTTTAAACTGGAGGACATTCCTGTTTACCCAATTGTGTCACGCGATTTGAGTTTGGTACTCAACAAAGACGTTACATACAATTTGGTTGAGCGAATAGTAAAAGAATCTACCGGAGCGTTTTTCAAAAATTTATCACTGTTTGATGTCTACGAAGGCAAGAACATTGACCCAGATAAAAAATCGTACGCAAT
Source organism: uncultured Bacteroidia bacterium (assembly GCA_905478335.1). Taxonomy (GTDB): domain Bacteria; phylum Bacteroidota; class Bacteroidia; order NS11-12g; family UBA9320; genus UBA987. The sequence goes on along the minus strand of CAJQIC010000055.1, from coordinate 5,625 downwards.
ATCGATTGACCTATACGATGCAAAGCAAACTATGACTGACGACCGTATAGAAAAAATAATGAACAAAGTCATGTCTCGACTAGAAAAAGACGTGAATGCACTAATCAGAAAATAAATGACTGAAGCTGAGCAAAAACTATGGAATTTCGAAGTAAGCCTAAAAGAAATGCTTACACGTTTAAGTGAATTAAAGACTGAAAATCAAGACTTAGCGAAAAAAAACGAAACCTTAGAAGCTCAACTTACAACCCAAAAAAACCTGATAAAAGATTTAGAGGAGAATAATAAAAACGTTAAACTTGCCGAGACAATGTCTCAATCAATGGGTAATCAAGAAGAGTTAAAACAACAAATTGATAACTACATAAAAGAGATAGATCGATGTATTGCACTTTTAAGTGATTAGAATTGGATAGTGCACAAAATGAAATATCGATAAAGGTTACAATAGGAGATAGACAATATCCGCTTAAAATTGATGCTGCTGAAGAAGAATCCGTTCGAAAGGCAGCTAAATTGATAAATGAAAAATCAAAATTTTACCAAGAAAATTTCTCGGTAAAAGACAAACAGGACTCACTAGCCATGGCAGCTTTAGAATTTGCCACCGAGGTAGCTGGGTATCAATTAGAGCAGTCTTCAGACAAACACCTTTTAGATAGAAAAATTTCGTACTTCCAAACACTTATAAATGATGCAATGCGTTGACTTGAAATTGTTTAACTAAAACAACAACGTACAATGGACATTACATCAATACTTATTGGATTACTTGCCGGCATAATTGCTGGTGGTGGGATAGCATTTTTGGTACTGAATAATAAATCAAATTCAAAAGCGACCCAAATCATTAAAGAAGCTGAACAAAAGGCTAATCAGTATAAAAAATCACGCGAATTAGAAGCAAAAGAGAAATTCTTAAAGCTTAAACAAGACCATCAAAAAGAAACCCAACAGAGAGAAAGTACCATCTCTAGAAAAGAAGATGATCTGCGTAAAAAAGACCAAAGCTTAAGCGATAGAATACAAAACCAAGAGCACAAGTTTAAAGAGGTTGAATCCATTAAGAAAAACCTATCTCAGCAACTTGAAATCGTAAATATTAAAAAAACTGAGATTGAAAAAGCACATGGAAATCAAGTAAAACAACTTGAAAAAATTGCAGGTTTAACGGCTGAAGAAGCAAAAAAAGATCTTGTCGAAGCCCTTGTTGATGAGGCAAAGACAGACGCCATATCTAAAATCAAATTAATTGTTGAAGAAGCCAAGCTTAAAGCAAATAAAGAAGCTAAACGGATGATTCTTCAAACCATTCAACGAACAGCCGCTGAACAAGCCATTGAAAACACGGTTACCGTTTTTAACATCGACAATGACGATATCAAAGGTAGAATCATTGGACGTGAAGGTAGAAACATTAGAGCGCTAGAAGCCGCAACTGGGATTGAGATTATTGTAGACGATACCCCTGAAGCGATTATTCTATCTGGTTTCGATCCGGTAAGAAGAGAAATAGCGCGGTTATCGCTACACAGATTGGTAACTGACGGAAGAATTCACCCAGCAAGGATTGAAGAGGTGGTACAAAAAACCAAAAAAGACGTAGACAACGAAATTATCGAACATGGTGAACGCGCCGTAATCGATTTAGGAATAAATGGTTTACATCCTGAACTGATTCGTATTGTTGGAAGAATGCGTTACCGATCAAGTTATGGTCAGAACCTGCTTCAGCACAGTCGTGAAGTTGCAAACATGTGTGCCATCATGGCGGCCGAGTTTGGCCTTGATCCAAAGATGGCGAAACGGGCTGGATTATTACATGATATTGGTAAGGTACCTGATGAAGATGCAGAGACTCCACACGCGCTATTAGGTATGAAATGGGCCGAGAAATATGGAGAAAGTCCAGAAGTGTGTAACGCCATTGGCGCCCACCACGACGAGATTGAAATGACCAATTTGATATCTCCTATTGTCCAGTCTTGTGATGCAATTAGTGGATCACGACCGGGTGCCCGAAGAGAAGATGGAGAAGCATACATCAAACGTCTCCAGGATTTAGAAAAACTTGCTTTAGGCTTTGACGGCGTTGAAAAGGCATTTGCTATTCAAGCTGGTCGCGAGCTACGTGTAATTGTGGACAGTGACGTATTACAAGACAAGCAAGCAGATCTACTGTCTTTTGACATAAGCCAAAAGATCATGAAAGAAATGATCTATCCTGGCCAAATCAAAGTGACTGTTATTCGTGAGAGAAGAGCGGTGAATTTCGCAAAATAGAACCCAGCCTACAATGCGTTTGTTAACCATTGTATTGTGTTTTACATTCTATCGGTGCACAACGCACCATACCGATACTGAGTCATCAGTAAAAGAAATCTCGACCAACAAGGTTGTACAACAGTTGGGCGTTATCGATTCTGTCACGCTAAGCGCATTGGAAATACAAATGCAGAATGCCAATTTGATAAATGTCAAATGGCTTAATTCAGACATCGAAGTAGACTTGAGGTATAGCACAACAGACAACTTCCTTCAGCAAGACGTGTATGGAAACTTCGACAACGCATATTTGGAAGAATCCACTGCAAAAAAATTAGCATTGGCCCAACATCACTTAGACCAGTTGAAACTAGGGTTACGGCTAAAAATCTGGGACGCCGCTCGGCCAGTTTCATTACAGCAAAAGATGTGGGATGCTTTAGATGTCCCAGCAAATCAAAAAGGCAGATTTGTGAGCAATCCTAAAAACCACTCTCTGCACAACTACGGCTGTGCAGTTGACGTTACATTAATTGATACCAGCGGAATAGAACTGGATATGGGCACGGCATTTGACCAATTCGATTCTTTAGCGCAACCCAAGTACGAGCAAATTTTATTGCTGTCTGGCGCGCTTAGCAACAAACAAATTACCAATAGAGAAAGACTTAGAGCGGCGATGACCACAGCCGGATTTTATACAATAAGCTCAGAATGGTGGCATTTCAATAGCTGTACGCGGGCTTATGCGAAGCTTAACTTTCGGTTACTTAATTGAACATGATCGTAGTCATGGTTTTAAAAACTAAGAATCAAAACTAACAGTAAATTGAAATGTTATTTTTGCAGGCGATTTCTAGAAAGAAATGATTGAGACGGACATAATTATAATAGGCGCTGGCCCTTGTGGGCTTTTCACGGTATTTGAAGCAGGATTAATTAAACTGCGTTGCCATTTAATTGACTCACTGGCCCAACCAGGTGGTCAATTGGCTGAGATATACCCTAAGAAACCAATCTACGATGTACCGGGTTTCCCATCAATACTTGCAGGTGAATTGGTTGACAATTTAATTAAGCAAGGGGAACCGTTTAAGCCTGGTTTCACTTTAGGAGAGCGCGCTGAACAAATTGAAAAAACAGAAGACGACCAATTTATCGTTACTACAAACAGAGGCACTGAACACAAAGCGCCTGTAGTAGCTATAGCCGGTGGATTAGGATGTTTTGAACCAAGAAAACCAGAGTTAACAAACCTCGAAAAATACGAAGATCATGGCGTTGACTATATTATTAAGGACCCAGAAAAATTTCGAGATAAAAACGTTGTTATAGCTGGTGGCGGGGACTCTGCACTTGACTGGACAATATATCTTGCTGAACTTGCCAAAAGTGTCACCTTGGTTCATCGTCGAACAAAATTTAGAGGTGCATTAGACAGCGTTGAAAAGGTGCAAAGTCTTGCTGATAATGGCAAAATAGACCTAATAACCAACGCAGAAATCACAAACTTGGACGGTTCCTCCGAGCTAGAACGTGTAAGTATCTTTAAGAAAGCGGATGAATCAACGACGGTTAAAGACATAGACTACTTCATTCCGTTATTTGGCCTATCTCCTAAATTAGGTCCATTAAAGGAATGGGGGCTAGATTTAAACAAAGAATCCATCCCTGTCAATACGGTTGATTATAGCACCAATGTTCCCGGGATATATGCCATTGGGGATATAAACGATTACGTAGGAAAGTTACGTCTGATACTTTGCGGGTTTCACGAAGCAACAATAATGGTTCAATCGGCCTACAAGCGAATCCACCCAGAGAAAAATTTAGTTTTAAAATACACGACAGTGAGTGGGGTAAACGCCTTTGAGTAATGGACGATTTGATAACCATATACGTTACAGATCTCCATGGCGATCGCCATGAGATTCAGGCCCCAACCGACATGGGTTTAAACGTTATGGAGGCGATTAAAGCCAACAGTTTACCCGTCAAAGCGACATGTGGAGGAATGGCTATGTGTGCTACCTGCAATGTAATTATTACAAGCGACCACGAGCTTCCTGAAATGAGTGAATCTGAGGAAGATATGCTTGACGAGGCGTTTGTTCTAGAAGTGGAAGGTAGCCGATTGAGTTGCCAAATTCCTGTATCTCAAGAAATTAACGGATTAGAATTGTCTATGGCTCCGTTATCTAATCCAGAAGACTAGTGTAACATTTTCCAAAGTTGATCCTTCAGTTCGGGTATGTTTTGCCCCGTTACAGAGGAGATGAAAACTGTTTTCAAATCCTGAGGGAGCGTTGCTTGAATTTCGTTGGTTAATTCTTCATCTAACATGTCTGACTTGCTTATCGCTAAAACACGATCTTTAAACAGCATTTCAGGATTGTATTGTTTTAACTCTGCGAGTAGAACCCCATATTCTTTAACGATGTCGTCGCTATCAGCCGGCACCAAAAAAAGCAAAATAGAATTGCGTTCAATGTGACGCAAAAATCTATACCCAAGCCCTTTACCTTCACTAGCTCCTTCGATAATCCCAGGAATATCAGCCATTACGAAGGATTGATAATCGTGATACTTCACAATTCCTAAGTTGGGAACCAAAGTGGTGAAAGGGTAATCTGCGATTTCAGGTTTAGCGGCAGAAACTACAGACAGCAATGTCGATTTGCCGGCATTTGGGAAGCCAACTAAACCTACATCTGCAAGTACTTTTAATTCAAGTACTTTCCATTCATCAAGTCCGTCTTCACCAGGTTGTGCATAGCGCGGTGTTTGGTTTACAGAGGACTTAAAATTCCAATTACCTAAACCACCACGACCACCTTTAAGTAATACTTCAGTCTGATTGTCTTTAGTGATCTCAAACAGCACCTCTCCGGTCTCAGGATCTTTAGCTACCGTACCAAGTGGAACATCCAGAATTTGGTCTGCTCCTCTTTTTCCAGTTTTTCTACCCTTACCACCGTTGGTACCGTTATCGCATATGACGTGCTTCTTATATTTCAAATGAAGTAACGTCCACAGCTGTTCGTTTCCTCTTAAAATAACAGAACCGCCAGCACCACCGTCTCCTCCATCGGGACCACCTTTACTGTTAAGCTTATCTCGAAATAAGGACCAACTCCCACTCCCACCGCTTCCTGAGCGGCAGTTTATTTTAACATAGTCTATAAAGTTGGGATTGGCCATTTTACCTAAAATTAATACTAACCGCGAACAGAGTCTACCGCTTCACAAAGGGCACCAAAAATATGGTCGATATCACCTAACCCGTTAATTCTATGAAGCAGGTTTTGGTCTTCATAAAATGCAAGAAGTGGCTCTGTTTTATTGTTGTACTCGCCAAAC
>CAJQIC010000054.1 GCA_905478335.1 uncultured Bacteroidia bacterium | reverse complement strand
CCTAGATGAGGTGGAGGGTTGAGCGTACCAAAACGAAGGGCTTATTATTTTTAAGGCTTTTCTTGTTTCGTTCTTTTTGCCTAAAAAGAATGAAATCGGGTTATAGGGCAGACGCCCTAAGCAATGATTCATAAAGGAAAAAATGAAAGCCGGGTTAAAGGGGTGGCAACCCCTAAGCAACAACCAAATCATTGAACAATGAAAACCGGTTTCAAGGGCCGGTAGGCCCTAATAAACAAAAAAAGCCTCCGCGAACGGAGGCTTTTTTACATTAAATCAAATGCGACTTGATTAAAATGTATTGATCTTTATGCGTTTTGAAATTTCTTCTACGTCGCTTTTAAATTTGCGATCGGTATCCATTAAGTCACTAACGGTCTGACAAGCGTGTATCACTGTTGAGTGGTCGCGGCCTCCGAAGTGCATACCAATTTTCTTTAAAGGAGCTTTTGTTAATTGCTTAGCGAAGTACATCGAGATTTGACGTGCTTGTACAATCTCTCGCTTCCGTGTTTTAGATTTAAGCTGCTCGATGGATAACGAATAGAAATCTGAAACCAATTTCTGGATGTATTCGATTGATATTTCACGCGAAGCATTCTTCACAAAATTCTTCACCATCTTTTTGGCTAAGTCTAAATCGATGTCCTTGCGATTTAAAGAGGCTTGTGCCAATAACGATATCAATGCGCCTTCTAGTTCACGAATGTTAGAGTCTATGTTGTGTGCAACGTATTCAACTACTTCAGCGTTAAGCTTGATGCCATCTTCATACATCTTATGTTCTAAAATAGAAATGCGTGTTTCTAAATCAGGAACTTGAAGATCAGCAGATAGTCCCCATTTGAATCGAGACAACAATCTTTCGTCGACATCTTTCAAATCTCTTGGCGCTCTATCAGAGGTCAAGATAATTTGCTTACCATTTTGATGTAAGTGGTTAAATATCTGGAAGAATATTTCCTGTGTCTTTTCCTTCTTAGCAAAGAATTGTACGTCGTCAACAATTAATACGTCGAGTAACTGGTAGAAATTCAAGAAGTCGTTGTTGTTTCCGTTTTTGCATGAATCTACATATTGATTGACGAACTTCTCTGAAGACACAAACAATACAGATTTATTTGGAGACACCTCTTTTATGCGGTTACCAATGGCATGAACCAAGTGTGTTTTACCTAAGCCGACAGAACTAAAAATCATTAATGGGTTGAAAGCGGTTCCTCCCGGTTTATTTGCAACTGCGAATCCAGCAGATCGTGCCAGTCGGTTACAATCGCCTTCAATAAAATTATCAAAAGTATAGTTAGGGTTTAACTGACTTTCAATATTAATTTTCTTTAATCCTGGGATAATAAATGGGTTGTGAATGTTCGCATTAACATTCAATGGTATTCCAACCTCATTCTTATTGTTATAGCCCGCATTACGGGTTGGTACATTAATCGTGTAAGCATGTGGATTTCTGGAGCTTGTGCTGCTGTTATCCACAATGATGCTGTATTCTAATTTGGACCCTGCACCAAGTTCACGGTCTAAAGCTTTGCGTAATAACGTTACGTAATGTTCTTCTAACCATTCGTAAAAAAACTGACTAGGTACTTGAATTGTCAAGTTTTTATCCTCCACCTTAAGTGGCTTAATTGGGTCAAACCAGGTTTTAAAACTTTGTGGATTTACGTTGTCCTTAATTAAGGACAGACAATTCTTCCATACCTTTTCGTGTTCTGCAGTCATTTAAGTTTTTAGTTATAAGTCATTTAGCGGTTTGAGACAGGTGATGCGATACCTTTCGTCTCAAATCGTGGGTAAAATTGTCTAAAAAAAAATTAGAAAAAAAACCAAAGTTGCTTGTCTTTTAACTAATTTTTACCATGCAATTTTTTGCTTTTGGGTGTTCAAAATAGCTATCTGCTTCATAATCAATTTTCCCAAGATTTATCCCAGCCCATCCTGTTTGTAAGATGTTAACAACTTTGCTTTGTTTGTTGATAACCTCGATAGGTCGTTCAATAAAGGTATGTGTATGCCCCCCTAAGATTAAATCTATGTTAGCAGATTGTTTTGCGAAAGTGATGTCTGAAACCTTATCTGTCTTATACTCAAAGCCTAAGTGGGACAAACAGATCACCAAGTCGCATTTTAATTTATTTTTTAGATGATCGGCAACGTCATTTGCATGTTTAATTGGGTCTCTATATTGAACGTTTCCAAATAGTTTTTTTGAAACCAAACCAGTTAATTCAATACCAACCCCCAAAACGCCAATCCGTGTACTGCCTTTTTTGAAAACTTTGTACGGCATTACTTTTCCATCCAATTGGGTTCCTTCAAAGTCATAATTACAATTAATGAATGGAAACGACGCAAAAGGCATTTGCCTGACCAGGCCGTCAACACCATTATCGAAATCATGATTGCCTAAGGTGACAGCATCATATTTCATTTGGCTCATTAACTCGAACTCCAGTTTGCCACCAAAAAAGTTAAAATAGGGTGTGCCCTGAAAAATATCACCTGAGTCAAGCAGAAGCACATGTTTGTTCTCCCTACGTATTTTATTGATAAGTGCAGCTCTTTTACTTGCGCCACCTGAGCCTTGGTACTTTCCTCCATCCATTGGGAAAGGTTCTATTCGGCTGTGCCAATCGTTTGTGAAAAGGATTGACAAGCTTGAGCGGTTCTTCCCAACAGACACAAGTGGACTTGTTGCAAGCGCTAAACCCATTGCAGCCTTCGAGCTATGTAGTATAAAGTCGCGTCTATTCATTGTTGGGGTCCCAAATAATTCTACCGTCAACTTCGGCTTTGAAAGGTTCCTCCTGACTTGTTTTGGCAAACTCAGTAATCAAAGCCGTCCTTATCAATATGTTGCTATCAAACCGAGGTTTGGATTGGAAAACGGAGTAACCATCACCACCGTCTGCAAGGTAGTTTGATGTGAGGATATTGTATGCCGTTTTGTTGTTTAAGCCGGCCTCTTCAAAATCAAAAAATGCACCGCTTTTGTAATTTACAATCTTGACGTGACCTTTAGCGCCAATTGGTTCCCCACCTTTAGTCAGGATGTGACGCGCTAAAGCATTTAACTCTTCCGCATTTAATGTAATCACGACCATGGTATTGTCGAAAGGCATTATTTCATAAATCCTTCCTACGACAACAGGCCCTTCAGGCAAAGGCGCACGCAATCCACCGTAGTTCAGAACGCATAAATCAATATCCTTATTAATAAAGTCGGTTCCATACGACATGAGCATATCGGCAATGCCATTTCCTAGGGCAGATTCAGGGCGTTTCTTAATTAACTCTTCTGCAGAATATCCAACAACGATATTCATTTGACTATCAATCTGTGATTTGTAAGGTTCAATTAGGGCGTCTATGCGCTTACTGCTCTCCGTCCATGAAGAGTCTAGTCTGTTTAATTGTCCATCTACTTTCGCCGTATAGGGTAGTCGGTTACAGCCAAAAGCGGCCAAAATGAAACATATATAAAGGGACTTAAAAGACAAGTTCAAGTTCTTTTTTTAAAAACCCAATGGTAGCTTGAGGCATATTGCTCTGACTGTTTTCAAGTGTTGTTAAAATGGCTTTGCCTAAGTCAGTGGCTACAGCCGTTTCAGACATTTCGGAGAAACATTTAGCGATTATTTGTAAGGCTTCTTCTTTACTCAGCTTAATCATCTGCCAAGCTTGTTCACTTACATAGAGTTGTTGTGAAATATTGTGGTTGAATTCGTCGTGGATAGACTGGGATAGGATAAACCTAAATTCAGATGCACTTTTTGCAGGATCTGCAAGTCGTAACACTAAACTGTCTAAACGGATACGTTCCAGTAAAATGGTGAAGCGCTCATAGGCTTGCAGTCTTATGGCATTCAATTCGCTCGAACGTTCTGTTTTGGCTTTAAGTTCTTTACGCTTAAAGTCTTCGTCGAGCATCTTTTTTAGTACGAAGTAAGTCACTAAAAAAACAATAACCGCGGGAAGCAGGAACTGCATAATGTCAATAAAAAACTGCCACGTATCCATCGCCAAAATTGTCATATCTATAATTGGTAAATAAGGTGTAAAACTAATTGTTTAACTTATTTGTTGCCCATTTTAATGTTTAAAATAAATAAATTTGTGTGGAATGGAGAAAGAAGAAATAGCAGTAGAAGCACCGATTCGTTTTACAGAAGGAGCAATTAATAAACTTCGTGAAATACAAAAGGAGCAATCTGAAGATATTGCACCGTTTCTAAGGATTGGTGTAAAAGGAGGAGGTTGCTCGGGATTATCCTACTTGCTGGCCTTCGATCAAAAAGAGGAAAATGACAAAGAATTTGTCATTCAGGAAATACCTGTAATCATGAATCAAGCTCATGTGATGTATGTATTGGGTATGGAGGTTGATTTTGAATATGGGCTTAATTCACGTGGTTTTACTTTCAATAATCCAAATGCAACCGACACCTGTGGTTGCGGAGAAAGTTTCTCAACTTAGTTTGCGAAATCAACCCGTAAAAAAACAAAAGTTGGGTTTCAATATAAATTCTGAAACATTGTCTATGTCTGAACTAACCGAGTCTCTAAAGGATTATCAAGATTTTGAGTTGGCATTTTTAACCAAGTATAGGTTAGAAGATGCCATCGCCGATAGGGAGGTCATTACTGACGAAATAGCGTCAAGGCGATTAAGTGGTCAGGATGTTCAGCAACTTATCGATGAAAAACTGTCTATCGAGGTTCGAGACCATAATAACGCTACCTGTCCAAGGTGTACGTCTCAAAGAATTTCAACAATGAAAGAAGAATTCCACGGGAACAACAAAGCTTTTGGCCTTGATTCCGGAAAACCATTAACTTTTATTGAATATAAAGTTTGTTCAATCTGTGGTTGGAATTTTTCTGTTGACGAAACAGGGTTTGAAAAAAAAGACCGAGTTGTTCGAACACTTGTATCCGTAGCTATTTCCATCGTTCTAGTTTTTCTTATCGCCTACCTTTTTGGCTGGGTCTCGTTTTAAGATATACGTGAAAAAAAACCCATCAAGCCGAGTTGATGGGTTTTTATATGAATGTATTGTGCGGTTTACGCTAATCTATTATCTCAATTTTTCGTCGGACTACTTGTGTTTCGGTTATCACTTCGGCCACATAGATGTTAGGTCGAACATCTGTGATGTTAATTTTCGTTTCATTCTGAATCAGCGAAGTTCGCTTTATCAGTTGTCCATCTAAGGTGTAGATTTTGCATTGTCCAATTGGCTTACCGTCAATGGCTACAGTGATGAAAGAATGCGCTGGGTTAGGATAGATCGCAAGTTTTTGACCACCCGACATATTCTCGATGTCACTTTTGTCTATCACATCTGTTTCGGTGTCAGGTTGGTCTGGTACACGTTCTGTTAAACCCAAACTATCCGTGGCTATCGTGTAAAATTTATAGTTGTACTTGTCTCTACCATAAAAGGTGTCTGAAGTCAGACTGGTGTTGCTTCTCCAAGCTATGTAAGCACTGTCATTTATGGCAACGAATACCGAATAGTTTTGGATGCCACATCCTTGGTCACTGCCAGACCAGGTGACAATAAAAGTGGAGTCTGTCGTTGTTGTGGCTAAGGTACTTACCATGCTCTCTGGAGACAGCTTATCTATTTTATTTGTATGCACATTGGTCGCAATCGGTTTGTTGGCGTCAAAAAATATGTTGGCACTGTTTTTTATTTCGTCGTCATGAGTAAGCGAACTTTTCAATGCAACACTATAACTAAAGTTGCCTTCTCCTTCAGGTGCTGATTTGTTGGGAGGGAGGAAGCCTAGATCAACATCTTCGCTTGGCTCTAAAGTACTTCGGTCAAGTGTATAATAACCAACTTGGATGACACCGTTTGTGGTGTCGAGGCTGCCAAGTACTTGGACGATGGTGTTTATGCGCGGAGAGAGATCAATTAATAGGCTAAATTCTTTAGAGAATGCCTGAATGTCGTATGTGCTATCGGCAATAGTAACAGAGTTAAAGCTAAACGTGCTGAAATCAAATTTGGTAGTTTCCAAGGTGTCATACACGATTACATCTGTTGCTGGAGCCTTTGCTGTGTCTTTGTTTTCGAAAAAGACGGTATACACCATGTTGGTGTTGGCATTAATGTAATGGTCTTGCCCATAACCGCCTGGCCCTGTTATCTCATTTGGGTCAAACGAGCTCACACCTCTACTTTTGTGTTTGCCTTTACTTTTCCGTTTAAACTTGTTCCAACAATCTTGCGTGGCGTCATAATTTCCTTTTATGTCGAAACCGATACCAATTAAGTCTTTAGCAATTTTCACTCCTTTAGTGACCGGAATAATGTCGCCGGCACAGTCTGCAATACTCCAAGCCCAGCCCCATCCGCTGATAAGCCACGAGCCCCAGGTTTCTGGTTTTTCTTTTTCGTTTGGGTCTTTAAGAATATGGTTTGCACCTGTTTCGGTTACTTTATAAGCCAATTTGTAGCAATCATAGCCTGGAACCAAATCAATAGCTTTATCCCATGAATATTTGGCAGCGACTTTGGCTAAACAGGCCGCAACTTCGGGCGGAGTAGTTGCCTTTTTCTGTTTCTCAAAACCCTCAAGAAGTGGGTCGGTCAACCAAACGGTCATTTCGATATCTGAGGGTGCTTTTACTTTTACACGAACCGAGTTTGCACTTAAAGCACCGATAGAAGGAAGATAAAATGGATAAACCCGCATACGCTGACCTTCAAATCCGTTTAAACTATCACTGACGTAGAATAAGTCAATCACCGTGTCTTTCCATTGTGTCCATCCGTCGTCTGTAAAACTCTTTGGTACACCAATCTGTACATCAGGAAAATCTACTTCCAATCCAGCAATATCTTTTATGACAAAAAAGAGTGGAACACCTTCGGCGTCAACATTACTAAGGTTGCCATAATTAATCTTAAATGTTTGCCAGCGATTAATCAAGAATCTATCCCTGCCGCTAAGCATTACCCAAGGGTCTGGGCGTTCTGCTTCCTCTACAGTAAAGTAGTCTGTGAGTTCAATGGGTGTTTCACCTGAGATTTCGATATGCATAGAGTACGTTCCAATATCGGCCAAATCCACGTTGAATATGGCAATAAACGATTCGCCAATGCCATCAGTTAAGTATGAGGTGTCTGCGGTAATGTTTGCTGAACCAGCTCTTTTCAGGGTCACCGTCATATCTTTCGTTAAACCGATGCCAAAACCATATATCGTTACATGCCCTTTGTTACCGAATACTTTGGGTTCTGCACGTTGAATAATTGGTTTAAAGGCAAGAATGCCTAAATCCTTACTCGATAGCACATAGTGACCATAACTTGGTGCGTCAAGAATGCGTACATTTTCTGTAGCCGTATCGACCATAACGTTGTCGGTAATTTTGCGCCAAGACAATCCAGCGTTTGGCGTGAAGTATACCTTAAGGTCTTGCGGGCTATTGTTATTTAAGTCGGCAGACTGGAAGGATAGGTTCAGTTCTTTTAAAGAGTCTGTTGCCAGCTGAGGGGTTGGTCGTAACCTCCACCAGGTATTAATAGCGCCTTCCGTGGTAGGGTGTTGCTGATGGCCATAAGTTTCAACAAGCAGATCCGAAATGTTTACATTGTGATATCTCAATGAAGCATTTAAATAGGTCACTTCTTGCCATGAGCTTGAGCCTTTTTTGCTTCTTACGCTTCCATAATTCTTAATCCTGCTTAAAGCACCAGAATTAATCGCATCACATACAAGGCTACTTGAGGTGTCGATTGTTAAGATGTGTGGGTGAAGAATATTCAAGTTGGGCAAGTAACATTCTCCCTTGAACGCCATAGAGTCTTTAATGGTGCAAGTGGCGCTTAAGGCTTTAATGTTGGCTCCTGAAATTGTTCTAGTGCGGTTCCCCACGAAATCTATGTAGCCAAGTTCCATAAATGCATTGTTGGTAATGTTTCCTGATATGTTGGCCGTATACGAACCACCATTAGGGTTGGTTTTTATGTACCCATTGTTCTCAATGTCGTCTTCAAAAATTGTTGTAATCCCGTATCCCTGCGTGTTCTGAATAGTGCCAAGATTGTTTAGCGGGGAGTGAAAAGTAACCCCAGAGTGTACAGTAACAGTTCCAGCAATGATTGGCATTCCGGATATTTCAGTTTTTGACAGCACAGTACCATTAAGGTTTAGTGTGTCCGCACCTTTAATGTGCAATTCATGGGCATTTGAACTGTCTAAATGAAGGGTGAATCCCATAGTGTTTAATGCTGAATAAGGTTTCACATCATGCCAGTTTATTTCCACTTGTTTAAATCTGACGTCGGTGCCTAAAGTGATTCCATCTGCGGTGTCACTTGCATGATATGTGCCTTCAAACGCTGTATTTGGTTCTTGGCTAAATATGCGGGGTACGCCACCACTGGTATACGTATAGGATGGATGGTACGTTCCAGCATTGTATAGGTCACCATGCAAGTCCATTGTCAATGAACCACTTTTTGGATGCGTTCTAATTGTACCATAGTTGTGCAGTTTGCCTTCTACTTTTACCGTTCTGCCATACCCAGATGAGTTTTCAATGGTGCCTAGGTTTACACATCCACGTCTAAAATGGACACCGGAATGAACCGTAAGTAGGCCGGTGAAAATGGGAAAATCAAAACTACTTACATTAGAAAATTTGGTGCCGTTACCATGTATCGTATCGTTACCGAACAAACGTAATTCTGAAATATTACAGGAGTCTAAGGTTAGTTGATGACCCAATGAATGAAATGAAGCAAAAGGGACCATATCCGTGCCATTGAAAGTAATCTTCTTAAAAGTCACGTTGGAGGCTAACCTTAACCCATTACTTGTGTCGGCGGCATAATATGTTCCGGTGTAATTGGTGTTTGCAGACTGACTCATCTCAACTGGTTGGTCGCCAGAAAAATACGTGTACAATGGGCCGTAAGTTCCTTCGTTATGAATTGCATCATGCAGATGAATCGAGAATGATCCGCTCTTTGGATTGTTCGAGATTAAGCCCTTGTTGGTTAGTGTGCCATGCACGTGAGTTGTTACACCGTATCCTGAACTTTGATAAATCGTGTCGTGGTTGATAAAGCCATCGCGAATAACGACGTTATTGTGAAAGATGACTTTTCCAATAATTTCGGGTGTTTTAACCGTTCGAATGTTTGTCAATCTCGAGCCGTTCAAGTTTAACGTATCTTTACTGTTGAAGCGAACCCGCCAAACATCACAGTCAATTAAGTTCAGTTTATTTCCGTCAGTTACAAACGAAGAGTACGGAGCAACATCAGTCCAACTTATTGTCGCATTTCTAAACGTAATATCTGAACCAAGAAGGATTCCACCTGATGTATCTTGTGTATAGAAAGTACCTTGAAAAGAGGAGGTGTCATTCTGACGAAATGTATGAAGTGTTGCGCCCAAGAGTAAACTTGAGTTAGGACGATATATACCATGATTCTCAATGTTGGCGTCCAATTGTAAGTAGTGACCGCCACTTTTGGGGTGCATGCCGATTTCGCCATAATTAATGAACTGGCCCAGAATCTTGGTCGTTACGCCGTAACCTTGACTGTTATAGATGACTCCATGATTGGAAACAGTGCCTAAAAATGAAGAATTACCATGAAGTCGAAACGTTCCTGTGGTGGCTAATGTGCCCATTAAAGTGGTGTTTGTAAGCAACGAACCATTCAGCCCTATAGTATCGTTAGATAAGACCGTCATGCCTTGAACGCTAGAGCTATCGAATATTAATTTAAAGTTGTTCGCTTTTATAATGTTCAGGCTAGAGACTCCTGTAAAGGTGGCTTTCTTAAATTCTAGATCTGAAGCCAAAATGATAGAGTCAGTGTCGATGTTGTAGAATTGCCCGGTTAGGAATTTTCCTTTTTCCTGAGAAAGTCGATGGGAATTGCCCGTTTTAAACTGGGTATAAGCGGGACTGTAAATTCCATTATTTGTAAAGTTGTTGGCTAGATACACTTCAAGAGATCCGGAGATTGCGTTTGTAATTGTCCCGTTGTTCGTTATATCGCCTTTAAAGGTTGTAGCAACGCCGTATCCCGACGCATTTTTTAAAATTCCAGCATTTGTTATGCTCCCTTCAATGGTAGATCCTGATTTAATATGTACGGTACCTGAAATTGTGCCTTTGCCGTATATCGTGCAGCCGGTGATTGTAGAATTGTTTAGATCAACCGTGTCATTGGTTTGTATATTAAAACTGTTGACCGTACAGTTGATGATGTTTAATCTTGTTTGGTCTGCAACCAAAACTCTTTTGTTTGTGCCCTTAGACGTGTAGTTGCATGCTTTGAACATAACGTCCGTTTGCATTACTATACTGTCCGCCTTGCCGTTTGCGGCCTCTAGTGTTAAGTTTTCAAAGTATTTGCCTGAGGCTTGACTTAGATGCGCATTTCCTGTTTGATATAAATAGATGTAACGATTATTCCACGTTCCATTGTTCGTAATCCGGCCATAGACGTTCAGGTATAAACTTCCTGAGGCTGCGTTTTGAATTGTGCCATTGTTTGTAATGTCGCCGTTTATAACAATGGTTTCGCCATAACCGCTTCGGTTTAGTAAAGTAGCGCCACTCGATACGGTCAAGGATTTGCACGACCCAGCACCAGCAACTGTTCCGTTAATGATAACATCGTCTGCAGCAGTTGGGATATTGTTTCCAATCCATGTCGATGTGGAGTTCCAGTCACCGCCAGACGACTTAGACGAAATGGTAGCCGCTTCCGTGAAAAATGTAATTAATAATAAAAAGGGTAAGATCAAATACTTCATAATGTACATACTATTGGTACATACAAAGTTCAGACATGCGGGAGTTTTTGTCTGTGATTTTCGTCACGTGTTTACGTGATTTGGGACATGTTAGTGGAACAGGTATTTGGCTACCTTAAAAGGTTATACCTTGCTATTTAACACAAAAAAATCCCATCAACTTGCGCTGATGGGATTGCATACTGTTGTTAGAATCTTATTCTGCGATTACGGCGATATCGATATTAGCCTCAATACCTCTGTGCAAATTAATTTTTGCCGAGTAGTCGCCTAATTCTTTAATGTCGTTAGCAATTGAAATCTTGCGACGATCAACTTCATGACCTGCGTCTTTCAATGCTTGCGCAATTTGGATGGTCGTAACCGAACCAAATATTTTACCATTGCTACCAGCTTTTGTTCCGATCGTTAATTTAACTCCTTCCAAAGTCGCTACTAATGCTTCCGCATCTGCAATGATTTGAGCTTGTTTACGTTGGGTCTGCTTGATGTTTTCTTCCAAAACTTTTAAGCTAGACTCAGTTGCGATTGAAGCTAAACCTTGTGGGATAAGGTAATTGCGGCCAAAACCGTTTTTTACCTCAACAACTTCATTCTTGTAACCTAGTTTCTGTACGTCTTCTTTTAAAATTACTTTCATTGTTTTAAGATTTTGAAGTTAGACCTATTTTAACTGATCAGTTACGAAAGGAAGCACTGCAATGTGGCGTGCTCTCTTTACTGCTTGTGCAACTTTTCTCTGATACTTCAAAGAAGTTCCAGTAATACGACGTGGTAAAATTTTACCTTGTTCGTTTACGAATTTCAATAAGAAATCAGGGTTTTTGTAGTCAATGTACTTTATGCCACTTTTCTTAAATCGGCAGTACTTGTCGCCACGATCAATCGGGCGATTTCTGAATACGTAATTCGTTGATGATTTTCTTTTACTCATACCGCTTCTTTTTCAGTTTCCTTTTTCTTGTTAAACTCTCCTTTGCGACGACGCTCATTGTACTTAAAAGCATGTTTGTTCAACGACAAAGTGAAGTAGCGTAAAATTTGCTCGTCTCTTCGGTAAGCCAATTCAAGTTTTGCAACCAAATCAGTTGGTGCACTAAACTCAAAAATGTGGTAAAATCCAGTAACTTTTTTCTGGATTGGGTAAGCAAGCTTGGTAAGACCCCAGTTTTCTTCATGGATGATCTCACCGTCATTTTCTGTGATCAACTGTCTGAAGCTTGCAATGGCATCGTCCATTTGTTTTTCAGACAGCACGGGTGTTAAAATAATCACAGACTCGTACTGTTTCTTTTCCATTTTATTATTTAAAAAATTAAAAGTCGGCAAAAATACCTTTTTATGCGGTAAGAATCAAACAATTATGCCATTGACCAAAAGGCATCTTCGAAATGTGAAATTGTCAGTTTAGTTGGCTCTAAGAGTATGGATACAATGTCAAAGCGAATGGGCTTAATGTGTTGTTTGTCAGATAGATAGGTGGAGGCGGCTTCGATTAATATTTTTTTCTGTCTTTCGGTTACAAATGATTCTGGAAAACCAAATGAAGTTGTTGTTCGTGTTTTTACTTCCACAAAGACAAAATATTCATCCGTTTCAGCGACAATATCCACCTCTGCACGGCCAATTCTAAAGTTTCGATGACGGATGATATAATGCTTTCGGCGCAGAAATCGGGTAGCCGCTTCTTCGCCTTTAATTCCGATACGTTGTTTTGAGGTTTTCACATACAATGATACTTCAGTTATCTGAAGCCAAAAACATCAAATCACCTGGTGATACCAACTAGGCTCCTAGTTCACGTATAGCCGCATAGGCCATTAATCCGACACCAACCTCCAATGCTTTTTCGTCGATGTCAAACGTTGGTGTATGCAACATCGAGGTTATGCCTGCTGATTCGTTACGAATACCTAAACGGTAAAAACAGCTTGGCACTTGTTGTGAGAAATAGGCAAAGTCCTCACCAGCTGGCCATATCTCTAATTCTTCAACGTTTTCTGCACCTAAATAGTCGATGGCAGCTTGTTTGGCATTTTCTGTTTTCTCGTCGTCGTTGTATAAGAACGGATAACCTTTTCGCACTTCAACGTCACACGTGCCTCCCAATGCGGTGGTGATGTTTTTAACAACTTCTTCGATTTTTGAATGGGCTTCCATTCGCCATTCTTCATTAAAAGTCCTAAAAGTACCTTCCATTTCAACTTTGTCCGGTATGACATTCGTTGCGCCAAGCCCAATGATTTTTCCAATACTCAAAACACTTGGTATGGCCGGTTTAGCCGATCGACTAACGATTTGCTGCAATCCCGTAATCACTTGAGCTGCGATAGCAATGGGGTCGATGTTTAAATGGGGGTGTGCGCCATGTCCTCCTTTGCCGTGAATGGTAATATAAATCTCATCCGCACTAGCCATATACAACCCTTTTCTAAAGCCAACCTTGCCCGCGTCAATAAGCGGCATAACGTGTTGTCCGATCATCGCATCAACGTCAGGATTGTTAAGCACTCCTTCTTGTATCATAATCGACGCACCACCAGGTAGTTTTTCTTCGCCCGGTTGGATTACCAATTTGATTGTCCCTTCAAATTCAGAACGTAGATTGTTTAAGATTTTAGCGGCACCGAGCAAACAACTTGTATGCACATCGTGGCCACAAGCATGCATGACCCCTGCATTTTTTGAGCTGTATGAAACATTGTTCTCTTCATGAATGGGCAATGCATCAATGTCAGCGCGTAATGCGACTGTTTTCTTTTCTGGGTTTTTACCTTCAATAAGTGCAACAAGGCCCGTTGTCGCACAGGTCGTAATATTGGTTATACCAATTCCTTCAAGATAAGATTTTATCCGTTTTTGGGTTTTAAATTCCTTGAACGAAAGCTCAGGATTCTGATGCATTTCTCTGCGGAAACTTCTTGTTTCGTCAAAATTCTCTTTAGCAAGTGATTTAATCTGCGCTATAAGCATAGCGCAAATGTAAAGAATGAATTCAGATGGTTGCGCGATTTTATCGACGATACAAGACGTTTCATTCTTAAAACTTTCCTTAATTTGCCTCTATGATTAGACAAAGTACCATTGATCAGATTTTCTCAGCGGCTGCTGTAGAAGAAGTGGTTGGTGATTATGTGAAACTCAAACGCTCTGGTAGTGGACTGGGTGGACTTTGTCCTTTTCATAATGAAAAAACACCGTCGTTTAAGGTGAGCCCTAACTTAGGAATATACAAGTGTTTCGGATGTGGTCGGGGAGGCAACGTCATTGATTTCGTCATGGAAATCGAAAAAATGACATATCCTGAGTCTTTACGCCATTTGGCTTCTAAGTACCACATTGAGATAGAAGAAGCGGAAGGCAATAAAGAGGAACTTTCTGAACAGGTTAAACTAAGAGAAGGACTTTACGCGGCTTTAGACTTTGCGAAAAATCATTTTCATGCCAATTTGCAGGATGATGAAGAAGGTCGGATTGTTGGCCATGCCTATTTTAAAGAGCGTGGCTTAACTGATCAAACCATTGAAAGCTTTGGTTTGGGGTATGGTAAAAATAGTTGGGAGGCGTTTTACAATACGGCAACGTCCGCCGGTTACGCAGAAGATATTTTAGTCAAAGCTGGGCTGATAAAAGAACGAAATAGTCAAGAGGGTCAATCCAAAGGCTTTTACGACGTGTACCGTGAACGTGTGATGTTTCCTATTCACAATGTTGGTGGCAAGGTTGTTGGCTTTGGTGGTCGACAATTAAAAAATGATAAGAAGAGCCCGAAATACATCAATTCACCTGAAAACGATGTCTACCATAAATCGAGTGTTTTATATGGCTTGTATCAGGCTAAGAAAGCAATTCGTACTGAGGAGAATGTCTATTTAGTGGAAGGGTATCTCGACGTTTTAATGCTCGCGCAAAGCGGAATTGAAAATGTTGTAGCGACGAGTGGAACGGCACTTACTGCTGATCAGGTAAAACTTGTTAAGCGGTTTTCGGAAAACGTTACCATGCTTTTTGATGGTGACCCCGCTGGTATCAAAGCGGCAATTCGTGGTGTCGATTTGCTTTTGGAAGGTGGGTTAAATGTCAAAGTAGTTGTATTTCCTGAAGGTGAAGATCCAGATTCTTACTGCCGAAAGCTCGGCGGCAATGGTCTCAAAGAGTTTATCGAGAAAGAGCAGAAAGATTTTGTTCATTTTAAGACAGCAGTATTACTTGAAGAAAAAGGAGAAGGTTCAGTTGGCCTAAGTGAGACTGCTCGTGAGGTGATCGAGAGTATTGTAAAAATTCCAGACCCACTCAAACGTAATGCGTTTATTAAGGAAACGGCAATGCTGTTGAAGTTTGATGAAGCGTTGCTCGTAGCCGAAGCAAAAAGAATTAAACACGCTGCAACCACAGCATTTAACCGTCAGGCGCAATCAAGAAAGCAAAGCAGTTTTATTGAACCCTTGCCGACGGTTACACCAGAAATATCTGACGAAACAGTAAGTAAAGAGCAGGCCATACTAGAGTCGCTTATGCTGTATAGCGAAAAGCCATACGATGAAGAGATTGACGTTGCTGGTTTTATTTTTAGTGAATTGGAAGCCGATGGTTACACCTTCGAGAATCCTGAATTTGCTGAATGTCTAGAGCAGGCGAAGACTTACTATACCTTTAATGACAAACTTGATGAGTCATTCTTTACCAAGCACAGGGTTTTGGGTAAGATGGCGGCAAACGTCCTGTCTATAAAATATGCACTCAGTCCGGTGTGGCTTGAAACGCATGAAATATATGTTAAACCAGATTCTGAAAATTATGTTCAAGTGGTTATCGACAACCTGAACTACCTCAAATTATACAAGCTTAATTACGTATACAACAAAGCGATGAAATTGCTTGAAGAGGCAACAACCGACGAGGATGCTCAAATTGCACAGGCAAGGGTTTTGAAAATCATGGAGGTCCGCAGATCTATAACAGATAAACTTGGTATAGAGGGAGCAATCCCAGAGTAATACGTATGGGTTTTATAAGCCCACAGTTTCAAGGTGTTTAGTTCTCCTTAAATCCTGTTTTTTCCCAACACTCCAGTTGTTGGATTTGACTATCACTTAGTTTTGTGCCGCCTTTAGGCATTGCTTCAAAACCATCTTCGTGTTTGATAGCGCCCAACCAGTTTGTTTTTTCAGCGGCCGTTTTTACTTCCGTATAGTTACTTAGTTTAAACCCGCCAATACCTGAACCATGACAATACGTGGTGTTGCATGAAACATCCACTATAGATTTTATGTGCCCTGTATAGGTAATGTCTAAACTGTCGCAAAGTGCTTGCGGTTGGCTGTTTGTTGATGGGGTAGGCTCATTATCGTCACAGCTATGCAGTATGATAGCACTTACAAACATGAGTAGAAAGGTTATTTTTTTTATTCCGTTTTTCATTGAGCCAAAAATATACAATCTACTGCCAATATTGTAATCGGATTGACATATTAGATGATGGAATCTTTTTTGGATATGGTATTGTCGGCGCAGTTGAAAATAGTGCCCGGATATTTGTTGATCAATCGGTAGTCATGCGTTGCCATGAGAATGGAAGTGCCATTATCGGCTATGTCGTGTAGCAGTTTCATGATGTCGTCTGAAACGTCTGGATCTAAGTTTCCTGTAGGCTCATCGGCCAGTATTACCGAAGGTTTGTTCAACAAGGCACGCGCTACAACTATTCTTTGCTGCTCACCACCCGACAGTTCGTGGGGCATTTTGTAATCTTTGGTGGGAAGTCCCACCATGGTCAATACCTCTTGTGCTCTTTTTTGCATGGCAGACTTGTCTTTCCAATCCGTGGCCTTCATAACAAATAGGAGATTGTCCATAACAGACCTATCCGATAGCAGTTGGAAGTCCTGAAAGACGATGCCGATTTTTCTTCGTAATTGCGGTATTGACTTTCTGTGTAACGTCTTTAAGTTGACGCCTGCAACAGTGCCGGAGCCTTCTTTAAGCGGTAGTTCTCCGTATAATGTTTTTAATAAACTTGATTTTCCACTGCCTGTTTTGCCTATTAAATAGGCAAACTCTGATTGGTGGATGTCGACGTTCACATCGTGAAGTACCAAGGTGTTATTGGTCTGAAAAATGAAAGCGTTTGTTAAAGAAATGACGGTCTCAGACATTGGGCAAATGTAATGGAATAAGCAGCACATGTTGCTTCGTTTTTATTTGTCATAATTTTCATAATGGGAAATTATTCTCCCATTATGGGTTGAATTAAAATTATTGTTTTACATTTGTACCCAGATACTTCGGTATCGAAGAACTACTATTAATGACTAAATTGCTAAAAATATTGACCTACTTGGTTGTACTTTTTCTTTGTACAACTGTAGCCCACGCTCAGGGCAATAGCAACGGTAACGGCAATGGATACGCATTTGGTTTAGGTGTTAATATTCCTCAAATTTCCATAATTGCATTAAGGAGTAATTCAAGTACAAGTATTTCATTAGGATTAGATGGTCCAGCAGAAGCGGGTCTAGGGGCGACAAATACAATGGATAGCTCAATTTGGGTAAACTATACCTTTGTAAAGGGGAAGAACACACGTCCGAAAGCCAAGGTTTATGCCAAAATTAGTTCCGGGTCTGTGCCAAGTGGAATGACATTAAATGTTGAGGCTAAAGCGCCTACCAGTCACGGAAAAGGAAACAAAGGCACAAGTACAGGAGAAATTACATTGACTTCTACCGATCAAGCGATAATCGAAAACATTAAGTCGGCCAATACAGGAAAGGGTGCAAACAAAGGGCACAATTTGGTCTATGGTCTTGACTTATCTAGTTACAATTTAGTCAATTATACGGCGCCTGTCGTATTGACGATTACCTACACCATTGCCGAATAAAATTTCCAAATGACTTATATTCGTGACAAACGTCGCGATCGTTGTCAAAGTTTATTAGTATAACTGGCCTATTTTTTGGCCTAATGGGGGCATTTTCTGCTTTTTCCCAAACCAATCCTCTGGTTGATAATATCGTCACGCACACAATAGCGGTACAAATACCCGCAGTCGGCCTAGTCAATGTAATCGGAACTCAAGATGTAAACCTTACGTTAAACAACCCTGCTGAAGCAGGTTTAGGCTTATCAAATACTATATCGGATTCTAGTTTTTGGCTTAACTATAGTTTTATTAAGGGAGGTGGAACCCGCCCATATAATCACGTGTATGCAAAGATTGTAAATGGCGTTATTCCATTGGGTATAAGTTTAAGCGTATATGCCAAGCCTTACCAAGGTTCAGGTCTTGGTCTTTTTGGGACACCGACGGGAAAGGTACTGCTCAATTATAATGAAGCTAGGGTTGTCGAAAACATATCTTCTTGTTTTACAGGTGTTGGCCCAGGCAACGGACACCAATTGGTCTATCAACTCCAACTGATACCAAATGCGTATCATCTGCTCGACTATGAACAGCCTCAGCAGCTATCTGTGATGTACACGATATCTGACTAGATATAAGTGCAAAAGTTATGGAGTTATTCCATCGTAAGTAGCTATTAATTAGTTGTTTGTGAAGTAATCAACATTTAAATACCACTAGATGTAACGATGTGAGTGAAAACACCAATTTAACTAAGTGTTAATCTTGTACATAAATAATGTGATTGGAACTCACATGTGGTGATTACTTACTGATAATGCTTAGAATTTTTACAAGTCTTTTGGCTTTTCTAACTCTGTTTATTTGTGTCTATGCACAAGATGCTACAGAGGCCAATAACAATGTGTCGATTGACATTCCGGAGGTTGCTATAATGGATGTCGAGTCTGAAGGAAGTCCCAGTATTTCACTGGTCGTTCAGGCCCCTTCTGAGGCAGGTAACATGATAGACTTAACAGCAGCTGTTGATAGCTCCTTGTGGTTAAATTATTCTTCTGTGAGAAGTCAAGCGGTAGAATCTAGCAGGGCTATTTATGCCAAAGTGATTAGTGGGTCTGTTCCATCAGGACTTAGACTTAGGGTTAAGCCTCAGCCATACTCAGGGTCTGGGGATGGTAACTTGGGTTTGCCCTCTAACGGAATCAATGGGCGCATTTTAGTGGCAACCGATCGCAAAATAATTAGAAACATAAAAACGTGTTATACAGGCGACGGAGCGGGTAATGGTCATCGATTGATATACTCGCTGGAGTTCAGAAATAACAAGTACAATAAGTTGGATTTTGACGAGTCAAATACGGTTACCGTATTGTATACCATTACAGATACATAAAACATGTTGAATTCATAATTGCAGAATTTTTAAATTCTCCTAACTTTACCCCCAAAATAACAGGAGAATTGAAGTTAGCCGTATTAAAAGAAACAGACAACGGAGAAACACGTGTTGCCGTTGTTCCTAAATCAATCAAGAAACTTAAAGATCTCGGATTCGACGTAGTTGTTCAGGCCTCTGCTGGTAGCACTGCAGCGTTTACTGACGACGACTACACCAATGCTGGTGCGTCTATCGCCTCCGACAATCTTACAGCCATTCAAGGTGCCGATTTAATTGTTAAAGTGAATCCACCAACAGATGAAGAAGTTAACGCCTTACAAAAAGGTCAAATTTGGATGTCTCAGTTGTTTCATAGACTGAATGAGCCGTTGGTGAAAGCACTTCAGGAAAGGGGTGTTTCAGCATTTAGTTTAGATGCAATGCCACGAATTTCACGTGCACAGAGTATGGATGTTCTGAGTTCTCAAAGTAACCTGTCGGGGTATAAGTCGGTTATTACTGGAGCTGATAATTTAGGAAAGATATTTCCAATGCTAATGACTGCTGCCGGAACCGTAACGCCCGCAAAAGTTTTAATCTTTGGCGTAGGTGTGGCAGGTTTGCAAGCCATTGCCACTGCAAAAAGACTCGGCGCAATAGTTGAAGCCACTGATGTTAGGCCAGAATGTAAAGAACAAACGGAATCACTTGGCGCAAAATTTATATCCGTAGAGGATGATGGCGTTAAAACAGAAGGTGGATATGCAAAAGAAGTTACGGCGGGTTATTTAGCAAAACAGAAAGAAGCCGTGAATAAATCTTTAGCACAAGCAGACTTAGTTATAACAACTGCTTTGGTTCAAGGCGCGAAAGCACCTGTGTTAATTTCTGAAGAGCAAATAGGACTAATGAAAAACGGTTCGGTGATCGTTGACATGGCCGTGGCTAAAGGTGGTAACACTGCCTTAAGTAAATCAGACGAAACGGTTCATCACAACGGAGTTAAGATCGTTGGTGTAAGTAATTTTCCTGCTCAGATACCTACCAATAGCAGTGAATTGTTGAGTAGAAATATTGACACGTTTTTAAGCCACTTAATTGAAGATGGTGCATTCAAATGGGATATGGAGGATGAAATTACAACAGGTACGTTGATCGTTAACAATCAATCGGCAACCGTATAAAAAGAAAAAATTATGGAAGATTTAATCGCATATTTTACGAATAATAAAGAAATCATATTTATCGTCATTTTGATGGTTTTTGTTGGTGTTGAAGTGATTGGGAATGTACCCGCAGTGCTGCACACACCACTAATGTCAGGAGCAAACGCCATTCATGGTGTCGTGATTATCGGCGCTATTTTGGTGATGTTGGATTCGTCGCCAGACAATTATTTAGCGCTGTCGTTAGGCACATTAGCCGTTTTTCTTGGAACGTTAAACGTTGTAGGTGGTTTTGTGGTAACGGACCGCATGTTAGATATGTTTAAAAAGAAAAAGTAGTAGGGGAGAAGTAACGAGAATTGAAATGAATATTGACTTAATACATATAATTTACCTGTTTGGATCTGTGACTTTTATCCTCGGATTGAAGATGCTGAGTAATCCAAAAACGGCAAGAAATGGGAACTTGTTGGCCGCTGCTGGTATGACGGCTGCCATTGTTGGTACCATTTTCCTAAAAGAGAATGAGGTTAGCCCAATCATATATTACTTGATTTTTGGTGCGATTTTGGTCGGAACCGTAGTTGGTTGGTTAACAGCTAAACGTGTACAGATGACCAAGATGCCAGAACTCGTTTCGTTATTCAACGGGATGGGTGGTGCTTGTGCTGGGCTTATAGGTTTAATTGAATTCCCGAAAGTCGCAGCACATCATCCGGAAAAGTTAGGCATTGTGTTGGCTGGAATGATTATCGGATCAGTATCCTTTAGTGGTAGTATGATTGCATGGGCAAAACTTAACGGAACTTTAAGAAACGCTATTCGGCTTCCAAAATATAACATTGTGAATACGCTAGTGCTAATAGGATTGTTGGCGTATGCGGTTTACATTGTTGTTGCAGGTGCATACGACCCAATGCATTTATACCTATTGTTTACTTTGGCTATTGTATATGGGGTGCTGTTTGTTATACCCATTGGTGGTGCAGATATGCCAGTCGTTATTTCTCTGTTAAATTCCTTTACTGGTTTGGCAGCTGCGTTTGGTGGTTTCTTGTATGATAATCAGGTGATGCTTACTGGTGGAATCTTAGTTGGTTCTGCAGGTACCTTGTTAACATTGGTGATGTGTAAAGCGATGAACAGACCGTTGTACAGCGTGGTGTTTGGTGCCTTTGGAGAAACTGCGGCTTCCGCAGGTGGTGGTGAATCACAAGGCAGTGTACGTGAAGTCTCTTCAAGTGATTTAGCGGTGCAAATGAATTATAGTTCTAAGGTGCTTATTGTACCTGGATATGGACTTGCCGTAGCACAAGCACAGCACGTCGTTAAAGAATTAGAAACATTATTGGAAGAACGCGGCGTTGAGGTAGCTTATGCCATTCACCCTGTTGCTGGTCGAATGCCGGGACATATGAATGTTTTGCTGGCTGAAAGTAATGTTGACTACGATAAGCTTAAAGAAATGGAAGACGTAAACCCTGAGTTTGCTCAAACCGACGTTGTGTTGGTTGTTGGTGCGAATGATGTGGTTAACCCTGCCGCTAAAACAGACCCTACAAGTCCAATATTCGGGATGCCGATTTTGGAGGTTGAGAATGCAAAATCTGTTGTGGTTAATAAAAGAAGTATGAATGCTGGTTATGCTGGAATTCAAAATGAACTATTCTTTAGAGACAAAACCAGTATGTTATTTGGCGATGCTAAAAAAGTACTAGGGGAGCTTGTCAACGAATTAAAGAACCTAGATTAAGCGTCTTACATTCTTTTGTTTTTCCTAAACTTGCACCCAGAATAATGGGGAAGAAAAACAAACTTGCAAAATTTGCTGAAATCAAAGAATTTGACAATGTCTTTGAACACACTGAAGCGCCAAAAGGAAAATGGAGCACGGCCTTTAAAAAGCCTCAACCACTAGTACTGGAGTTGGCCTGTGGTAAAGGTGAGTATACATTGGGTTTGGCCCAGATGTTCCCTGGAAAAAACTTCTTAGGGTTAGACATTAAAGGAAATCGGATTTGGAAAGGTGCCAAGCAAGGTCTTGAGTCAGGACTCACCAATGCGGCATTTTTACGGTGTCAAATCAATAGAATCACCGACCATTTTGACTCAGAAGAGGTTTCTGAGATATGGATCACTTTTGCGGACCCACAACCTAGAGATGGAAAAGCCAAAAAGAGGTTAACACATCTCAATTTTATCAAACAATACAAACAGATAGCAACATCGCCATTGGTCATTAACCTGAAGTGCGATTCTACGTTGTTATACGAATTCACTAAAGAAGTGATTGCGGAGAATGGTTTTAAGACGTTAGTAGATGTGAATGATGTTTACAACTGGGAAGAACGTCCAGAGGAGCTTAACATAAAAACATTCTACGAAAAGATGTGGCTCGAGGAAGGTAAAAAAATTAAGTACCTCAAATTCCAAGTATAAAATTATTGAAGTATAGTGGTTGCCATGCGGCAAATGAAGACACAAAAAAACCCCGACATTTCCGTCGGGGTTTTTATATGAGGTTGAAAAACCTCTAGTCTTATTTGTTATTAGTTAGCAATTGTAACTCTCTGCATTGCAGAAGTGTTACCATTGATTACCTGTACCATGTAAACACCTGCTGCAACGTCAGTCATATCTACATTGTAAACACCGCTCGCGTCAGTGTTAACTGTTTTGATAGTCTTACCTGTTGCGTCCATGATAACGATGTTTAAGTCGCTCTCTGGGCTTAATA
>CAJQIC010000053.1 GCA_905478335.1 uncultured Bacteroidia bacterium | reverse complement strand
TCCGTTTTTGTACTGAGAAATAGATTGTTGCTAATCGCAATTCTAGCACTTCTCACAGCATTCATGGCATTTAAAGCATAAGAGCCATTCTGGAGATTCGGAATTTTGAATGTGTTACCTTCAATAATTAAAGGGCTCTCCCATACCAGTTGTCCAGAAAAATTGTACAACGCTGCTGTATACTTATCTGATTGGGGCAATGTTACATGAACTGTTTTGGTCGCTGCATTTAGGTGCCAAAATGCCTTGCCTAAATACCGATTGTCTGTTGCGGTGGAAACAGAACCGCATGTTTTGACTAAGGAGTCGACCGTGTTTCGGAGTGTAGGTAGTAATCGGTACAAGGAGTCGCCAGGGCAAGCTGTCGCACAACCATCTTGGTGACCTGCAATATGGCTCAGTTTAGTTGATGAGCCAGAAGGGTGGTTGCTTTGGCCTGTAGCCGAAATATTGTCTTTGTTGCACTTCCACGTAAGTAAATGTTGCAACGATTGAATTGAAGCCTGAGTAGGCTGAATGGATTGATAGTTCCCTAAAACACAAACGCCCATGGTGCTTGAGTTCTTCCCACAAAAATGTGCGCCTTTAATGTTGTCGGTGCTGTCTATATTTTGATGCGCTCTACCCTCAAAGATGGATCCATCTTGTGCGACAACAAAGTTGTAACCGATGTCGTCCCAGCCATTGGTTTGCGTGTGAAGCAGATAGATATTCCGAACGACATTCACGTAATCGTGATTCGTGTTAGAACTTGCTGCATGATGAATAACGCAATGATTTACAGCATGTTTTATTCGGTTTCCAATTGGGTCTGGCAATCCTTTTCGCCAAATAGCATCTTCAATGGCTTCAGGTTTGTCACAAATTTTTGGTGCTTTTTTAAAGTGCTTGTTTGAGGTGAGTTGGATTGGTGGCGCATAAAACAAATAGATTCTTACTTGGCCGTCTAAATCGCCAGAATAAAAGTTAAACCGGTATTGTAAAGATTCAGGGATAACAAACGGAGATCGACGCTCATCGCCAGGTTGATCGGTTCTTGGAATTGAATCGAGTTTGAATACCTCGTCTTGTTCAGACACAAATACCGCGTTTGCGAAATTTGTACTAGGCTCTATCTCAAATACAAAACTGGTAAAGACAAATCCAAAGTCAATATCTTTATAGTGCGTATGCGGTTCGACATCTAGCCGAAGTACTTTAACAAAATTTTGATTTTCAGGTAATGGTTTTGAATCTAAAGGTTTGTTTACCTCAGTAAACCTAGGCACAGGTGTATACGAGGACGTTAACCCTAAAATAACCAGCGCCAATACGCCATATAGATATGGTTTAACCTTTCTCAAATTTTGCCCGTATTACACGTTGTAATTCATTCATTGCCGTTTTGTTCCCTGCAATAATTTCACCACCAAAGATATAATCATCTTGGCCACTGAAGTCAGAAACGTTACCACCAGCTTGCTGAACTATGTACGCTCCAGCAGCCACATCCCATGGGCTTAACCCAACTTCAAAAAAGCCATCGAATTTACCACATGCCACATAAGCCAAGTCAAGCGCGGCACTTCCCAGTCTGCGCAAACCTCCTGTATTTTTCATACAATGTGATAAAACCTCTAGGTATTGAGGTACATCCTCAAACGTATAATACGGGAAGCCAGTAGTAATCAACGTATCAGCAAAACGTGTTCGATTACTCACATTAATCTCGGTATCGTTTAAATAGGCACCAGTTTCGTCAGCCCAAAAGAGTTCGTCGCGATTTAGTTCTAATACGCATCCAAATACCACCTTAGATTTATGCTGCAAAGCAACACTAATACAGTATGCTGGGATTTGATGAATAAAATTTGTCGTGCCGTCTAGAGGGTCGATTATCCATTGGTATGCGCTGTCAGATTTCTGCCCAGTGTCTTCTTCGGCTATGATCGAGCTTCCGGGAATAAGTTTTAAAAAGGAAGCAACAAGGTATTTTTCTGTAGCGACATCTATATCCGTCACCAATTGATTTAGGCCTTTGGTATCCAAGGTCTCAAACTGGTTGTGGTTGTTCTGAAAGAATTGACTCTTAGCCTGTTTTATAATGGATTTTATGTCTTCTGTAAATTGCATTTCTCTAACGTAATAATCTGTCGCAAACAATAGCTGTTGCCACAGCAGCATTTAAACTTTCTGCTTCGCCAGTTTTAGGGATGGTGATATCGATATGCCCTATTGAGCTCAAACCACTTGAAATGCCATTGGCTTCATTGCCTATTACAATGAGACCGGCATTATGCTTCGGCAAATCGTAAATCGACTCTCCGGCCATTTGGGTGAAAAAGATGGGCTTATCGGTTTGCTTAAATACTTCCAATAGGTCGGTGTATGTCACCATGACCCTGGTGAATGACCCCATCGTGCTGGTAATCGTTTTAGGGTTGTAAACATCGACTGTTTCATGCGAAGCAAAAATTTGTTTAATGCCATACCAGTCTGCAATTCTGATTATCGTTCCAAGATTTCCTGGATCTTTTATATCGTCCAAGCATATGGCCCAAGCACTTTCCAAAACAGTGTTTGAGGCATATTGATTTGCCACCGCAATGACTGGCGAAGCCGACTTAAAATATGACATCCTTTCCAAATCTGTTTTACCTGCCTCCACAATGTTCAAAGCATCGGTATTCGCATTGTGTTCATTAATCCAGTCAGGTAGTGCATATATAGTGTCAATCTTATATGAGCTGTGGATGAGTTCATCAACCGACTTTACGCCCTCAACGATAAATTGGCCGTATTTTTGACGATATTTCTTTCGGTGAAGAGACTGAACAAATTTTATTTGATTTTTGGTAACCAAGTTGGTCATAATGTTATGGCGACAAAGGTAACGTTAGTTTTGTTTAGTGTTTTGGCATTGTCTTCTTGTAAGTCGAGTAAGCTAGTCCCAGAGAATACCTATTTGCTGCAAAAGAATCGAGTGATAGGTGCAAATGAGTCGGTAGCAGAAACAGATCTACTGGACCAAGTACGTCATAAACCCAATAGGAAGTTAATCATCTTTAAAGCCCATATGTGGGCCAACTACTTTGGCAAACAGGTAGGCTTAAATAAAATCGGTGAACCGCCAGTACTGGTAGATACTTCAGCAGTGAGGTTAAGTGCAGAAAACATTCAACGCTATCTGGTAAAAAGAGGGTACTTCGACAATGACGTGCGTTATGAGGTTGAGCAAACCAAATTCTCCAAAGCTTTTAAGTTACGCAAGCAACGGGTGACCTATTATGTGCAAGAAGGACAGCCTTATATTGTTCAAAACATACAGTATCAAACTTCCAATACCGACATTCAGCTCTTAATACAAGTATCAACAGACGAATCGAAAATTGAGCTAAATAAACCCGTAGACTTTGAAGCATTAGGTGATGAGCGGTCGAGGATTAGTGATTTGTTAAGAAACAATGGTTACTATAGTTTTAATCCTTCGTTCGTTTCTTTTGAATTGGACACGGCCATATTACCCCGACAAGTATATGTAGACATTCATATTAGCGATCCTGACAGTTTTGCCCATGCAAAAAAACGCATCGAACGTGTAAGGGTGGTATATCAGACAGGCATGCAAACATTTGACACAGTTCGGAATGTGAAGCACAACATAACTTTTGTTATGAATGGAATGGATATTTCTCCCGCAGTTATTGCGAATAATATTCTACTGAAAGAAGGAGACTACTTTAGTCAGTTGGACTTAGCCAAAACTTACGAAAGGTTAGTGAGTCTTAATTTATTCAGCAACGTCGGTGTAAGCATTGAAGAAATTGACGAAAAAAAGGGAGTGTTGGATGTTACCGTTGTGCTTAAAACGTCACCTAAATTTGACTTTGTTTGGCAACCTCAGATTATATCCACGGAACAGCGATTTAGTAACAGCCAGTCAAGTAGAAACTATGGGTTGGCAAATGAGTTTTCGCTTAAAAATAAAAATGTATTTCACAATGGAGAAGAGTTTAATGTGAATATACGAACCGCATTAGAAACCCAATTTACGTCGGACAGTAACTCCGCATTTAGCACTTTTATTCAGGAGTTAAATACCGAGCTAAAAATACCACAGCTTTTGTTCTTTAGAAAACGAGGTAATGCGTTAAAAATTAACTCAGTAAGTACAAATTTTAACGCCAGTTATTTATTCGAAACAAATCCGTTTTATCGCAGAAACTTCTTTCCCTTGTCTTACACATATGAACTTGCAGACAAGCGTTTTAGATTTACATACTCACCCTTATTGGTCAGTTTGAACGAGGCCACTTACAAACAGAAGTTGTTCGATCAAGCCAGTGCGAGTTATCTGCAAACCTTAGAACGAATATTTACAAACAACTTAATTACCAGTCAACAAATCGGGGGCTTTTATACCACCAAAACTGCTGATGCCAAACAGTATTGGTCTATACGTTCCAACCTTTTAGAAGTGTCTGGTATTTGGTTGCCACAAATCACGGATTACGGGAAGGCATTTGGTGTCAATCATTCAACGTTCATCAGAACGGATGCAGATCTGCGCTATCACGTAATATTTAATGAAAACAACGAGCTGGTTTTGCGCGGTTATGGAGGTATTGGAGTGCCACTAGGAGAAAGATCCGTATTGCCTTACGAAAGACGGTTTATCAGTGGTGGATCGAATTATTTGCGTGGATGGCGTCTAAGGACGGTAGGCCCAGGGGCATTTTCAGCAGCCGATAACTTACAATTGACGAGAACTGGAGAACTGGGAATATTAGGGAATTTTGAATATCGATTCAATATTATAAGAAATGCGATAGACCTGAATGGTGCTTTATTTGTTGACGTGGGTAACGTTTGGAACTTAAAAAAAGATACACTGTTTCCTGAAGGAGAATTTAGCCCTGATCGGTTTTTGCAAGAATTTGCCATAAATTCTGGCCTTGGGTTTAGATTGGATATGAGTTTCTTGCTGCTCCGATTTGATTGGGGTGTACCTTTGTGGGATCCAAATTTTCCGCTTGAAGACAGAGCCGTTATTCAAGGGGCTTTTAAAGACGGATGGATTTTTAAACGCCCAGTTTGGAATATTGCAGTTGGTTATCCATTTTAAAAATGTTGGCTTACTTTTGCGCAGCGTAATAAACATGAAGAATAAGTTTACATTAATCCTTTTAGCAGCCGTAACCCTTGCGACTGGTTTTTCAGGATGTAAGGATGAAGATGGAAATTCCAAAGGAATTAACCTCTTTAGCTTGCAAGATGATATTACTTTCGGTGCGCAGGTTGCGACAGAAATAGAATCTGATCCAGTTAACTTTCCAATCTTAGATAGTGCTTCATATCCTGAAGCCTACGGTCATTTAAGACGTATTACGAAAACGATTTTGAATAGTGGTAAGGTCACATACAAGGATGACTTCGTATGGCAAACCAAAATCATTGAAGACGATTCTACATTAAACGCGTTTTGCACGCCAGGCGGCTACATTTACGTATATACCGGATTAATTAAGTACTTGGCGAGCGAGGATGAACTTGCTGGCGTCATGGGTCACGAAATTGCTCATGCTGATGAGCGACATTCAACTGAAGCATTAACAAAACAATATGGCACGGATGTACTGTTTGCGATACTATTTGGTAATGACCAAGGGACGTTAACCCAGGTTGCCAAAGGAATGATTGGTTTACAGTATAGTCGCAACAACGAATCTGAGGCTGATATGCGCTCGGTTGACTATCTGTATCCAACAGAATACGACGCACGTGGTGCAGCAAGATTTTTTGAAAAAATAATTGCCCAAGGGGGGGGGAGTGGACCTGAATTTTTGAGTACACACCCAAATCCTGAGAATAGAGTTGCTGATATCATTTCTTACTGGGAAGATAAGGGTGGCAATGAAGGCGAACGATTTGAAGACCGTTATAAAGACTTTAAAAATAGTTTACCCTAGCTGGCACTAGAAAAGCATTACAAGCCTTTTTGCCAGAGCAGAAAGGCTTTTTTTATATAATAGTTACAACAATGGAATTACAAGAAACAAGTTATCAGATCCAAGGGGTTGATTTACTTAACGTAGCAAATGAGTTTGGTTCACCAGTTTATGTCTATGATGCAGATAAAATTGTGAAGCAATATAAAAAGCTTTGCAACGCGTTTGAAGGAGTTGACTTAAAGATAAAATATGCTTGTAAGGCACTAACCAATATTAACATTCTAAAACTGTTGCGTCAGCAAGGATGCGGTTTAGATACGGTTTCGATTCAGGAAGTACTGCTAGGATTAGAAGCTGGCTTCGAACCAAGCGAAATTCTGTATACGCCAAACTGTGTTTCTTTCGAAGAAATTCAAAAAGCGGTTGACGTTGGTGTTCAGATAAACATCGACAACATTTCGATATTGGAACAATTTGGAAACGAATATGGATCAACAGTTCCGGTATGTATTAGGTTAAATCCACATATCATGGCCGGTGGTCATTCACATATTTCTGTTGGTCATATCGATTCTAAGTTTGGCGTTTCGATTCATCAAGTGCCTCATTTATTGCGCGTAGTTAAAACCTACGACATCAAAGTAAATGGGCTACACATGCACACGGGGTCAGATATTCTAGATGCAGAGGTGTTTTTAATTGGCGCAGAGTTACTATTTAACGTAGCTAAGGAATTTAAAGATCTTGAGTTTATGGATTTTGGCTCAGGATTTAAAGTTGGTTATAGACCTGGTGACGTCACTACCGATATTGAGTCTTTGGGGAAGAAAATCACAACAAGATTTAATGCTTTTTGTAAAGAGTATGGAAAAGAATTGGAACTATGGTTTGAGCCTGGGAAATTTTTAGTGAGTGAATCTGGTTTCTTTTTAGTTCGATCTAACGTGATTAAGCAAACGACATCAACTGTGTTTGTTGGTGTGGATAGCGGTCAAAACCATTTACTGCGCCCTAAGTTGTACGACGCCTATCATGAAATTACCAACTTGAGCAATCCTTTTGGTACCAAGCGGGTTTACTCTGTTGTTGGCTATATATGCGAAGCAGATACCCTGGCCTACGACAGGCAATTGAATGAGGTTCGTGAGGGAGATATTTTAGCGATTCACAACGCCGGAGCATACGCCATCAGTATGAGTTCCAACTACAATTCGCGATTCCGCCCAGCAGAAGTGCTCATTTACAAGGGTAAAGCCCATTTGATTAGACAACGGGAAACATTCGAAGACTTGATGAAAACTCAAGTGAGTGTAGAAATTTAGATTTCTTTTTCAACTGTAGTGATGGATTCGCCTTCTTTACGGGTGCGTTTCCAACGCTTATGCGTCCAAAGCCAATTTGACGGCTCATCCAGAATTTGCTTTTCTAACCGGCGTGTATGTTCAATGCTGATGAAACCATGAGCGGTCTCGTTTGGTTTGTCGGTTATCAGAGACAGTTCAAAGCTATAGTGCCCGCGTTTGGTGCGCTGAATTGCTCCGTATAACACGGGATAGTCGTATTTTTTAGCATAACGTTCAGTGCCAAAAGCCAATGCAGTTTCTTGATTTAAAAAGTGTGTCCAAACCACATTTTTATTATAGGTAGGACTTTGGTCTGCTCCAAAAATAATTGCAGTATTGTCGCGGCTTTCTTGTTCAAAGTACCTTGCTGAATCCTTAGTGGTAACCATTTTGATACCAAACTTGGTTCTAGATTCAAGCATCACTTTGTTGAAAAACACGTCATTCAGTTTTGTGAACAAAGCAACCGATTGGTGTTTAATGTTTAAGTCAAGTGCAATCGCTATGATCTCCCAGTTGCAATAATGTCCACCAACTATAATGACACTTTGACCTTTATCTGCGTAATCATCAATCAATTCTGGATTGATCACATGAAGACGCTGTAAAGCTTGTCGTTTTGATATGCTGAAAAACTTGACGCTTTCTACAATTAAATCAGATAGGTGTTTATAAAACCGACTGACGATTTGGTTTATTTCGGCATCCGACTTGTCTGGGAAGGAGGCTGTCAAATTGCGTATAACGACCTTTTTGCGATATCCGACTAGCTTGTATAATACCACATATAAAAAGCTCGATAGCAGATATAATAGGCTAAATGGTAACCACGATAGTGGTTTAATAACGAGGTAGTATAGGGCTTTACTCATCATCGGCTACGAATCTAGTTGA
Source organism: uncultured Bacteroidia bacterium (assembly GCA_905478335.1). Taxonomy (GTDB): domain Bacteria; phylum Bacteroidota; class Bacteroidia; order NS11-12g; family UBA9320; genus UBA987. The sequence continues at coordinate 1,375 of CAJQIC010000053.1, read as the reverse complement.
ATTAAGCCGTCAGGCACAGTTACGATTATTACACGTGCATCGTCATTTACGTCTTCAACTATCGCATCAACAAACGGTATGAGTATTTCTTTTTGTCCGTAGGTAATAAGTAGGAGGTCTTGTGCACTGTTTTCTATAACTTCTTTTACCGGTCCAAGATTACCTAGGTTGTTGTCAACAACCTGATATCCAATCAATGTGTCTTCGTCTTCGTCAAAGTCTAATTGATCGACTGGAAGATAAAGTGCTTTACTAAGAAAAGATTGGGCGTGTTCTAAATTGCTGACATCTTGAATAGCAACTATGTATGGGTTTTTAGTCGAAATTTCGTTTATAAAAAAAGGAACCGGCTTATGATCAAACATCATAAAGATCGGTTCCTTTTGATTAATTTCTATTCCGTTGAATAATTCGAATCTCAATTTGCCCTCATACCCATGGGTTTTGATGACACGACCTACTTCTAATAAATGGCCGGCTGAGAATATCATGTGAATTACTCTGCTGGTTTTTCTTCTTCAGCTGGAGCTTCAGCTTCCGCTTTTGGCTCTTCAGCTTCCGCTTTTGGCTCTTCAGCTTCCGCTTTTGGCTCTTCTGCAGGAGCTTCTTCCGCTGCTGGTGCTTCTTCTGCTACCGGAGCTTCTTCTGCTGCAGGAGCTTCAGTCTCAGCAACTGTTTCTTCAACAGCTGGTGCCTCTTCGGCAACTGCTTCAGTTGTTTCTGCTGCTGCTTCTTCAACTTCCTCAGCTAAAGGAGAGTTCTTAGCCAAAATGGCTTTTTCTCTTTCTTCTCTAACCTTAGATTCACGTGCAAAAATTTCTGCTTCAGCTGCTGCTTTCGCGTCGGCTAATTGTGTCTTTTTCGCATCAATCTGAGTGGCTTTTCCTTCTATCCAAGCGTTGAACTTAGTTTCAACTTCTTCAACAGGAAATGCACCCTTTGCTGCACCTTTCAAAAGGTGGTTTTTGTACATCGCACCTTTGTAACTTAAAATAGCTCTAACCGTGTCTGTAGGTTGAGCGCCGTTTTGTAGCCACTGCACAGATTTCTCAAGGTCGAGGTCAATTGTCGCTGGGTTTGTGTTCGGGTTATACGAACCAACGCGTTCAATAAATCTACCATCCCTTGGAGCACGTGCATCCGCCGCCACAATGTAGTAAAAAGGCTTTCTTTTTCGCCCTTTTCTTAATAATCTTAATTTAACTGACATATAATATAATTTGTTAAAACGCTGGGTCTCCATTCCAGCGGCTGCAAAGGTCGTATTAGTACTTGAGTTATCCAAGTAAATTGAGTACAAATAACACAGTTCAAAGAGAATAAAAAAAGGGTATCTAGATATTCGTGTAAGTAGCTCATTTAAAGCGCATTGTGC
>CAJQIC010000052.1 GCA_905478335.1 uncultured Bacteroidia bacterium | reverse complement strand
AAAAAATCAATTCATGGTGTATCTCCACGAGAAGTTACCAATAAAGTTAGAAAATTTTTTGCATTTAATGCTGTGTATAAAGAAGAAATATTTAAAATTTCATTAGCATCTAGAATAGCAAGACGTATAAAAAAAATCTTTTATAAAAAAGATTAACAACTTAATTCCAATATCTAAATTTTTTTGAAATTTGTCTTTCTTCTTTAGAAAACCTTTTTATACCATCACCTAAAGTTTTAGATGTTTTTGAAAGTATGCTTGTTAATTCTTTAAATATGCAACCAGTACAAGCGGTGATTATGCAAATGCATTAGGATATTCCACCAACGTGTCTGGCGATTACGGAACAGGGCTTGGTTATCAGTCCATCGTTAGTGGAAACTATGCCATAGCTATGGGGTACAACGATACAGCCAGTGGTTCAGTAAGTACGGCAATTGGCTATAGAAGTAATGCAAGTGGAAACTACTCTCATGTTATTGGAAGTTATGGTTCGACAGAAGGATATACGGGTGCCATGATATTAAGTGATGTTAGCGTCGCGACACGAGTAAAAAGCACGGTAAATAATCAATTAACTGCCAGATTTTCAGGAGGTTATCGCTTGTTTAGTAATCTAGGTATGACCACGGGGATTGCGTTGGCTGCAGGTGGTACAAGCTGGAGCTCAATTTCTGATAGACGTGCCAAAACAGACATCTTGCATATTCAATATGGACTCGCAGAAGTGCTTCAATTAAATCCGACACAATACCGATATAAAGGCAATGCCCATACATCCATTGGATTTATCGCCCAAGAGGTCGTTGACATTATTCCTGAAATTGTGGAAGTCCCTGCAGACACCAATGACTATATGAGTATTCGTTATACCGAAATGGTGCCTGTCTTAACCAAAGCCATTCAAGAACTTTCAGAACAAAACGAATCGCTTAACAGCAGGCTTGAAAAGCAACAGGAGGAAATAAATGCATTACGTGCATTGATTTTAACGGCTCAAAAAGAAGGATAAGATGCCCCGATTACGTCACAACATACTGTCAGGGTTTTTGATGCTATTGTCTTTTATGACCTATGGTCAGGGCTTGGTGCAATGTGGCGGCCACATTGTATTCGAAAATGGCGGTTATCTGGTTGTGGATGGTTCTGGTCACTATTATGATACCTTAAATGGGAAAGTGGATATCTATGGCAATGGCGATTTACTGATACCTGGAGACTGGACAAACGTAAGTACGTCCGGCGTATTCACAACCAATGCGGGTAAGGTTACCTTAACTGGCGGAGTTCAGCAAATAAAGGGAGGCGATATGACCTTATTTCCGACTTTGGAATTGTCAGGCACTGCGGATAAAACGTTAGATGTAAGTGCCTTGGTTGGCGGGGGCTTTAGCACTGGTGGTGCGGGTCAGCTGAATTGTAACAACAGAAATTTGATTCTCAATACACAAACGCTTGTTGTGAACAATAAAACGCCATCGGGGATTGTACAAACAGGAGGCGGAATAGTCTCAGAAACGCCAAATTCGATAGGTTATGGAACGGTAGAATGGGTTGTTAGAGAAACTGGTGGGAGTTTTGAAATCCCATTTAGATCGCTTACAGGCGTTGGCATACCTTATCAATTCACGATACAAACTGCCGGGGTAAATGCGATTGACTCTGGTTTTGTATCAGTTGCGACTTATCCGACAGGCGTAGTGGCAAGCCCAAATAATCGGGAATTGCCTGGAGGTGTGTTAAACACATTCAATGAGTATGGCGTAGAAAATGCACATCGTCTTATCGATAGATATTGGCTGGTAGGCACACCAAACTACAGCACAAAGCCATTTGGTGTAAGTCGTTATGGTTATCAAGATGCGGAATGGAACACGTCTAATACGAGCTCGAACGATATTCTGGAAAACAACTTACGTCCGATGCGTTATGCCATGTCGTCAAATACCTGGCTGTACAGCAGAGCAGGACAAGATAATGCGATTTCTAATTACGCTGAAGGTGTTGCAAATGACTTTGAAGGGATTTGGACTTTGTCGGATTCGACTATTTGTCCTGTGGCTCGGTTTATACATGTTGGCAACTGTGAGCAATCACCGATATCATTCAATGACTTGAGTACCATTTCAACAGGAACCATTGATGCCTGGGATTGGGAATTTGGAGACGGAAATACTTCTTTGTTACAAAACTCAGTGAATGTGTATTCAGCACCAAATGTCTACAACGTGTTGCTTAAAGTACAAGGTAATACGGGGTGTTTGGATTCTGTTCGGGTTCCTGTAACGATAGACACCAAGGCAATTGCAGACTTTATGTATGACGATGATCCGTTAGTAGATATACCTGTGCAATTCACTTCTTTAAGCCAAAATACCACTTCATGGGATTGGGATTTTGGAGATTTCAATTCAGACAATGTTGAAAACCCGAAGCATACCTATGGGGCAGAATCATCTTACCTGGTTACGTTAATTGCCAATAACATAGCTAACTGTCCGGATACGGTAACAAAATCGATTGATGTTAATTTACCAAGCTTGTTCTTATTGCCATCGGCATTTAGCCCAGGAACACTTGACAACATCAACCCAACTTTTGGACTTTCAACGCTTCAGCGTGTAAGTGAATTTAGTATGACCATTTACAACCGTTGGGGCGAGAAAATTTTTGAGTCTGATGACATTTCAAAGCGGTGGGACGGTACCTATCAAAACAAGCCTGTACCTGCAGGATCCTACTTTTATATCGTTTGGTTTAGAGACCGAACCATGCAGGGGCGCGCAATTAATGGGTCGGTACTATTGGTTAGATAAGCATTGGCGTACAATCCATCCTAGGCGGCAAATCGAACTTTATTAATAAAACGGGGACTTTTATGATTGGGGCTAAATATAGAAAAGGTGGTTTCTAACTACCTAAAGCTCATTCATTGCACGCATCAAATCTGTTTGGGTAAGTAAACCTACCAACTTCCCATTTTTAGTTACAGGAAATCTTCTAAAGCGCTGGCTCAAGAAAAAATGAGCTGCATCGATAACAGTCATATTGGGTTTAATGGTTTTTACGCTTGTGGTCATGTGTTCACCAACTGTGCCCGGGTTTGTAATGGCGTTGTGATACTTGCCTTTTACAATTTCTTTCAAACAGTCTCCTTCGGAAAGCACGCCAACAAGTTCGTGATTCTCGTTAATTACCGGAGCTCCTGATATCTTATTCCAAAGCAGTGTCTGCATTGCTTCGTAAATTGATAAATCTGGGTGAAAAGAAATCACCTTTGTTGTCATGTAAGCTGAAATTAATTTGTCTGTTTTAATTTCTGCTGCTTCTTGCCTAATGGGCCCTACGTAACTTTTAACCATGCCTTCAAGATAGCGAATATCATTTAAAAGTCAAAGTTTTGTGGGTATTTTCCCTAGGTAACGTGTAGAATAATTGAGGAGTCACCACAGCTGTTTTGTCGTTAAATCGCTCGATGTGAGCATGTTAATGCAATTGACGATCGGCTTTATTTTATTGTTGTCGAAGACTAATCAGATATCCATTCGGGGTTAGCGGAATCTAATAGACCTCAATAAACATGTTGGTAAGGGGTAATGAAAAGTGAATGTGAATTGCTTGGATTTTAGTAATATCGAGGCTTTAAAGGAAATGAATATTTCTATTCGATTATTCTGATTATACACTTACCACAGTTATCCAATATGCATGGTCTATTAAGTAAAGCCAAAACGACGTTAATCTTACAGGTGATTGTCTTCGGACTTTGGTTCGCGCCTATTAAAAGCAGTGCTCAGCGCATTATAGACAACCACCAACATGTGTGGCTAGATCTTTCTGTTGATCAAGAAATTAACGAGAAGATAAGCCTTTCGGGGTTGGTCTCTTTGAGAAGAAATGATTTTGTGGCCAATTGGCAACAATCATTACTGCGAATCAATTTAAACCGTACAATGACCAATAACTTTACGGCTACCTTAGGTTATGATTTGGCCATCAACTTTCCTTATGGAGCACAACCCATTGACAAGAGATTCAATGAACATCGCATTGTAGAGCAATTTACCTTGAAAAATGAAGTGGCTAGTTGGAAGATTACGCACAGATACAGAGTAGAACAGCGTTTTTTAATGCTAGATGAAACATCAATACGAAACAGGTTTAGATACAAGCTTGGGGTTAAATACCCAATAGTTGTCAATGGAGAAAAAACGTCGTGGTCGTTTAAAATGTTTAATGAATTGTTTATCCATTTACGAAAAACTGAGCCGGCCCATTATTTTGACCAAAATTGGGCCTATGGCGGTTTTGATTATACGATCAACCCGCACATGTCTGTAAGTTTGGGTTACATGAACCAATACTTAACAAAACCTGATGGTGTGCGCACCGAGAATAATCACACGATACTTTTAGGTATCAAACGTAAATAGTCTTTACTAAGACACGTACACTTTACGTCTTATGAAGTATGAAACCATAAGTAAAACAATAGCGACAACAGCACCGGCAGTGAACTCGCCTTCCGGACAAATGGCATTACCAGCCAAAGCTAAGATACAGTTATACAGGTAACCCGCATACGCCCACTCTCTAAGCAATTTGTATTTGGTGTTGTACATGCCAATGCATATTTTCAACGTTTCAAAAATAGACATAAAAATCTATAAATGGGAATAATTGCAAACAAGTATATTATTTATAATAATTACAAATAGTTTTAACTATTGGTGGAGTTTGCATTTACTTTTCTCGATTTTCAAGGTTATGTCACACATAAGACTTTCGCTATCAAGAGCTTTACTCATATTATAATGAACGAAAGGTGATCGGACGTTTCAAAAGAATTGAAGATAACGTTGATACTGTTTTGACCCGTTAGCCTTCGGTAATATACTGAAGTGTCCATTAAGAAAGAACCTACGATTGCCAAATAACCATTAACTTTGTTTATTATGAGGAGAATTAAAACAATAAAATTGCTAGAATTAACATCAATCGTGATACTACTGTTGATGCCAATTTTTTTTATTGCGTGTACTGACGACGAAGAACCGGTACCGGTGGAAAATAATGAAACGGAGTACAGTCAAATGAAGATAAATCTTACCGATGCTCCAGGGGACTATCAGCAAGTTAACATCAACGTGTATCAAGTTCGCGTTCAGACCAATGATTCTTCTTGGATCGATTTAACAACCAACAATGGCTTTTATGATTTACTTGAACTTACTAATGGAATTGATACGACGATTGTTCAGGATTCATTGACCAAAGGAACGTACATAACACAGATGAGGCTTGTGCTTGGAGATAGTAGTAATGTCATGGTTGATAGCAGTTTTTATCCCCTTAAAGTACCAAGTGGATCGACATCTGGATTTAAAATAAATTTTTCGGATAGTTTAAGGGCAGATAGCCTAGTTATAACGCTAGACTTTGATGCAGAGAAATCAATTATTCAGCAAGGAAATAAAAATGACTATTTACTTAAACCGGTGATTAAAGTAAAGTAGGGTGTGATTTCTTTTGGAAACTTTATTCTAGGTCTGAATTCGCGGTTATTTTAGAAAGTCGACTAGTAGAAGGATGTATAATCCGTTGAGCAGAAATTTTCTGGTGCTCACAACATTGCGTCGCATGGCTAAGTAGTACTGGTTCATTACTTATGTGATGTAGTTTGGCTACTTAGAAGTTTCTTTCATTTCCCTACATTTTATCATTCTGAATTGGGTCACGGAGAGACTCCGTTAATGTGGCAAGTACAAGGTGCAGAACCATTAAATTCACAAAATTTAAAAACAGTCACAAGAGTCAATAGCAATTACTGAATTAAATTTAGAAATATATTTGTTTGCATATAACACATCACAGATGATCGCATTTACCGTTTCCGTCGAATTAAAGTCTTCAGTTCAAGACGTTTTTGAATCATGGTTGAATAAGGCAAAACATACTGCGATGACCGGAGGTGAAGCTGAAATATCAAGCCAAGTAGGAGCAGAGTTCACGGCTTGGGATGGATATATATCAGGCAGAAATATAGAAATCCAATCGAATAATCGCATTGTCCAATCATGGAGAACCACAGAATTTAAAGAAGAAGATGCTGATTCAATACTTGAATTGATCTTTGAAGAAAAGGACGGCAACTGTCAGATCCTATTAAAGCATAGCCAAATTCCTGAGGGACAACCCGACTATAAGCAGGGGTGGGAAGATCATTACTTTATACCGATGCGGGCGTATTTTGTCGAAGCCACTTAAGGCCAATTTCTCATACGTATAATCCTATACCTTATTGTATTGTTACTTGGCATCCTATCAATAGTGGAATGTCAAATAGCAAAATGTACTCTTAGTTTCAAGGTAAAAGTTTGTGACGCATTTCTTACTTTGTTTAGCAAAAAAGTAAAAACATTAAACAAAAAGTGATGTTAAGAGAGGTATAAATTCTAGAAACAGAAAAAAATGAAAAACATTAAATTATTTATGCTCCCTCTAGTCGTATTTACGGCTTTCACTTTTAGCGCATGTTCTGATGACGACGACACGCCAACACCAACTGACAACACAACAATGTCTACCACAATTGTTGACGTAGCCAAAACAAACGACTTCACAATTTTAGTATCTGCTTTAGAAAGAGTAGATTTAGACGCCGTGTTAATGGGTGACGGTCCATTTACTGTATTTGCACCAACGGATGATGCTTTTACTGCTTTACTAGCTGAATTAGAAATTGACGGCTTAGACAAAGTTGACGATGCTACGCTAACTCAAATCCTATTAAACCATGTTGTTGATGGTAAAGTAACTAGCGACATGTTAACTGCTGGTTATGTATCTACGATGGCAGACGGCCCTGAAGACACTAAAGTCTCAGCGCTTATTGACCTAAGTAACGGCGTAATGATCAATAACCGATCAACTGTTTCAACGCCAGACGTAATGGCAAGCAATGGTGTAATTCACATCATCGATAAAGTAATTACTATTCCAAATTCGGTAGACGCAGCATTGGCAAACCCCTCATTCGGTTTATTAGTTCAAGCGCTAACAAGAAGCGACCTAACTACTGATTTTGTAGCTACTTTAAGTACAGAAGGTCCATTCACAATTTTCGCTCCAACGAACCAAGCATTTTTGGATTTGTTGGCCGGTAACGACGATTGGGACGCATTAGCAGATATTCCAGTAGCCGTTTTAGAGGCTGTATTGAAATACCACGTTATTGCTGGTAATAACGTTACAGCGAGTGAGATTACCGACGGTATGCAGCCAGAAACATTTGAAGGTTCAACCATTACAATAAACAATACAAGTGGTGTTCAAATCACAGATGCAAACATGAATGTATCAACCGTACAGATAGCTGATGTTCAGACATCTAATGGTGTGATTCATGCTATCGATAAAGTAATTATACCAAAGTTATAAACGAACACGTTAATTCATTATCTATTAAACCACCTGTCAACTGGCAGGTGGTTTTTTTGTTTTCGCTGTTTTGAAGCGACGTTATTTCATTACTGTCGGATGGTTTTTGATTAAGCCTATTCTATTACTTTTGGGGCAATGAAAAAAATAAAAAATATAGCGATGTTCATGCTGGCTGTTTTGGTCATGTCAACCCAGTCGTGCAAGGATGATAAAGGTGAAGCGACACCGGAAGAAAAAGTGCCGGTAAAAGTTGAAACCATTGAATACAAAACATTCGAACAAGAGCATATTGCTTTTGGTGGTGGTAAAAAGCAAACAGTGGAGAAAACCTTTACCATGCATCCATCAAGTCTTGACGTTGACAACATTAAGATGTTTGTAATTCTAGATTGTCCATCAGGCGGCTGTAACATTTGGGATGTGTATGCCAATATCAAAGTGAAAGACAAAAAAGCCGACAAGTGGTATGAAATCGGAAGATACATAACACCTTATGGTATTGATAATTCGCCTATAGAAAAAGGATTTGAAATAGATGTAACAGACTTTAAATCACTGTTAAGCGGTGAGGTTGAGTTGCGTGCTAGAATAGAAACGTGGGGCGCAGATGGTTGGAACCTTACGGTTAATTTTGAAGTGACTACTGGCGAACCAGATTACCAGTATTACGCTGTGTCGGATGTGATTATGTATGACGCTTGGTCGACCTCCGGGGTTCCTTACGGTGTAGATCACAATAAAGATTTAACAAAAACCGTAGCTATTCCTGCGAATTCAAAAGAGACAAGCCTTCGAACGATTATTTCGGGATGGGGACATGCAACACCTACAGATGCAGATGGACGACCATGCGCAGAATGGTGTTATAGAACGCATCACATAAAAATTGACGACGCTCCACTTTATAGTCATAAATTATCACCACTCGGTTGTGCAACTAATCCGGTTAAAAATCAACGCGGAAATTGGCAACCAGACCGGGCAGGTTGGTGTCCCGGAATGGCTGTGCCAGTGCGCGTAAACACTTTTAACGATGCTAAAGCGGGTCAATCATTTGATTTCGAATACGAATATGAGAACTGGACGTCAGATGGCGGTACAACATCAGGAAACAATGGGGCGTTTTATGCGACTTCTTGTTTTGTCATTGTGAAAAGTGACACACCGATAGAAGCGCCTAAAGTTACGGACTGACCTCAAGTCACAAAGTTTGCCGTCACGCGTATTGCATTTCGGGTAGGCAGTTTAAGCTACCGTGGCTTTATTTAAAGCATTGTTGCGTGTCAAAACTGAGCAACAATTTCACGTTTGTACCTTTCTGTCGTCATGGATTTGAATAATACGAGACAAAGTTCAGGCAACCCTTTTCTTATTTAGTGCATAACACTAATAAATGAAGCGGGTTCAAATCGATTTGAATGGACGAAAAACAGGTAATTAAACAAGCGCAAAAGAACAAAAGAAAGGCGCAAACAGAATTGTACAATAGGTACAAAAGTGTTTGGTTTCGAATTTGTTTGCGATACAACCGTGATCAGAATGATGCGGCTGACGTCCTGCAAAACGCTTTGGTTAAAATATTTACTAAAATGTCTCAGTTTGACGTGAACAAAGGGTCTTTCCAGTCTTGGTCTTCGAAAATCGTTGTCAACGAAAATTTGATGTACCTCAGAAAAAATAAATCACAATTTGTTACCGATGAGTTAAACGACGAAATACAAAAGATTGATGATTCAGAAACGCCATTTGAGTCACTTTCTAGAAAAGAATTAACGAAATTAATATCCGGTTTACCAGAGGGAAGCAGACTGTTATCGAACTTTTACTAGGTTCGATAAATGGGCCAATTTTCTGTTTCAGTAGAGTCCATAAAACTCATATCGAACCTTTTAACCGGGGATTTAGTAAAACTAAATTAATTGATTCGATTAATTTGAAATCTTGATAAAGCTTAAAAGGTCTGTTTTGTTGTCTTATCTAATCTTTAGGCTTCTTGTTTATCGAATTAAAGTGACATTCCCAACTTTAAATATTTTTTTCTTTGAGCCTATATCTCTGAAAGTTACAAAGTATATATAAACCCCGTTTTGTACGATCTCACCCATAAATCGTCCATCCCAACCTTCCGAAATCTTATTACTTTCAAATAGGAGTTCTCCCCAGCGGTTATATATTTTAAGGTTATACATATCTGCATATCCAAGACCTACGACATTAAACACATCATTCAAACCGTCGCCGTTGGGAGTAATCGCATTTGGAATATAGCATATTAAATCGGGGAAAACCGAAATTGTTTTTGATGTTGTATCCGAGCAACTAAATTCATTGATTGCGATAAGTGTTACTTCTCTGGTGCCATAGTCTTGAAAAATAAACTGAAAATCATCCTCATTACTCTCTGAAAACCCATCAATTTCCCATCTTAAGAAATCCGCACCAATAGAACTATCACTAAATAGGTACTGTTTCCATGACTTTATTTTTTTGTAATCAAACGCTGCGGAGGGAACAGGATGAATAACTGCTATTTTTTTGTATTCTATAGTATCTGTACAATCTTGCTTTGTACTTACAACTAGGGTTACATCAAAACTGTCAGCCGAACTATATTTATGAAAAGGAGATTCTGCATTGCTTGTATTTCCATCTCCAAAACTCCAATAACTCGACATGGTTCCAAATTCAAAATTCGATAAATTTTCAAATGATGTTAGCTTACCTAAGCATACATCATCAGTTGTAAATTGAGCTACAGGCATTGGATAAATAGTTACAGTTTTGGTCAAGCTATCAAAACATCCTTGATTAGATTCTATAGTCAGTTGAATGGTATAGTCATTTGCACTAGGATAGACTTGGTTAAGTGTATCGATGTTGAGATAATCTTTACCATCTGTTGTCCAAGTACGGGATTGAACAGCCCCTTGAGCAAGGGTACTCTTATTTATGGCAATAATTTCGTGATCTCGGAAGCACTCCAGACTATCGTCGATGGTAAACTGAGCCTTGGGTTGAGCGTGAACAGTAAGTATTTGCTCTGTAGTATCTCTACAATCAAAACCAGACACTAACTCCAAACGAACTGGGTAGGATCCGAAGGTAGAATAGCTTTTAGTAGTATCATCTGCAGTTGTACTAAAGACCCCGTCTCCAAAGCTCCATAACTTAGAGATACTCCCGGAGGATATCAATCCTTGGTAGTCAATGGCAAACACATTACCTCGTTCACACAGGCGTGTCGTATCAGTTGTAAATTGAGCTACAGGCATTGGATAAATAGTTACAGTTTTGGTCAAGCTATCAAAACATCCTTGATTAGATTCTATAGTCAGTTGAATGGTATAGTCATTTGCACTAGGATAGACTTGG
>CAJQIC010000051.1 GCA_905478335.1 uncultured Bacteroidia bacterium | reverse complement strand
ACAGAATCAATACCAGAGTTGAAATACAATTGGTAGGGGGCATCTAGAAGTTTGATACCTTAGCGATTGAAACCAAGCGATACACTTTATCTTTTGTTGTCAAGTTTTGAAATAGAGCGGTAGGGGGCTATCTCAGACGTTTGGGGGATATCATCAGAAACGCAGCAATCCAAACTTTACACAAGTGCAAATTCTAAAAGTGTGAAAAGGTCTTTCACTTTAATGAGTTTAATAGGTCGACACGGGTTATTCACCGGAAGAGACAGAGGGTGCAACAGTGGCGCCCCACATGAGAATCCATTATCATGAGGACCAAGTTTAAATGCTATTTAACAGGGTAGCGTATGATAGTCTCCTCATGAATACTTTTAGTCTCTATAAGCTAATTATATTTGAGTATGAAAAAGGTAACATTAGGAATCATATGTGGTGTGGTCCTAACATCATTAATGGCATTTACTATCACAAGTTATGAGCCTACCAAGGCAACAGGGGAAGTCGAACAAATGCAGGGATTATACATTTTTACTGATAGTAAACCAGTGTCGGAGTACGAATACTTAGGAACTGTTAAAACTACGTTTGCAGTAGACGTCCAATACGTCGGAACAAGAGATAAAATGATTAGAAAAGCTAAAAAGAAGTTTCCAGAAGCAGAAGGTATTATCATACAATTTAAGTCTGGTGGAACTGATAAAGGTGATGTAATTAAGTTTAAACCAAGTAGAAAAGGATAACCAAAGCGACAATACTTAGAATAGCTGTCATGGAAAGTTAAGTTAACTTGAAAATAGACAATCGATAAATTCAAAAAACCGTATACATAACCGTATACAATAGACATAAAAAAGACCTAACTACTTAATAGATAGGTCTTGCTTGTGATCCAATCAGGACTCGAACCTGAAACCTGCTGCTTAGAAGGCAGCTGCTCTATCCAGTTGAGCTATTGGACCAATAGGTCATAAAATATGTCGGGGTGGCAGGATTCGAACCTGCGACCTCCTGCTCCCAAAGCAGGCGCGATAACCGGGCTACGCTACACCCCGAAGTGGTTATCCTTTAACAAATCTTCAACGTTTTCACGTTTCCAATAGCTAAAAAACTATTGCGGTGAGGGCGGGATTCGAACCCGCGGTACCCTTTAGGGGTACGGCAGTTTAGCAAACTACTGGTTTAAGCCACTCACCCACCTCACCGAATGGGTCGGCAAAATTACCCTTTTTTTTAAATTATCATTTGTTTTTTGAGTTTTTCGTAAAAAAAATACTTGCATCAAAATTTGTTACTGTATTGTAAAGGTTTTTTATAAAATTTGAGCCAAGTCTATGACACTTCGTACACCGAAAAATTATCAATTTGTAGAAATCAAAACGTATGGTTCTACCGAATGGCTAGCCGACAATAAAAAGAAGTACCGCTCTGTGTTCGACAAGGCGGAAGTTGGTTATGTATACTGCGAATTCAAGTTTAATAACCTGCAATTCAAAAAGGAAGATTGGCCTTTAAAATTGAACCTAAAATGTATTGATGAAAATAAAAAGGAGATCTGTGACCTCAACTGTGACCGATCAGTTTCTATCAATGCGCAAAATGTTTTCATTCGAGAAGGTTGGGGAACACGAAATTCTGGAGGGTTTTGGAACAAAGGAACCTATAAATGGGAAGCTTGGGTTGACGGAGAACTTATTGCAGAAAAGAACTTTTACGTGCAAGACTTTGGGGTTGTATCTGGTCTAGGCCAACCTTATTTCAAGATTGATTCTATCAAGTTTTATGAAGGCCCTGACGCTAACGTACTCATAGACAGTCGTCGGTACTATCGCACCTTCCACCACCAATTCACCAGATACATTTGGGCCGAATTAAAAGCAGACAACCTTATCCAAGATGTCAAGTATTGGACGTGTGAATTGACATTTAATTTTAGAACAAGTGGCAATTTGTTAAAAGGCACGGTTACCAAACTCTTTTTTGTATACCCACAAGAACCCACATTTGTATTAACCGTTGGCTGGGGATCTGATATAATTGGGACCTGGGGAAAGGGCAGTTATTACATGGACATCCTGTTCCAAGACAAACTGCTTGCCAGTAAGAATTTCAATATTGGTGACGACTACATAGAGGCCTCGGAATCCGATTTCACCATTGTACGACAAGTTGATGAACTTAAGATTTCTGACACCCCAAAAAACAAACCAGTCGTTACAAAAAAACCGTCGCAAGAAGCCAAAGTCACTGAAAAAGATGTGATGACTGAAATGAATGACCTTATTGGTCTTCAAGAGGTGAAAGATCGCATTAAAGAGTATAGCAATTACCTTCAATTCATCTCTTTACGTAAAGAGAAAGGAATCGAAGAAAATGAACCACTAAATATTCATTCCGTTTTCCGTGGAAATCCAGGGACGGGAAAAACAACCGTAGCTCGAAAGCTTGGCAAAATTTATAAAAACCTTGGCCTGTTATCAAAAGGTCATGTGCACGAAGTAGATCGTGCAGACTTGGTAGCAGAGTTTATTGGTCAAACAGCACCAAAAACCAAGGCTGCCATAAAAAAAGCCAAAGGTGGCATCCTCTTTATTGACGAAGCCTATGCGTTAGCACGTAAAGATGACGACGCCAAGGATTTTGGCAAAGAGGCCATTGAAATACTGCTGAAAGAAATGACCGACGAAGAAGATATGGCCGTGATTGCTGCGGGTTATCCTGACGAAATGGACAACTTCATAAACTCCAACCCTGGTTTAAAATCTAGGTTTAACGTCGTTTTTGATTTTGCCGATTACATCCCTCAAGAGCTTTTACAAATTGCTGAATACTCAGCAGATAAAAGAGGCATTTCTTTTGAAGAGAAAGCCCAAGAAGAACTATACAAGAAATTGGTTGATGCATACCGAGAGCGTGATAGGTTTTTCGGGAATGCCCGTTTGGTCAATTCACTCGTGGACGAGTGCAAGATGAACCTGGGTCTTCGCGTAATGGCAGTAAAAAATCCAGAATCTCTAAGCATGGATGACTTGTCAACCATTACCGTTGAAGACGTCGACAAATTGTCCATTTCTAAACCAGACGCTATTCCTGACATACCGATTGACGAAGACTTGTTGCGTGAGTCTGTTGCCAAGCTGGAACTCATGATGGGGCTTGAGTCTGTTAAAAACGAAATTAAAGACCTTATCAAGCTGGTTCGCTTTTATAAAGAAACGGGCAAAGATTTTAGAAACACATTCTCTTTGCACGCGGTGTTTACAGGAAATCCTGGAACAGGTAAAACGACCGTTGCCAGAATATTGACCCAAATCTATAAAGCGTTAGGCATTATTGAACGCGGCAATTTAGTAGAATGTGACCGTCAGTCGCTGGTAGGCGGTTATGTCGGCCAAACGGCAATAAAAACGGGTGAGGTTATTGACCGGGCCATGGGCGGAGTACTTTTTATAGATGAAGCATACTCGCTTACAGAAGGAGGCAACTCGGATTATGGTAAAGAGGCTATTGAAATTATCTTAAAACGAATGGAAGACTATCGTGGTAACTTTATTGTTATCGCAGCCGGATACACAGACAATATGCGTCGCTTTATTGAGTCGAACCCAGGCTTAAAATCACGATTTGACCGAACGTTTACTTTTGAAGATTTCGAACCCAACGACTTGTATGAAATTGCGCTTAACCAGTTTTCGGAACATATCTTAACACCAGACAAGGGCGCCAAAACGATGCTAGCCAAAATGATGCAGGTCATGTTTGACGGCAGAGACAAGTACTTTGGAAATGGTCGGGCTGTTCGAAAAATTGTGGAAGAAGCCGTGCGTAACCAACATTTACGAATGAGTGGAATTACAAATGCAAAACGCACCAAAAAAATGGTCACAACCTTAACCACTGCCGATTTGGCAACGATCAAATTAGCAGATGAAGTTAAAAAACTAGATCGCAATGAAATAGGATTCAAAATGAGTTAAACATGAAAAAACCCATCCAAACCACCATCATCCTCCTAACCATTGCATCCAATGCTTTGGCCCAAGACAGTCTTCAATTGAGTGATTTTTCGATTGGCGTCAACCTTTCCAGTTTGGTTCAAGAGAACAGTCAACCGACTTTAGTTCTTAAGTACAACTTCAAAACGAATAATTTCGCCAGGCTTCAGGTTGGTTTTAGCAACTCGTCTGGAAATCTAGAGACGGATTTAGATGCCGTAAATTCTCAAAACAATTCATTGGCTGGAGATACCATCATCAAGAATAGCCCATACAGCAACAATGACTTAAGGCTCAGGTTAGGTTATTATCGAACCAGAGAGATTGACGACCGATTTAGTTTCTATTATGGTATGGATTTCATTTTTGAGCGTGAAATAGATTTTCATGAACTCAATTTGGAAACCAAAAGGGTTTTCTCACAGCAGCAAACTCAATTTTTTGTGACGAGAGAAAAAATAACCACTACCACGGTTGGCTTTGGCGTTGCACCTATGTTTGGGCTTCAGTACAATATTAATAGACGCATACAAGTTGGATACGAAATGCACATTTCGGTTATATCGAACAACTTTAGTCAAGACGTAAATAGAGCAATAATTCAAACCTCATCGTTTGACCCAAGAATTTTTGAAACCACCGTTACTGGCACTCGAAATTGGAATGAAATAGCCAACACGTTTAATCCGGTAAGTGGATTGTTCGTGTCTTTCCGACTTTAATTATCCATATTTCCTGCCGTTTACAAAAACGTCAGAGATTAAGTTTTCTCCGAATTGGTATGGCACAGAGTTTATCGATGTGATGTGTTTACAGACCACCACATTACCACGCTTTCCTTTAGCGATACTGCCTACTTCGTTTTCCAATTCAATGGCCGCGGCCGCATTGATCGTTAACGCATTCAAGGCCTCATTGGGCAACATGTTCATGTAAATGCATGCGAGGCTCATGACAAAGTTGAGATTTCCTGTTGGTGACGATCCTGGATTAAAATCACTCGCAAGCACTACTGGAATATTCCGATCAATCAGTTTTCTGACAGGAGTATACGGTATTTTTAAAAAGAAGGAACAGGCAGGCAGGGCAACACCAAACATGCCACTCTGAGCCAATGTCTCGACATCTTCATCGGTCATCACTTCTAAATGTTCGACGCTAATCGCATTATTCTCAGCAGCCATTTGAACCGCACCAAAGGACTTAAACTGGTTAACGTGTAACCTAGATTTTAACCCATGATCGTTTCCGGCTTTGGCAATTTGATCGGTTTGACCGACGGTAAAATAACCGTCCTCACAAAAGGCATCTATGTAATCTGCTAAGCCTTCATTTGAAACAGCCGGCAAAATATCGTTAATGATGGATTCTATATAACCTTCATGGTTATCAGAGAATTCCTTCGGAAAAGCATGCGCGCCTAAAAAAGTTGCTTTTACTGGAATTGGGCTTGTCTGTTTTAATCTTTTTATCACCCGAAGCATTTTCAACTCCGATTCCTTATTTAACCCATAGCCACTTTTTATCTCGATGGCGCCAGTACCCAGTTTTATCAAGTCAGTTAACCTTTTATAAGCGTCTTCAAATAACTCATTATCAGACATTTCACGGAGCTTTTCAACAGAATTTAATATCCCTCCCCCGCGATTGGCGATTTCCTGATAAGACAGTCCATTAATCCGATCTACAAACTCATCTTCACGATTTTTGGCAAATACCAAATGGGTATGGCAATCAACGTAACTTGGATAAACAATTCCGCCCTCTACATCATAAACAGACTGAACAGAAACATCGGGCAAATCAGCCATCGGGCCAAAATCAGATATTGAGCCTTGGTACATATCCAAATAAGCGTTATCAACAACACCGACTTCTGCCAAATCTGATCCGCGTTTTGGGTCATTACTTGTCGTAACCCCATACAATTTGCCAATATTTATTAAACGCGTAACACCCATGTCTACAAATTTTATTTCCTTCGTAAAGAGCGAAAATACAGATTTAAAATGCACACCATGGCCATTATTAAAAGTTTTAACAACGCACATCCAGAGATTAATGAATCCGCCTTTATCGCAGAGAATGCCGTGGTAATTGGTGACGTAAAAATTAACAAAATGGCTTCAATCTGGTATGGCGCTGTATTGCGAGGAGATTCTGATGCGATTCGAATTGGAGACAGGACCAATGTACAAGACAACGCCGTTATACACGTCGACCCTGGCTTTCCAGTATCTATCGGTAACGATTCTATCGTAGGTCACTTGGCATTGATTCATGGAGCGACAATCGAGGATCACGTTTTGGTTGGCATGCATTCAACAATATTGAATGGCGCAAAAGTTGGGGCATATTCTATTGTCGGAGCCAATGCACTTGTAACGGCTAACACGGTAATTCCGCCAAATTCTCTGGTCTTAGGAAGCCCTGCCAAAGTGGTTAAAACTCTGTCGCAGCAGCAGATTGAACACATCCATAAGAATGCAGAAGCGTATGTAAAATTAAGTCGGTTATACCTGGAATCTGAACTGTCAGAGTAAGAACACAAGTATTATGTTATCCACTTATCATAAACAGTGGATAACTGCAGAATACTTTGGCGTAATATTGACCTATCAAAGTCGCGGACGATATTACTATAGTGCGAAAAAGATAATTGTTCGTCAACGACAAGTTATTACGATGCTTCGGTATCCGTTAATAATTTATAGTTATTTTGGTTTAGTTATTAAAAACCGGAGCTTAGTCACTCCGGTTTTTTTATTGACTAAAGTAATCCATCTATCAAGATTACTTATAGCAATCCCTTGCCATTTTATGTTGCCAGATTTACCTTTGCGGTAAATAAAATAAACAGATAAATATGTCAGTATTAGTTGGAAAAAAAGCCCCTTCATTTACAGCTCGTGCAGTTGTAAACGGTGAGGAAATAGTAGAGAATTTCTCTCTTGATCAATACATAAAAGAGAAGTACGTTATATTCTTCTTTTACCCAAAAGACTTCACCTTTGTTTGCCCAACAGAGTTACACGCTTTTCAAGAGAAATTAGACGAATTCAGAGCTAAAGGATGTGAAATAGTAGCCTGTTCAACAGACACGGAAGACTCACATTGGGGATGGTTACAAATGGCTAAAGACCATGGTGGAATCCAAGGCATTACCTACCCAATTGTTGCAGATACATCAAAAACAATTAGCATTAATTATGGTGTTTTGTGGGGTGACTACGGATACGATGAAAATGAGCAATTGGCAGCAACTGGTCCAATGATTGCTTACAGAGGCTTATTCTTAATTGATAAAGAAGGTACCGTAAGACACCAATTGGTTAATGACTTGCCATTAGGTAGAAATGTAAACGAAGCAATGCGTATGTTAGATTCTTTAATTCACCACGAAATACATGGTGAAGTTTGTCCCGCAAACTGGAAAGAAGGCAAAACAGCAATTAATGAGACTCACGAAGAAGTTGCAGATTACTTAGCAAAAAACTAGTAACCGTATAACCAACAAAAAGCCCAATGTCTGTGACATTGGGCTTTTTTTATTTACTGTTTTCGGCAGTTATTAGTCAATACTCTTTCGCACCTTTTTGGTATACTCACGTAAGGACTCTTTAAGCTCACGACCTGTAGATTCCATGTCTTCTTTAATCCAGATTGCGGCAATCACATGTGTTAGCTGTTCGCCTTCATCTTCACCCGGCACATCAATACCAGGAGTTTGTTCTTCTAATATGGCCTCTTCCGCTGCCCTAAGCTCTGACAAGGCAATCTGTTCTACTAGCTTTTTGATTGAAGGTATGTGCACTAGTTCAATTGATTAAGTAATTCAACAACTTTATCTTCTTTACTTGTTGCAGTCCCGCCGACCAACTCACCATTCTTAAATACAGCAAAATATGGAAGACTATGTACATCCGCCATTTTTCTAGCAGTCTCATTTTCTTCTGCATTTACATCTAAGAACGCAATGCCTTCAAAACGCTCATCGTCAGATAGCCTTCGATACTTCGGAGAAAACAACTTACAGCTGCCACACCAGTTAGCGAAATATTTTACAACGACTTTGTTGTTGCTGCTTAATTGATTTTGAAAATCACCGTCGGTTGATATTTGTACACTCATATGAATTGAAACACAAAACTAAGTCAGTTGTTCGAACCTTTTTAATACCAAGTTCTTATAGGGTTATAATAGTTGATTATAGCGTTACATCTTTCATTAACAAGCTGCTGTCGCCATAACTCAGAAAACGATACGCATTGCTTTTTGCCTCACTGTATATGGCCTTCCAGTTGTCTCCTACCATTGCTGCAATTAGTAACAGCAACGTGGATTTCGGTAAATGGAAATTTGTAATCAAACCATCAACAGATTTAACATCGTAACCAGGCATAATCATAATACCAGATAATCCAACGATTTCGTCGACATCGTTTGACTCCATATAGGACAGAATATATTGTAAGGCTTCATTATAATTTGGCAAAATATTGTCATATAGATAGGGTTTATGCTGCAATACATTCAAAGGATTCTCAGCTTCGTCCCTCAACTGAACCCCAACCCAAAACAAGGTTTCTAAGGTCCTTAAACTAGTTGTTCCGGTGGCAATGCGTGGTTTGTCTGTTATTAAACTGTGGATAGTTGATTTACTGACTTGATAGTATTCTTCGTGCATTGGATGATCCCAAACAAGATCGTCTTCTACGGGCTTAAAGGTCCCTGCACCAACATGAAGCGTCACTTCCTCTGCCGTCATTCCAGTTGTTATCAAATCATTTAAGATTTCTGTGGTAAAATGAAGACCCGCGGTTGGGGCTGCTACTGCGCCCTCTTCTTTGGCATACACCGTTTGATACCTGCTCGCATCTGCTTCTTGAGCTTCACGCTTAATGTAAGGTGGCAAAGGCATGTTACCCAATACTTCTAAAGCATCACAAAAGGCAACATGTGCTGACCATTGCATCTCTACCAATCGTTGTTCTTTGTCTTTAAGTGTAAACGACATAGACCATTCATCTATTTGTATTTCAATCGTTTCGCCTTCCTTCCAACGTTTAAGATTTCCGATCATGCACTTCCAGGTCACGGCTTGGTTAATCGCCTTGAGTGCTTGATCAACATTGGCATAAGGTGAGA
>CAJQIC010000050.1 GCA_905478335.1 uncultured Bacteroidia bacterium | reverse complement strand
AAAAAGAAAATTTCATTGAACCAAGTCAAATATTTCCCCATGGATAAAAATGCGATAACAACTACAGCTGCAAATACGCCCCATTTCCAACCATTATTGGGCAATAGTACCAATCCAAGTATCATGAGAAAAGCCACGATAGCTCCGTAATAGACCGGTCCACTTGTAGATTCCCCGCCTCCCCAATAGAGTGGAACGCGTACGGCCTTTCTGCCATTGCCAAAGAATTTCGCTATCTCGTAATCTTTGTCCACTTCTTGGCCACTGCTACCTCCGGCTGCTCCAGGAATAAATGTAGCCAGTATATCTGTACTGTTGTTACTCCACAACATGGCATAATCCCAGTCAAGCCCTTCGCCGGCCTCTTCTGCATCTTCATCAATAGCATTAGCTTTTATCACAGCTGCTTCTTGCTTTAGCTCAGAGTTACCCCGCATGGTATCTTTTGAATACTCCAGCGTTGTATAAATTTTCGAGAATGAGGGCCCAATTGCCAACACACCACAGACCAACAAAATGCCGGCTGCTTTGAAGTAATTCATCAAGGTGCATTCTTTTGCCGCAAACCCTAAATAAACGAGCATAAAAAACAACATCCCAATACCAAAATAATACGTCATTTGGTAGTGGTTAGCGGCTATGTTTAAGCTCATAGCCAACAAGAACAAAGCTGCACCTTTTAAGTATTTCTGTTTGCTCAGTATAAGGTAAACACCAGCTAACGCTAAGGGTAAATATGATAATGCTCTAAACTTGGAAGTGTGCCCTTCGGCAAACAATATCATATTGTTGGTTGACAAAGCAAATGCCAAACCTCCAACCACAGCAACCCACCTGTTGACATCCATCACCAACATGAGGACATAAAAACAAAAAGCGGCTACAAAAAACCAACTTATAGGCGCTTTTAAGAAAAGCTGCATAATCGGCTCCACATATTTCCGAATTAGGTTAGAATTCTGCGGTGAGCTAATTTGATAGGTAGGCATCCCACCAAACATCGCGTTGGTCCAAAGGGTAAAGTCTCCCGTTTTTTCGTGGTAATCGGTGACTTCTTTAATCATCCCTTTTCCTTGAAGAATATCGCTTTGCTCTACAACTTTGCCATTGAGCTGTGGATGAAAATATGCTGCAAATACTGCTAAGAAAATCCCCATTGCAATTAAGTGGGGTTTCGCTAAGGTCCAAATATGTTTAAAGTCCATTGTTTCTAATTAAGAATTGGTAAAACGTGTGCAAAATACAAGAGTTTAACGCAACAACAATTACAGAATTGCCAAATTTCAAAAATCTTCATTTTTTCTGCACATTGGCCCAATCGGTTGAAGCCGATTTCTATCTTTGAGTAGATTTTACGACAAATGAAATTTGGTGATATCATAGGTAAGGAAAAAGTCAAAGACCAACTCATCCAGAAAGTTCGAAACAATGCTGTACCACATGCACAGTTATTTGTAGGTAAGTCGGGCTGTGGTAAGTTGGCCCTTGCACTTGCTATGGTTCAATATCATTTGTGCGAACAACCGACGGATTCTGACGCTTGTGGCATGTGCAAGGCCTGCACCAAAATGGCGAAGCTTATTCACCCTGATGTTCATTTTTCTTTTCCAGTTGTTCCAAAAAAATCAGGTAGCAAGCCAATTAGCAATGACTATATGGACGTTTGGAGAGATAGTATTCTCGACAATCAACACATCAGCTACATTGATTGGATGCATGCTATTGGCGCTGAAAACAAGCAAGGCAATATTACAAAGGATGAGTGTAGATCTATTGTCCAAAAACTCTCGTTAAAGGCCTTTGAAAGTGACAAAAAAGTGTTGATTATTTGGCTACCTGAGTACTTGGGGAAAGAAGGCAACGCGTTACTCAAATTAATCGAAGAACCGCCTGATAACACGTACTTTTATCTCATTAGTGAAAATACAGACGCGATTTTACCAACAATCTTGTCTCGAACACAAATGACCAATATTCCAGCTTATTCACCCGATGAAATTGAGCAGTACTTATCTGTTCAAAATCCGGATATAGATCCAAGCGCTGTCGCTTTCTTAGCCAATGGAAGTATTAATGCGGCGCAGAAATTCGTTACACATACAGATGCGGATCTGAGTGATTCATTTAAAACTTGGATGCGGTTAAGTTTTAGGAGAGATGTTCCTAAATTAATGGCCTGGAGCGACAGTATGGGTAGCAAAGGCAGAGAAAATATTAAAAACTTTTTGCAGTACAGTTTGGGAATTGTGCGGGAAATATTAGCGTATAAATCAATACCCAATTATCAAATCAGGCTGAATAAAGACGAACAACAATTTGTAATGAACTTTTCTGATGTCGTACAATTTGCTAATATTGAAGTGCTTTACACAGGGTTGAATTCGTGTTTCGCTCAAATAGAACGAAATGCAAACCCTAAACTAACGTTGTTTCAATTGTCTTTAACATTAAGAGACAGTTTTTTCACAACGCAAAAAGCTTAAAATTTAAAGTGATTACAAGAGATATATATGGGATGCGGAAATTGTGGATCAACTCACGATGAAGGGGGTTGCACATCTCCTGGTTGCGGCAGTAATGGAGACTGTTCAACAGGTGCATGTAATAAATTAAATACATTCGATTGGCTTAATCATATGACGTTACCGTCTGATTACAAGCCTTTTGATATCGTAGAAGTTAGGTTTAAAGGTAGTCGAAAAGAGTTCTATAGAAACACCGACAACATTGACCTATATACTGGTGAAACCATTGTTGTTGAGTCTGATTTTGGGCATGACGTTGGTCAAGTTAGCCTGAGTGGTGAGCTTGTAAGACTCCAACTTCGTAAAAACAAAATAAAAGAAGACAGCGAAACCATCCGCAAAATTTACCGAAAGGCGTCGGATTCTGACAAAGAAAAATACACCTCTTATAAGGCCAAAGAACCGTCTACGCTTGAAAGGGCAAGAACCATTGCGATGGACATGAAGCTTGCCATGAAACTGAGTGATATTGAGTTTCAAGGCGACGGCAGAAAAGTTATTTTTTACTATACGGCAGAAAAACGTGTTGACTTTAGAACTCTAATCAAACAGTATGCTGCCGAGTTTAAGACACGAATTGAAATGCGTCAGGTTAGCTACAGAGAAGAAGCCTCAAGACTTGGAGGCATTGGAAGTTGTGGCAGAGAACTGTGTTGTAGCACCTGGTTAACAGACTATAAAGTAGTCACCATGGGGTCCGCAAAGAGCCAAAACCTTTCGATTAACATGCTAAAGCTGTCTGGTCAATGTGGTCGATTAAAGTGCTGTTTGAATTATGAGCTTGAAACATATCTAGAGGCACTTAACGAATATCCAAAAGGTGACGACTTATACTTAGAAACTGCTGCTGGATCTGCGAAACTGCAAAAAACAGATATTCTTAAAAGAATGTTGTGGTTTTCGTATCCTAAAAATTCTGAATGGATTCCGATTGATTTAGAACGTGTAAACGAAATCATCAAACTCAACAAAAAAGGAGAAAAACCAGATACGTTGGTAGACAAACCAATTGGCGCAGAAATCATCAATAAATACGAACCGGCACCAGACTTGATAAGTGATCAGGACATCAATAGGTATGATGAAATTGATCAACAACGCAAGAAACAAAACAAGAACCGCCGGAATAAAAAAGGCCAGGGAAACCGGAATAATCCAAGAAATAAGAACAGAAATTTCAAAGGTGACAAGAAAAAACCTGGTGGTCAGCAATCGGCCAACCGTGGTGACAAGCCGAAGCCGAATCCTGCTAAACCTCAGAACTCGAGTACTGGGAAGCCCAATAGTTCGAATAAGAAAAGACGCAGACCGAATAATCCGACCAATAAGTCCAAAGGGCCTAAAAAAGAAGATTAATTACGATTTGAGCGCATAGGGCACCCTATTCAAAATAGAACGACCCAATGTAATTTCATCGGCGTACTCAAGTTCTCCGCCTACCGCAATACCACGTGCAATGGCAGACATTTTTAAGTTTAGCCCTTCTACTTTGCGTGCAATATAGAATGCCGTTGTATCACCTTCCATATTGGCGCTTAAAGCAAAAACCAATTCTTCAACACCCTCATTCTTAATTCTTTCAAGCAGCTCTGAGATAGCCAAGTCATCTGGCCCTACACCTTCCATTGGCGCAATTACACCACCCAATACGTGGTAAACACCACTAAACTGTCCCGTATTCTCAATGGAGATGATGTCTTGAAAATCCTTGACAACACAAATGAGTTTTTTGTTGCGATTTACCGATGTGCAAATAGAACATAATTCAGCTTCGGTGATATTGCCGCAAGTAGCACAGAATTTCACTTTGGTCTTTAAATCAACCAATGCACCTGCAAGCATTTCAACATGCTCGGGTTTATCTTTTAACAGAAAAAGTGTCATCCGAAGTGCTGTCTTCTTCCCTATTCCGGGAAATCGACTCAATTGCTCTACCGCTTTCTCTATTGTACTTGAAGTAAAATTCACACTACAAATCAACAATTAATTGATTGAAAACGCGCGAAAAACAATCATCAAAAATTAATTGTTGTATTAGTTGAAAAAAATATAGAATTTGGTCTCGAATTTGAACTACACAGCCACCACATATAACGTAAAGATTTCGGTTGAGTCGAATTATCAAGAGGATATGTCTGAACCTGACGAGCGCATTCACGTTTTCAGTTACGACATTTTAATTGAAAATAACTCGGATGAGGCGTTACACTTACTGTCACGACATTGGGACATTATCGATGCGTTAGGGTTAAACCACGAGGTTGATGGCGAGGGTGTTGTTGGCGAAAAGCCTGTAATACTTCCTGGCGATTCCTATGCCTATTCATCTTGGTGTCGTCTGACAACAGATGCCGGCAGAATGCAAGGCACTTATACTATGCGTGGGTTGTCTACCGACAGATTGCTTCAAGTGCGTATTCCTGAGTTCTTGCTTGTTCCGAAACATCGGATGAATTAATTCTGATTTTTCTCTCCTCTTCTTCTCTTAGGCTTCTTAGTTGATAATTGATAGTTGATAGTTGTCGTCGATTAGGCTTTCGCGGTCGAACTTTCTTCGCAAAGGCTTATCAGCCTTTAACCCATTGTCGATTAGGCTTATCAGCCTTCTCTTCCTCGCTTAGGCTTATCAGCCGTCTGTTCTTCGATTAGGCTTATCAGTCCGCCAGTAGTCGGACAAGCTCTATAACCGATTTTCATTTTTGAGACCAAAAACGAAACATTAATGAACCGTCATTCAGAGTGGTTGACGCTAGGAAACCCGAAGAATCTCATACAAGTTTTGGATACTCAACGCTGATTGTCGATTAGGCTTTCGCCTTTCGTCGCTTAGGCTTATCAGCCGCCTCATCTTCCGTTAGGCTTTCGCAGTCGAACTTTCTACGTTTAGGCTTATCAGCCTTCGCCCCTTATTCCATTATGATTATCAGTATTCTCTTCTTCGCATAGGCTTATCAGTCCGCCAGTAGTCGGACAAGCTCTATAACCGATCCAACTTTTTGAGCGCAAAAAGTAGTCAAAAACGCTTCCCAAAAATATGCTCCCCTACACACCGGCCTGCGCGTCCCCCGCATTTTTGGTGGGCCGACACTCATTGAACCGTGCATGATTTAAGATGACCTTTGAAGTTTTCTGTAGAAATCGAGGAAGGCTTTTGTGTTTAGGCCTTGCGCTAAGCAGGCAGGGTAGCGCAGCGGCTTTGGCTGAGGGAAAGAAAAGACTTTCGTAGAGTTCAAAGAAAACTTCTGAAGTCTTGATTTTTCCGCCAGCAGGCGGACACGTTTGTTTCGTTTTTTT
>CAJQIC010000049.1 GCA_905478335.1 uncultured Bacteroidia bacterium | reverse complement strand
CCTTAAATGCGTTTTTAGACCCGTTTAGCGGTTTAACATTTTACGGCGGCTTGATTTGTGGTGGTGCAGCTGTACTGTGGTATGCTAAGAAGTACAACATTGGATGAAGCATATGTTAGATGTTGGTGGGCCAGCGATGATGTTGTCATATGGAGTGGGAAGAATTGGCTGCCACATGTCTGGAGATGGTGATTGGGGTCAGGTAAACGAATTAGCAAAACCTAGTTTCTTGCCAGATTGGATGTGGGCATATACGTATCCAAATAACGTTGCAGGTATTTGTGATGCAGAAGCGCATACGGCATGCCCTCCTGGACAAATTCCAGAATTGGTGTTACCTGTGTGGCCAACGCCATTGTATGAGGCCATGATGTGTATTGGTTTATTTTTTGTCTTGTGGTACCTGCGCAAACGCATTTCAATACCTGGCGTAATGTTTAGCGTTTATCTTTTCCTTGCCGGTTTCGAGCGGTTTTGGATAGAGAAGATACGTGTGAATGCGGTCTATAAAATCGGAGGCATGGAAATTACCCAGGCCGAACTTATATCTGTGGGGATGATGATTGGAGCCGTTGCCTTATTTGTTTATTCTAGGAAAACGAATACACCCAAGTCATCTCTTGACGAAACATCGTCGGATGCTATTTCTTCCTGATTACATTAGCTCATTTGGATTGAGTTAAACCTCATTTTACAGCTTGTTTATGTTCACGTTTACGTTTAACAGAAATTAGTCCTTTGATGGTAAATCAATCTTATATTTCAGTATGCGTACTAGGTTTCTTTCCTGATGTGAAGAAAATTCTTCATCGTAAACCGTCAGTTGGTCATTCATTAAATTAACGGCCTGAACTTGCTGTAATTCGTTACTTCTTGGGTCAGATACGTTTGTTCCTTCAACACCAGTTCCTGCCAGTGTTCGCAACATGTTTCCATCCCAAACCATAATGTAGTTGTCAGAGTAAAACGCAATATATTTTCCGCTGCTACTTGCGCATAATTTATCTTCAAACAGACTTTTGCCACTGAATGCCAGGCCGAGTTGAAACAAGGTGTCAGTGGTATACAAACCCGTTTCTAACGAGTAGGTTGTCTTGGTAAATTGATTATAGCCATTGCTGTAAAATATAATCTGACTGCCGCTTGAAACTAGTTTGCACTCTCCAGTGCCATGTAAGTCACCTTTAATGTCCAGAACCTTTTTGTCTAGGAAGAATCCTTCACGC
Organism: uncultured Bacteroidia bacterium; assembly: GCA_905478335.1. Lineage (GTDB taxonomy): Bacteria > Bacteroidota > Bacteroidia > NS11-12g > UBA9320 > UBA987. The sequence continues at coordinate 29,109 of CAJQIC010000049.1, read as the reverse complement.
TGCGCATACAAAAAATATCTTCCAGTGTTTGAACTATCCTCTTCATAGGTTAAGTAAGCAAAGTCTTTACGCAGGTCTCTACCAACAAACCCCATAAATGTCAATCTGGAAATATTTTCATCAGACTCAGGATAGTAATGCCAAGAATAATAGTAATCGCCGTTCTTATCGAGGATGTGGACGTTCTGTAAACCACCTTTAAACATTCTCTCAGGCCAATCCATACGCACATAATACAGCTCTCCAGTATCAGAAAAACCAACATCGCCTATGTTATGGACATTGTCAACGTCAGCATGCCACCGATCCATAGCATTTATGTTATACGTGTTGGAACCGGTTTCACCCATGCGCATTGGGTCATTTGTCTCATGTATAGTGGTTAGAGACGACGGCATCTTGGGATACTTCTGATCCCAACGGAGTTGATTGATTTTAAAAATGGAGTCACGAATAGTCGTAGCGGATTTATGTTTAGGATTCTTAGCCAACATTGCTCTTCTAACAAAATAAGCTGAAGCATATTGTGCCATTTGACTGCTGTCTTTAGGGTATTTCACGTCAATGCAATCACAATCCTGATGGATGTCGCTGTTCACCATTGAAAACCGCTCTGATGCATTAACGGCAATATTTATGGATGCTAACAATTCTACGTATCGACTTTGTAGTCGGCCAAGTTTGGACTTCTCTGGGAACTGTGTGATTAAACTCATACTCGCCATGTCTGCCATGTATTCATTACAGTTTAGATTATTCTTTTTGACTTTGTGTCTTTGTGCTAGATGGTGACCCAGTTCATGTGACATGAGCATCAATACGTTATATTGGGCAAGCGCTTTTGCTTCTTTCTCGTTTGAAAAGAAATCATCCTGTTTCCATTTTGATTGAGTTAAGTGTTTACTCCAGGTGTTCCAATATTCTTTGACTTCATTGTCTTCTGGGAAGCCACTGACTGTAATTGTTGGTGTGTAGTATAATTCACTATAGTAGTTGTATAGCGCAAACGGAGAGGTTTTGTGCCAGTATAAGTCAGGGCTAATCGATAAGTCTTGGCCACGGAAATAGGCCTCTAAAATAGATGTTGTGGCCTCGAAATCGTTGGTTTTAATGGCAGAATAAAGTCTTTTGTCCAATGGTTTTTCTTTTGCATTACTGTCAAAAGAAACATACAGAAAGAATACACTAAAACATATATACGATATTGGTCTATGAATCTTGCCCATGTTCCGAAAATACGAAAAACAGTAAATAACTATACTTTGATACTGGATCCAATCATATACCCCCCGGTCCAAGCAGCCTGAAAGTTAAAACCACCTGTTACAGCATCGATGTTTAGCACCTCTCCAGCCAAATATACATTTGAGAATCGTTTTACACTGAAATCAGTGAAATTGATTTCTGATAATTCAACACCTCCAGAAGTTACAAACTCGTCTTTATTTGTGCTTTTACCGGTGACTTGGATATTAAATTTAAGCATCAGGTCGATGAGTTTATGAATCTGCTTTTTCCCAATTTCAGCATAGTTCCGGTTAACAGTTATGCCACTGAGTTCACATGCGCGTTGCCAAAATCTTTTTGGAATGTCTAACACGGGTTTGTTGATGACGTGCTTTTTCGGATTCGTTTCTTGCTCAAGTTTTATTGCCGCAACAAGTTGCTTATCCTTAAGGCCAAGCCAGTTTATGGTTATCGGGAAATTGTAATTCAACTCATGTAATTCTCTAGCACCCCATGCGGAAAGTTTCAATATGGCTGGACCTGACAGCCCTTCGTGTGTAATTAATATCGGGCCAGATTGTTGAATTGGTTTGCCACCAACTTTTGCTGTTGCATTAGGGAAACTGATGCCAGGCAAATCAGAAAGCAATTCATGCTTGCAGTGGAAGGTAAATAAACTAGGCACTGGAGGGACGATAGCCATTCCTAGTGAAGCAAGCGACTTCCATATGGCTGGGCTGCCTCCAGTGGTTATGACGAGAATGTCTGTGACGAGGTTCCCGTTTGATGTTTCTATATCCCATTGATTGGCTTTTTGGCTAAAACCAGTGGCTCTATGTCCAAGCTTAACGGTAACATCTAGTTTGTCCGCTTTGTGAATCAATGCATTGGCAATAGATCTTGAATCATTCGTGGTAGGAAATACCCGACCATCAAGCTCTGTCTTTAATCTAATACCTTCGGATTCAAACCAGTTTTGGGTGTCTTTGCTATTGAAGGAATGAAATGGTTGTAACAATTCATTTCCACCTCTTGGGTAGTTTTTTACCAACTCATCAGGTTCCCAAATCTTATTGGTCACATTACACCTGCCACCGCCTGATATCAATACCTTAGACAAGACTTTGTTGCTGCCTTCTAGTATGACAACTTCTGCTTTAGGGTTTTTTTCTGCTGCATGAATTGCCGCGAAAAAGCCTGCGGCTCCGCCTCCGATTATGGTTATTTTTTTAATGATTTTTTGTTTTTACAAAGGTACGGCTTAGTTGCTTAGGGCTTCCGCCCTATAACCCAGGATTCTATTTGTTACTTACTTAGGGGTTGCCACCCCTAACCCGGCTTTCATTTTTTTCTTGATAAAAAAACGAAACAAACGTGTCCGCCTGCCGGCGGAAAAATCAAGACTTGAGAATTTTTCTTTGAACTCTACGAAAGGCTTTTCTTTCCCTCAGCCAAAGCCGCTGCGCTTTCCTGCCTGCTTAACGCAAGGCCAGCACACAAAAGCCTTCCTCGATTTCTACAGAAAACTTCAAAGGTCGTTTTAAATCATGCACGTATAAATGCGCCTTGGCCCACCAAAAATGCGGGGGACGCGCCGGCCGGTGTGTTAGGGAGCATATTTTTGGGGAGACTTTTTGTTTCGTTTTTGGTCTCAAAAATGAAAATCGGTTATAGGCTGATAAGCCTAATGGAAGAAAGACAAAAGGCGAAAGTCTATTAGACGACGAGTCAAAGGCTGACAAGCCTAATGAAAGAACAAAAGGCTGATAAGCCTAAGCGAAGAAGGTTAGCCCGCTGATAAGCCTAATGGAAAAAACGGACTGGTAGGCCCTAATCGACAAGTGAATAAAAAATAAAATAAAAAAAGTCCCAAAGCATGACCCTTGGGACTCAATTGTCCATTCAGACAATTAGGATATGAAGTACCTTATTCTTTTGTGTATACATGATACAATCGTTTCGCCTTTTTTATTAAGGTCAATAGCTCTTCTCTATCACCATCGATGTCCGTCCCCTGAGCATTTTGCAGTATGCTTTCCGCCAAGGTGAAGTTTTTCTGATCGATGAATTTGCTTTGACGCAATTGTTGGGCAAAAAGTGCCACGCCTGACGCAAACTGAAAATCTTGACTCGCATTGCTGAATGAAGAAACACTATTGGTCATGGTTTTTTCAAGTAGCTGACTTGTGGAGCCATTTGGTTGCTTGTAGCGCAGTTTTACCGTTAGCATCTCGTCACCGAAATCAGTGAGTGACATATCGTTAGGTTTCTGATATTTGAGGTCTATGCCACCTGGTATTGTTTCATCACTAGAAGCCGGAATAACTTCGTACAGAGCAGTTACTGTATGTCCAGCCCCTAATTCACCGCCATCTTTAGAGTCGTCATTAAAATCTTGTGGAGGCATTTTCCTATTTTCATACCCAATCAAACGGTATGCTTTAACGTGTTTTGGGTTGAACTCAACCTGGATTTTTACGTCTTTGGCTATTGTAAATAGCGTTGCTCTAATTTCACGGTTAAATACTTTTTCCGATTCTCTATACGTGTCGATGTAGAAGTAGTTGCCATTTCCATTGTCGGCAATGGTTTCCATTTTAGAATCTTGGTAGTTGCCCATACCAAAACCACAAACTGTGATGAAAACACCTTTATTGCGGTTATTGACAATCAAGTTTTTCATATCACTGTCGGTGCTCTGACCAACATTAAAATCACCATCAGTACACATGATTACGCGGTTATTTCCATTGGTAACTAAGTTTTCTACGGCGACATTGTAGGCCAGTTTAATGCCTTCACCACCTGCTGTAGATCCTCCAGCATCGAGCTTGTCAATTTTTTTCTTGATGAAGTCTTTCTCATTACAAGGCGTAGATTCTAAAGCCAAACCAGCTGCTCCGGCATACGTCACTATCGCGATCCTGTCGTTAGCACCCATCTGGTCGACTAATAATTTCATGGACTTTTTGACCAAGGGTAGTTTGTTTTCGGAATCCATTGAACCGCTTACGTCGATGAGGAATACCAAGTTGCTATTCTGCTTTTCGACGTAGTTGATGTCTTTGCCTTTTAACCCTATGCGCACCACGTTGTGGTCTTCATTCCATGGGCAAGTCGCGTTTTCTAAATTGATTGAAAAAGGTTGGTTAAAATCTGGCTCTGGATAGTTGTAGTCAAAATAGTTGATGAATTCTTCAATACGGACTGCATCTTTAGGCACAATGTTGTTGCCGTTTATTTTTGTCCGCATCACAGCATAGCTAGCATTGTCAACGTCAATTCCAAAGGTAGACAATGGCTCCTGGGTAGGTTTTAAATACTCATTTTCAATTAATGGGAAATAGGACTCTGTATTGCGGGGTTCTATGTTCCCAATGTCTCCTTTAAGATAATATCCAGCGACAGAATCCGTTACGACGCATTGGTATTTCTCATTTTCGAATGACCTTTTGCTTGGAGTTTCAATATAACTTGAGTTATAAGTGGTTTTGATTTTTTTAGTCTTGGCCTTAGATCGATGCCCAACAATACTCACTGATTTCAACTTACCACTGCTGCCAATGCCTTGCGCCATTCGTAGATTTTGGGATGAATTCGAGCCTGTGGTAACAGATTGAGTAAGGTTGTCGCTTCGTGCCGGTAATTTTTGTATGTCTTTAGCGCTGATGTTTGACTGATTTGCATCCTTCCTAACGTCAATATAATCGGCTAAACCATCTATATCTGTTGAAGCATCAAGATAACCAATGTTGTCTGATTCTTTATACGTGATTTTGTCGTCTTCGTCTGTCGCAATATTGAATGTGCCACTGCTTGTAGATGATGAATTTGTGTAATTAAGCGTCCATTCCGTAGTTGTTTTTACATCGTTCACATTAACAGATATTGGAGCAGAAGCAGAATTGTATACGTTCATTTGTGGTTGAATAGTTTGGTCTGCTTTGCCCGATCCAAAATCCCAAGAATATGCTACAGCACCTGAGGTTGTGGTACTATTGGTGAAGGCTACATCCGTGCCTGATGCCAGTAAAGAATCTGCACTAATGGTTATGCCTGCATCGTAAGATTCAGGAACGCTCACGTCAGTATTGCTGAAGGCCTCTCCAGCTTTTCCGTCCGAAGGACCAGCAGTAGGCGTTACTCGATTTTCGTTTTCTGCTGCCGAAGGTATTTCGTTTTTTGCCGAGTCAATTGGACTTGTCTTAGTACTCAAACGCATTGAGTCATTAAGCATATTAACCTCTACAATTGTTGGTTTAATTTCGTTTCTAAACACGCCGTTCAACGCAAAGATGATTGCTAAAGTCGCTGCGATTCCTGTAATCCATCGCCAATAGATAATTTTTGGCTTGCTATCGTCGTCAAGAGTTGCCTCTATATTATCCCACACGTGTGGCTTGGGTTCATATTGTTTTAGGTTTTCTAACCCCTTATTTTTATGTTCTATGTTGCTCATTTTCTCGCTTTAAAATTTTAATCCATTTAGTTAGTCGTATCGCTCATGTTTTAGTTTTTCGCGCAAGGTTCGCTTGGCGTGAAATAGTTGTGTGCGGCTTGTACTAACAGAGATATTTAACATGTCGGCGATTTCTGCATGTTTGTAGCCCTCAATTTCTGAGAGGGTAAACACAGTGCGATATCCTTCTGGCAATGCGGCAATTTCTTTTTCTAATAATGAAGATGAAAATGTTTGATAGGCTATACCTGTATCATGTTTTTCTTCAAATCGCTCAAAGCGCTGCTCAAAGCGCATTTGCTTTGTAGCTTTACGTATCACAATGGTTTTGATCCATGCGCCAATTGTCCCATTCGACTTGTATGACTTAAGACTTCGAAAAACATCAATAAAAGCCTCCTGTAAAGCATCGCTTGCTTGATCAGGATCTGATGTTATTCGATATGCAAGCGTGTACATCGCTGTGCAGTATGTGTGATATAACTGTTTTTGAGCAGCCCGTTCACCTTCTAAACATCGCTGCAGCAATGTCTTTTCAGTGATTTGCGTTTCAGAAACAGTCATTGAAGCTGTTGCAGAATTTGCCATCATGTACTATAAAGGGTCTGTCTAAGTTAAAAACGTTGTATGGCGATAAAAAATATTTTTAATGCCTGGCTTGTTTGCCTTTACAACCGGGTAATTTGTACCATTCAACGCGGTTTGATATCACGAGTACAGAATAGGTAAACGAATTGGCTCGAGCGTTAAAAAGTTATGGTGACTTTGTAGCCGCTGTGACTCCTCATGTTAAGTACTGTTCCATCATCAAAGATTAAGTATTGTCCTTTGATGCCCATCAGTTTTTTCTCAATCAGTGGAACCTTGTCCAGCTTTAAGCTTTTAACCTTTGGCGGATATGCGATAACAGGATAGTTAATGGTGGTTAAGTCGTCATTTGACGAGATGTATTGCTTGAATTGACTTGGCACATGCGCTTCCATTTCTGATTTGAGCGCAATCATATCACGTTCTTCAATCTCACCTTTAAGCATTTTTTGCCAACTGGTTTTGTCAGATATATAGTCTTTCAGGGCGACTTCTATTAATCCAGCAGCCTGGCGGTAAGGTGTTTGAGCCAATCTAATTGCCTTTACCGCTCCTTGGTCCATCCAACGTGTAGGTATTTGAGTGTTTCTCGTTACGCCCACTTTAACACCTGCCGTTTGTGCCAAGTAAACTGTATGTGGCGTCATGTGGTTTTTCATTTCCCATTCAAAGTCACGCAATGCGATGCCTTCATGTATGCGACTCAGTTCCGGACGTATGATACTTGGCGATGCGTGGGGTGAATTCATAAAAGCATCGTAGCTCATGCCTTCACCAAATGCTTTCTTGATCTTTTTTCCAGTAACCACACAGTTAATTTCATTCAAAAATGAGATTTGAATGTCTTTTCCAACGGCATCGTTTAGTCTTACGGTGTCCGTTTTTTCTAGATTATTATACAGGCGTAAACCATATTGCACCGTGTCTTGAAGTGCTGTAGCCATCTTTCTGATATTACCTGTATGTTGCATCAGGCGAAGTTAGTGAAGTTGACTAATTCTGAAATAAACTTTTACTTTTTAGCACAAGGTATTAGTCTCAACTCTTGGTTTAATTTTGCCGCATGTTGAACAGGGTATTAGTATTGGTTTTTGGCAGCTTTATTTTGGCATCTTGCTCAGAGGTTGAAAAGAAAGAGGCTCCTCGGCCTCCGTTTTTGTTGTCAGAGTCAAAAAATGAAACGCCTACGTATGAAGCGGGTATCGCATTTTGGGAACAAATGGCTGATTATTACAAGGAAATTGAGATCTACAAATACGGTATGACCGATGCTGGTTATCCTTTACATGTAGTTGTGATTGATGGAGAGCGGCCTTTGCCAATTGGTGCCTACAAAACGAGTATGAAGCAAACCTTGTTAATATCAAATGCAATTCATGCCGGAGAGCCTGATGGGGTAGATGCTTCGATGCTTTTAGCACACGATTTAATGACCAAATCTAGGTCTAAGAAATTACTTGAAAACACCTCAGTAGTTATCATCCCTTTTTATAATATAGGGGGAGTGATTAATAGAAACAGTCATTCTAGGGCAAATCAAAACGGGCCAGAGGCCTATGGCTTTAGGGGGAATGCGCAAAACCTAGATTTGAATCGTGATTTTGTCAAGTGTGATTCTAAAAATGCACTGAGTTTTGCAACGTTAATCAACGAACTGGATCCAGATTTCTATGTGGAAACCCATGTGAGTAATGGCGCCGACTATCCGTATACCATTACCTATTTGCCGGCACAAGAAGATAAAATTGGATTGAGTGTTGGTAGCCATATGCGAACCGAATGGACTCCATTTATAACCAAGAAAGTTTCGGCCGCTGGGTTTAAAATATTTCCATATTTGAACGTACATGGGACAACACCTGATGAAGGATTTGGTACTTTTTACGACTCACCGAGATACTCAACAGGCTTCTTAACTTTACGCCAAACACCTGGGTACATAACGGAAACGCACATGCTTAAGCCTTATCAAAAACGCGTGGAGTCAACCTATGAGTTTATCCATGCGTGTGTTGAGTTGTTGAGTGAACAGAGTGTCCGTTCAGTAGTTGATAAATCAAGAAAGGCTGTGCAATCAACGGTTGATTTTCCTCTGGATTGGGCGATAGATTCAACTAAGGCGACTGAGATCGCATTTGATGGATATAAATCAGGGTATAAAAAAAGCGAGGTAACTGGAGAGCAGCGTTTGTTTTATGATCGCAGTCAACCCTATACGGCCAATATTCCGTACTATCCTGCACTAAAACCGACTAAGCGCGTAACGGCGCCAGAGTATTACATTCTTAAGAAGGGATATACAGCAGTAGAAGAAAGATTAAGGGCTAATGGTGTTGTATTAAAGCCGTTTGATAAAGACACGCTAATCACGCTAGAGGTTTACCGCATTGATACTTTCTCTTCGGCAAAACAACCATACGAAAGCCACTATTATCATTTTGACACACGTGTTAAAGTCGAGATTACCGAAGTGCAAATTCGAAAAGGAGATTGGTTAATACCTTTAGACAATATTCACAGAAGGTTTTTGATAGAAGTGTTGGAGCCAGAGGGCCCTGATTCTTATTTTAATTGGAATTTCTTCGATGCGATTCTACAACAAAAAGAGTGGTACTCAGCCTATGTGTTCGAGGATGAAGCAGCAGAGATACTCAATTCAAATGCGGAGTTAAAGGCCGAATTTGAACAAAGAAAAGTCGAGTTGGATTGGTTCTCGAAAAGTCCTCGAGCTCAGCTATATTGGATATACACCCATAGCAAGAGATACGAGAAAGAACATTTACGTTACCCGGTTTATCGCGGAATGGTGGGTTGCTAATTCAACCAAAGTTGTTGAAACTTCTTTTGCTCTTCACTTAAGGCTTCTTCGATAGTAATCTCATATTTGACGATGTCACTTTGCTTAAGTGTTGCCTTCGTATTGTAAATCCTACCGTCGCGTGCGTATAAGATGTCAATTTCGGTGTCAATTGTATACCCTGGTAGGCTTGTATTGATTTTGTCAACCACGCGCCAACCATTGATGGATATGAGTTCGTCGTTCACGCTTAATCCGGCTTCCACGGCACTGCTGCCTGAACGGACAAATGATACAACGCATTTTCCATTGTCAGATTTCGTTGTTATACCCAAAGAAGGGTTTTCTTCTTCTGCATTTATTAACGCATAGCCGGTTGTTTTTAAGTAGTCTTCATATGGCAATGGTTCTGTAGTCTTGGTAAAGCGATCAAAAAAGTCATTCAGTGGTTTGCCACAAACATCGGAACAAGTTTCAACAAATTCTTGGTAACTGAAACCACGTTTCTGGTCTTTGTAGTACCTATTAAATAAGGTAAGCATGACGTCATCCAGCCTTTTGTCTCCATCGGTGGAATTAAAGATTTCTACATCCAACATCCACGCTACGAGCATGCCTTTATTGTAATAGGAAATTGTGACGTTGTTACTGTTTTCGTTAGATAGGTACGCTTTCACCCAAGCCAATTTGCTCGATTGGTCCAATGACATAACGTTTTTTCCAGGTTGATTTTCTAACCTGTTAATATTATACGCCACCGCTTTTAGGTAACTTTCCTCGGTGTGGAAGCCAGCTCTTTTTAAGAACAAGTCGTCAAAGTAGGATGTTATGCCTTCTGCTACCCATAATAGGTCGGTATAATTCTCTTTGTTGTAATCAAATGGACCTAACTCAATGGGGCGTATTCGTTTAACATTCCATAAATGGAAGTACTCATGAGAAATAAGTCCTAAAAATTTAAGATATGGCTCGTCTTTATCGTACACCCATCTATTGACTTGACTTGTTTGGCAGTTGAGGTGTTCCAGTCCGCCACCACCTTTGTCGACGTTTTGAATAAAATGGATGTATTGTGGTGAAGGATGCGTATTGTCAAACATTTTCGCTTCTTCGTCTGTAATCTTCTTGAAGTCAGCCGTCACCTTATCCAGGTCGTAGTTACCTGTGCCGATCATCACTATTTTATGCGGAACGCCTGCTGTTAGATACGTGCTCACGTCAAAATTGCCAAGTGCAACCGGGCTATCAGCTAATAAATCATAGTTGGCGCACGAGAATGTTTGAGTGTTCTCTACTAGGGATAAAGGCATTTCAATGTTTTGCCATTCGTTTCTTGGTGTGAACTGAATAGTGATGTGTTCATCCTGGTATCCTTCTGCATACATAAATGCACTCGGGCCATGCAAGAACGCCATGTGCTGATCTACATAACTGGTTCTCACACCTAATTCAAAGGCGTATAATTCGTAACTAAAACGCAATCGGTCGCCTTTTTTAACGGCACATTCCCATGTGTTTTTATCAATGCGAACTGGGTTTGACGAGCCATTGCCGTTGTCATACCACACCTTATCGACGTTTTGAGAAAACTCTCGAACCTTATATGAGCCTGGTGTCCATACAGGCATTTTAAACCGAATAAGGTTTGATTTCGCTTCTTCAACTTCTATAGTTATTTGTGCATAGTGCTGATTTGCTTTAGGAAAAGATACGGCGTACTTAACCGAGGCGTTTAAGTTCGATGCTATCATGTGAATAAATATTAAAGATAAGGTGTAGCGCATGACTGTTTTAAAGGCTGCAAATATGTTTATAATAATTTGTTGGAGACACGATTATTTCGACCGACAAACAGTCTTTATCTTTTACTGTTTTACTATACAGGCATTTGTTATTTTTGCCGCACATTTCAGAGTTATGAGAACCATACAGTTTAGAGAAGCACTAAGAGAAGCATTGACAGAGGAGATGAGAAGAGACGACAAAGTCTTTTTGATGGGGGAGGAAGTGGCAGAATATAACGGGGCTTACAAAGTGAGTCAAGGTATGTTAGCAGAGTTTGGGGAAAAGCGTGTAATTGATACACCTATTGCCGAACTAGGTTTTGCAGGCATTGCCGTTGGTGCAGCAATGAACGGTTTGAGACCCATAGTGGAATTCATGACTTTTAACTTCTCTTTGGTGGCGATTGATCAGGTAATCAATTCTGCGGCAAAGATGAACTCAATGAGTGGTGGGCAATTTACTTGTCCAATGGTTTTTAGAGGTCCTACCGGAAGTGCAGGGCAATTGGGTGCTCAGCATTCTCAAAACTTTGAAAATTGGTACGCAAACACACCTGGATTAAAGGTAGTCGTTCCGTCAAACCCTTATGATGCCAAAGGCTTGTTGAAGTCAGCCATTCGTGATAATGATCCAGTTATCTTTATGGAAAGCGAGCAGATGTATGGGTTGAAATGGGAAGTGCCTGAAGAAGAATATCTACTTCCAATCGGTCAGGCTCATGTTGTTCAAGAAGGCTCTGACGTGACTATCGTTTCTTTTGGAAAAATGATGCGGGTATTAGAAGATGCAGATAAAGCATTAAAACAGGATGGAATATCTGCTGAGATTATTGACTTAAGATCTGTTCGTCCATTAGACATAGAGACGATTGTTAAAAGTGTTCAGAAAACCAATAGACTTGTTATTGTTGAAGAAGCTTGGCCTTTAGCAAGTATTTCTTCAGAGATAACATATGGTGTGCAAAAGCATGCTTTTGACTATCTTGATGCGCCTATTGCCCGTGTAACAAGCAGAGACGTGCCGTTGCCATACGCACCAACCTTGGTTGAAGCTTACTTGCCTAACGTACATCGCATTGTGGATGCCGTGAAGCAAGTGTCTTACGCTTAAATCTACCCTCAGATTCTAATGTGTTAGTTGTTAGGGATTTATCCTTGATAATATCTTAATTTTTCTTATCTTTGTGTTCACTCTTCGCAAGAAGATTGACTACTACTACGTACTAAGATGAAGATTATTCCTAAAATATTGGCTGTTGGCCTATGTTTTGCGTTGGGTTCTCTAACGCAAGTATCTGCTCAAATAATTTCGTATAAAAGAAACGCACTTGAATTAAAGGTGGGTGTTGGTGGAACATTGTTTTTTGGGGATTTAGGCGGAAGTCAAGGAGGACGAAAAGATGGTTTCTTTGACTATGACGTAGAATCTATGCGCGGTAATACCTCTTTTGGCCTTAAGTTTAATTTCACAAATCGTATTTCATTAAGAACTGATGCATGTTATGCGCAAGTTGTCGGAAGCGATCAATTTAGCGGTGATCCTGGCAGGTTTCAACGAAACTTAAGTTTTAGATCTGATATTTTCGAATTATCGCTAACTCCAGAAGTTGTTATTTATAATTTCTCGAGACTGGGTCGAAAGAAAACATCTACCTCAGAGATTTATGGTTTTGCCGGATTCGGAATATTGAAGTTTAATCCTCAAGCGGAGTTGGATGGCGTTTGGTACGACCTTCAGCCACTTGGGACGGAAGGACAAGGCTTAAAACCTGGAACGGAACTATATAATTTGCAATCTTGGGTGGTGCCTTTTGGCTTTGGGTATAGAAAAAACTTAGGACGTAAAACATATGTCGGAATAGAACTGAGCATGCGCAAGACGTTTACAGATTATATAGACGACGTAAGTACCAGCTACTATAGTCCAGATGCTTTATTGGAGGAACGGGGCGCGGCTTCCGCATCTTTAAGTGATAGGACTATTGGCGAGTCGGCAAAGACCGGAGGGAGTCGAGGTAATTCTGGCAGTAACGACAACTACAGTTTTGTTCAAGTAACTTTTAGCAGAAGCATTGGTAAGCAAAATGCCAACTCCTCAAAGATTGGTCGGTTTTTGGCCAAGTTTAAGTCTAGAGACAAGTGTCCGGCCTTCAGATAGGTGGTAATGTAAGTTAAAAACTGTAGTTACAGTTTTGACTTCAAATGACATCAATAAACACGCATACACCTTAGCACCATTAAATAGTCGTTTATCTGCATTATCTTTGGATAGAGCGATGATTTCACTTCAGACACAGGCATTCCAATTTTTTAAAAGGATCGTATCTCGATTTTTTATTCTGTCTGTTTGTATATTTAGTTTTAATCAAGGGGATGCTCAAGTCTTAAGTTACAGTAGAAATGCATTAGAGGTTAAAGGTGCAGTTGGTATGTCTTTTTTTCTTGGTGATTTAGGCGGTAGTCAAGGAGGACGTAAAGATGGTTTCTTCGACTTTGATATACAATCCATCCGTGGTAATGGATCTGTAGGCCTTAAATTTAATTTTTCAAACCGCATAGCGTTAAGAAGTGACTTTAGTTTTGCTCAGGTTTTTGGCAGCGACAAATTCAGTGAAGATGCGGGTAGACGTAGTAGAAATTTAAGCTTTAAATCAAATATATATGAGCTTACCCTAGCGCCAGAAATTGTTTTGGTAAACTTGTCGTCTTTTGGACGCAACAAAATGGCTACATCCGAAATATACGTTTTTGGTGGATTTGGTTTTATGCGGTACAATCCAAAAGCAGAGTTGAATGGCGTGTGGTACGAATTACAACCCTTAGGTACAGAAGGCCAAGGACTAGCTACTGGGAGGGAGTTGTATTCACTTCAGGCCAGTATCGTTCCTTTCGGCATGGGATATCGGCATAATATTGGAGAGAAGACCTACATAGGTGTTGAGCTATCCATGAGAAAATCGTATACAGATTATATAGACGACGTAAGTACTACTTATTATGATGTGGCCTTACTCGCTCAGAATCGAGGTCCAATTGCTGCTGCTTTAAGCGATCGAAAGCTGGATGGGCCTGCTTCACCGTATTCCGGTCGTGGAAACCCTAACAACAACGACAATTATGCATTTATCCAAATTACGTTCAGTAGGTCTATTGGTAAAATTGAGGCAAATGCATCCGTAATTGGACAATTTCTTACAAGTTTAAGGGCTAAGGATAAATGCCCAGACTTTTGACGAAATCGCTTTAAAATTTTTAGAATCCATCAGATTTTTTGCAAAAAAATCCATCTATTGAAACTGGTGGAAAATCCTGTTAAAAATTTATTCAACAACGTTTGATTAATTGTGTCAAAAAACTACCTTTGCACTCCTTTTAAAAATACGGACAGAGAATAATATGCCTACAATTCAGCAATTAGTAAGGAAAGGACGCGTTTCAAGTACGACAAAAAGTAAGTCGCCTGCATTGAATTCGTGCCCTCAAAGACGCGGTGTTTGTACACGTGTGTACACAACGACACCTAAGAAGCCAAACTCGGCGATGAGAAAAGTTGCCAGAGTGCGTCTTACAAACGGAAAAGAAGTGAATGCTTACATCCCCGGTGAAGGTCACAACTTGCAAGAGCACAGTATTGTTTTAGTACGTGGAGGAAGAGTTAAAGATTTACCTGGTGTGCGTTATCACATTGTACGTGGTGCGTTAGATACAGCCGGTGTAGACGGAAGAACACAAAGAAGAAGTAAGTACGGAGCTAAAAGACCTAAGAAATAATGAGAAAGTCGAGCGCTAAAAAAAGACCGTTATTGCCGGATCCTAAGTTTAATGATAAAACCGTTACGCGTTTTATTAACAACATGATGTGGGGAGGTAAAAAAGAGTTGGCAAGAAAAATATTTTACGATGCTATTGCGATTGTAGATTCTAAGTCCGAAGAAGAAGAAGGAATCGAAGTATTTAGAAAAGCATTGAATAATGTTATGCCAGCGGTAGAGGTTAAAGCAAGAAGAGTTGGTGGTTCAACTTTTCAAATTCCTATCGAAGTTCATCCTGAGCGTAAAATTGCTTTAGGTATGAAGTGGATGATTAAATACGCTAGATCAAGAAACGAAAAATCTATGGCGGAAAAATTAGCTGGTGAAGTATTAGCTGCTTCTAAAAGTGAAGGTTCGTCTGTTAAGAAAAAAGAAGACATGCACAAAATGGCGGAAGCTAACAAGGCATTCTCACATTTTAGAGCAAGATAAAAAATGGCTAGAGATCTTAGATATACAAGAAACATTGGTATCGCTGCGCACATTGACGCAGGTAAAACTACCACGACTGAGCGTATTTTATATTATGCTGGTGTTTCGCATAAAATTGGTGAAGTTCACGATGGTGCTGCTACCATGGACTGGATGGAGCAAGAGCAAGAAAGAGGTATTACAATTACTTCTGCTGCTACAACTGTATTCTGGCCATATAGAGGTGATGAGTATCACGTAAACATTATTGACACCCCTGGTCACGTTGACTTTACTGTTGAGGTAAATAGATCGTTACGTGTACTTGATGGGTTGGTTTTCTTATTTAGTGCTGTTGATGGTGTAGAGCCTCAGTCAGAAACGAACTGGAGATTAGCCAATAACTATAACGTTGCACGTATTGGTTTTGTAAATAAAATGGACCGTCAAGGTGCCGATTTCTTAAACGTGTGTAAGCAGGTTAAGGAAATGTTGGGCAGTACTGCTGTTCCTTTGCAGTTGCCAATTGGTAATGAAGACCATTTTAAAGGTGTTGTTGATTTGATTAACAACCGTGGTATCGTTTGGAACGAAAGCGATATGGGTATGACTTTCGAAGAGGTGCCTATTCCTGATGACATGGTTGATGAAGTTGCTGAGTATAGAGAAAATCTATTAGAAGCAATTGCAGATTTCGATGATTCTTTGATGGAGAAATTCTTCGAGGATCCTGATTCAATTACAGAAAGAGAAATATTAGACGCATTAAGAGCTGCAACAATTGGAATGAAAATCGTTCCTATGATGTGTGGTACTGCGTTTAAAAATAAAGGTGTTCAGGCAATGCTTGACATGGTGATGGAAATTTTACCATCTCCAATGGATGTTGAAGCGATTGAAGGAACAAATCCTAAAACAGACGAACCAACAAGCCGTAAGCCTAGTTCAGACGAGCCTTTTGCTTCGTTAGCATTTAAAATTGCAACGGATCCTTACGTAGGCCGTTTGTGTTTCGCTAGATCGTATTCAGGTATGCTTGATTCAGGTTCATATGTGTTAAACACACGTACGAACAAGAAGGAGCGTATTTCTAGAATCTTCCAAATGCATGCTAACAAGCAAAATCAAATTGACAAGTTGCATGCTGGTGATATCGCTGCTTTAGTTGGGTTTAAAGATATCCGTACAGGAGATACGTTGTGTGCTGAAAACGCACCTATCGTTCTTGAATCTATGGACTTTCCAGATCCTGTAATTGGTGTGGCGATTGAGCCTAAGACTCAAGCAGACGTAGATAAGTTAGGTATGGCTTTAGCAAAACTTGCTGAAGAAGATCCAACTTTCCAAGTTAAGACAGATGACGAAACTGGTCAAACTGTAATTAGTGGTATGGGTGAATTACACCTTGAGATTATTATCGACCGTTTGAAACGTGAGTTTAAGGTTGAAGCAAATCAAGGAGCACCTCAAGTTTCTTATAAAGAAACTATCACAGGTACTGTTACACACAGAGAAACATACAAGAAACAAACTGGTGGTCGTGGTAAATTCGCAGATATCCAATTTGAAATGGGTCCTGTTGATGAAGGCGAAAGCGGTTTGCAGTTTATCAATAAGATTAGTGGTGGTGCAATTCCTCGTGAATTTATTCCATCAGTAGAAAAAGGCTTCAAAGAAGCTATGAAGAATGGTGTTCTTGCAGGTTACGAAGTAGAAGACTTAAAAGTTACGTTGTTTGATGGATCTTTCCACGCGGTGGATTCTGACCAACTTTCGTTTGAGGTTGCTGCTAAGTCTGCCTTTAGAGAAGCTTGTAAGAAAGCAAACCCAGTTCTTTTGGAACCAATCATGAAAATGGAAGTGGTGACGCCAGAAGATTATATGGGAGACATCATGGGTGACTTGAACAGACGTCGTGGTCAAATGGCTGGTGTTGGTGAAAAAGCAGGTTCACAAGTGATTAAGTGTACTGTACCACTCGCAAATATGTTTGGTTACGTAACACAATTAAGAACAATGTCATCGGGTCGTGCAACTTCAACAATGGAGTTCGATCACTTTGAAGAAGTTCCAAGAGGAATTTCAGAAGAAATATTAACTAAACTTAAAGGTACTTCAAAATCATAAGCAATGGTAAATCAGAAGATTAGAATAAAGCTTAAGTCGTACGATCACAATTTGATTGACAAATCAGCTGAAAAGATTGTTCGCTCTGTTAAGGTAACAGGAGCTGTTGTAAATGGACCAATTCCATTGCCAACTGAGAAAAAGATTTACACGGTGTTGAAGTCGCCACACGTGAACAAGAAAGCACGTGAGCAGTTTCAATTGTGTTCATACAAGAGATTATTGGATATTTATAGTTCCACTTCAAAAACAGTAGATGCGTTGATGAAGTTAGAACTTCCAAGTGGTGTTGACGTAGAAATAAAAGTATAGAAATGTTAGGGATTATTGGTAAAAAAGTCGGTATGACTAGTGTTTTTTCTGAAGAGGGAAAAAGCATTCCATGTACGCTTATTCAAGCTGAACCTAATGTGGTTACTCAGCTAAGAACAATGGATACGGACGGTTACCGTGCGGTTCAGTTGGCTGCTGGTGAGCGTAAGGAGAAAAATACGTCTGCTGCATTGAAGGGCCATTTTGCCAAAGCAAAAACAACGCCTAAAGCATATGTAGCTGAATTCAAAAATTTCAGAGCCGATACAGGTGAGGAATTGAATTTAGGAGATGAGGTAAATGTTGAAATCTTCGAAGAAGGTCAATTTGTTGATGTGATTGCAACGAGCAAGGGTAAAGGTTTTCAAGGTGTTGTAAAACGCCACGGATTTGCCGGTGTTGGTGGTGCTACGCACGGTCAGCATAACAGATTAAGAGCGCCAGGTTCAATTGGTGCTGCTTCATACCCTGCACGTGTATTCAAAGGAATGCGAATGGCAGGTAGAATGGGGGGTAACCGAACAAAAATTACGAACCTACAGATTGTTAAGGTAATGCCAGAAGACAATGTGTTGGTAGTAAAAGGTGCGGTTCCAGGTCATAAAGGTTGTTTTGTAATTGTTGAGAGATAATGAAACTGAAGGTAGTAAATAATCAAGGCGCCGCTACAGGCAAAGAAGTAACTCTAGATAAGGCTGTTTTTGGTGTTGAGCCAAACGACCACGCCATTTATTTAGACGTGAAACAATACCTAGCGAATCAACGTCAGGGAACACATAAGACTAAAGACAAGTCTGAAATTAAAGCTTCAACAAGAAAATTGAAGAAGCAAAAAGGTACAGGTACAGCCCGTGCTGGTTCAGCAAAGTCAGGTATCATGATTGGTGGTGGTAGATTCCACGGACCAAGACCAAGAGACTATAGTTTTAAGTTGAATAGAAAATTAAAAGACGTTGCACGTCGCTCGGCGTTGTCTTACAAAGCAGCAGATAAGCAAATTACTGTTTTAGATGCGGTTGCTATGGACAAAGCAAGCACAAAGAATTACGCCGCATTATTAAGTGGTTTAAATCTTGCTGACAATAGATCATTATTAATCACTGCTGATGCAGATAATAATGCAACCTTGTCTGCGCGCAACTTGCCAAATGCAGAAGTTGTAACATGTGATACATTAAACACATACAGCATTTTGAAGGCAAAAAACTTAATCATCACTGAAGAAGCAGTGACTAAATTAACTCAAAATTTTAAAGCGAATTAGAATGGGAGTTGTAGTAAAACCTTTGATTACAGAGAAGTCGAACATGTTGGCTGAAAAGCTAAATCAGTATGCGTTTATTGTTGACTTAAACGCGACTAAGCCTGAGATCATCAAGGACGTTGAAGAAATGTACGGTGTTGAAGTTACTGGCGTTAGCACCATGGTTTATAGAGGAAAAAGAAAATTCAGATTTACCAAGTCTGGTGCTCAGAATGGTAAAAAATCGAATTTCAAAAAGGCGGTAATTAGTATCAAAGAAGATCAAGAAATTGACTTCTTCGAAAGTGTATAGATATGGGAATAAAGAGATTAAATCCGATCACACCGGGACAGCGTTTCAGAGTTGCTAACACGTATGACGAGTTAACAACTTCTACTCCTGAGAAAAGTTTATTGGCACCTATGAAAAGGTCTGGTGGACGAAACAATCAGGGTAGAATGACAACACGTAACATTGGTGGTGGTCATAAAAGAAGATACAGAGTTATCGATTTTAAACGTAACAAAGCGGGTAAAGCTGAGGTTATGTCTGTTGAGTATGATCCAAACAGATCTGCGTTTATTTCTTTGTTGAAATATGAAGACGGAGAAAAGAGATACATTGTTGCTCCTGTTGGAATTGAAGTTGGACAAATTGTAGAATCTGGCTCTGGCGTTAGTCCAGAAATAGGTAACTGTATGCCTCTAGCTGAAATGCCTTTGGGTTCAATTATTCACAACATTGAAATGCAACCAGGTAAAGGTGCTGAAATTTGTAGAAGTGCTGGAACCAGCGCTCAGCTTTTAGCACGTGATGGTAAATATGCAATTATTAAAATGCCTTCTGGCGAAACAAGAATGATTTTGGTAACTTGTATTGCCACAATCGGTACAGTTTCAAACCCAGATCATAGTCTTGTAAGATTAGGTAAGGCTGGTAGAAATAGATGGCTGGGAAGAAGACCTAGAGTTAGACCAGCGGCTATGAACCCAGTTGATCACCCACAAGGTGGTGGTGAAGGTAGAAACAAAGGTGGACAAGCTCGATCTAGAAACGGTGTGTATTCTAAAGGTTTGAAAACTAGAGATATTAACAAGCATTCGAGTCGATTAATTATCGAACGTAAAAAGAAAAAATAGGTAAATGGCAAGATCACTTAAAAAAGGACCATTTGTAGATTACAAACTTGAGCGCAAGATTGATGCTCAAAACGATGGTGCGAAAAAGTCAGTTGTTAAAACTTGGTCAAGAAGATCAATGATTACTCCTGATTTCGTTGGACACACAATCGCTGTACATAATGGTAACAAGTTTATCCCTGTGTATGTAACTGAAAACATGGTTGGTCATAAGCTAGGGGAATTTGCTCCTACCAGAACGTTTAAAGGACACACAAGTAGATAACAATGGAAGCTTTAGCAAAATTAAATAACTGCCCTGTATCTCCTAGAAAGATGCGTTTGGTCGCTGACCAAATTAGAGGTAAGAAAGTGGAAGATGCTTTAAACATCCTTAAGTTTAACCAACGCCCTGTTTACGCAGAACGCATGGAAAAACTTTTACTTTCTGCTATGTCTAATTGGAGAAATGCCAACGATGGTAATGGATCTGAAGAAGAATGTGTAGTTAAAGAAGTTTTTGTAAATCAAGGACGATCATTAAAAAGAATCAAGCCAGCTCCTCAAGGTAGAGCGCACAGAATCCGTAAAAGATCTAATCACATTACGGTCGTTGTGAGTGATAACATTGAAGCAGTAGTTGAAGAAAACGAAACGGAAGCATAAACAATGGGACAAAAAGTAAATCCAATAGGTCTTCGATTAGGCATTGTACGGGGTTGGGAATCTAACTGGTACGGTGGCGACACATTCGCTGAAAAATTAGCAGAAGACGATAAAATTAGAAGATACATCGCCGTTCGTATTCCTCGAGGTGGTATTTCTAAAGTGTTAATCGAAAGAACACTTAAAAGAATAATCATTACTGTACATACGGCTCGTCCAGGTATTGTAATTGGTAAAGGTGGTTCTGAGGTTGATAAAATTAAAGAAGAGATTAAGAAACTAACAAAGAAGGATGTTCAGATTAACATCTTCGAAATCAAACGTCCTGAACTTGACGCAAGATTGGTTGGTTTGTCTGTCGCTCAACAAGTAGAAGGAAGAATCTCCTACAAAAGAGCAATAAAAATGAGTATTGCGAGCACAATGAGAATGGGTGCTCAAGGTATTAAAGTAGTTATTTCTGGCCGATTAAACGGTGCAGAGATGGCTCGTTCTGAGCAGTATAAACAAGGAAGAATTCCTTTGCATACTTTCAGAGCAGATGTTGATTATGCGTTGTCTGAAGCTCAGACGGTATATGGTAAAATCGGTATCAAAGTGTGGATTTTTAAAGAAGAGGTTTACGCAAAAAGAGATTTATCGATTAACATGGGAATGGGAGAGAATAAGAAAACTGATCGTAAGAAAGGTGGAAACTCTGGCCCGAGAAGAAGAAACAATAAGCGATAATAGGAGGATTAAAAGATGTTATTACCTAAGCGTACAAAATTTCGTAAAAAGCAGAAAGGCCGGATTAAAGGTCTTGCTTCTAGAGGACATAGAATTGAGTTCGGAGATTTCGGATTGAAAGGATTAGAACCTAGTTGGATTACAGGTCGACAAATAGAAGCTGCCCGTATCGCATTGAACAGATACATGAAAAGGGAAGGAAAAGTTTGGATTCGTGTGTTTCCTGATAAGCCAGTAACCAAAAAACCAGCCGAAGTTCGGATGGGAAAAGGTAAGGGTTCTCCAGAATATTGGGTTGCCGTAGTTAAGCCTGGAACAATCTTGTTCGAAGTGTCAGGAGTTTCTGAAGAAGTAGCTCAAGAAGGCATGAGATTAGCAGCACAAAAACTGCCTATCAATACAAAATTTGTTGTGAAACCTGATTATACCGTATAAGATGACTTACGAGGATATTAAACAAATGAATAACAAAGAGCTTCATGCAACGTTGCGTGAAGAGCGAAAACAACTTCAAAAAATGAAGTTTAACCATGCGGTTTCGCCGATTGAAAATCCTACTAAAATTACAGTTAGTAGAAAAACAGTTGCTCGTTTATTAACGGAAATTAATGCGCGAAGTAGCGCTGCTACAAAAGCTGAATAATAGTTTCAAAAATGGAAAGAAACGCGAGAAAAGAAATTACAGGTGTTGTTGTAAGTAACCGTATGGATAAATCCATTACAGTTTCTGTAGAACGTAAAGTAAAACACCCTAAATACGGAAAGTTCGTAAAAGCTACTTCTAAGTTTGCCGCGCACGACGAGAAAAATGAATGTACGATTAACGATATCGTTAAAATCATGGAAACTCGCCCGTTGAGCAAAAATAAGAGATGGCGTTTAGTGGAAATAGTAGAAAAGGCGAAGTAAGATGATACAACAAGAGTCAAGATTAAAAGTAGCGGATAACAGTGGTGCCAAAGAGGTACTTTGTATTCGTGTGTTAGGAGGAACTGGTAAGCGATATGCACGCGTTGGTGACAAAATTGTTGTAACCGTGAAATCTGCCATCCCTTCTGGAGGAATCAAGAAAGGAGCTGTATCTAGAGCAGTTGTTGTTCGGACAACAAAGGAAATCAGAAGAACTGATGGATCGTATATAAAATTTGACGACAACTCATGTGTGTTGTTGAATCCACAAAACGAACCACGTGCGACTCGGATTTTCGGACCTGTTGCTAGAGAACTGAGAGACAATCAATTTATGAAAATCGTGTCTTTGGCACCTGAAGTTTTATAAGAATGGAAAATAGATTAAGAACAACGCCAAAGGCGCACGTAAGAAAAGGAGATACTGTTAAGGTACTTTCTGGTAAAGACCGTGCTAAAACTGGTGAAATCGTTGCAGTTTACCCAAAGGATAGAACAGCTATCGTGAAAGGCGTAAATATGGTGACGAAACACAGAAAGCCAGATGCGGACAATCCAAATGGTTCTATCGTAAAGTTAGAATCACCAATACGGATTGATAAGTTAATGTTAGTAGTTAATGGGGAAGCAACTCGAATCGGAAGAAAAAGAAACGACGACGGAAAACTTCAACGATATTCAAAGAAAACAGGAGAGTTTATATAATGTATAGCCCTAGTTTAAAAACAAAGTACAAGGAAAACGTGATTCCAACACTGAAAGAAAAATTCGGTTGGACAAACGTTATGCAAGTACCAAAGCTTCAAAAAATTTGCCTAAACCAAGGTGTTGGGCGTGGAGTAGCAGACAAAAAACTTGTCGATACAGCAGTGCAAGAAATGTCAATTATTGCTGGGCAACAGGCCGTGCCGACTATTTCGCGTAAAGCGATCTCTAACTTTAAGTTAAGAGAAGATATGCCGATCGGTTGTAAAGTAACCTTACGTGGTGACAATATGTATGAGTTTTTAGAAAGACTTGTAGCAATCTCATTACCACGTGTACGTGACTTTCAAGGCGTAAGTGATAAAGGTTTTGATGGTAGAGGAAATTACACTATGGGTGTAACTGAGCAAATCATCTTTCCAGAAATCGACATCGATAAAGTGAACACCATCAATGGTATGGATATCACATTTGTGACAACAGCACAAAATGATGTTGAGTGCTTAGAGCTATTAAAAGAATTAGGAATCCCATTTAAAAACCAGAACAAATAGTATGGCTAAAGAATCAATGAAAGCGAGACAACGCAAGCGTGAAAAAATGGTTGCACGTTATGCCGCTAAAAGAGAAAAGTTAAAAGCAGCTGGTGATTACGACGCCTTGCAAAGAATACCAAGAAATGCATCTCCTGTAAGATTAAGAAACAGATGTAGTATTACTGGTAAGCCAAGAGGATATATCAGAGACTTCGGTCTATGCAGAAATATGTTCCGTCAAATGGCGAGTGATGGGAAAATTCCTGGTGTAACAAAAGCAAGCTGGTAGTTTTAAAGAGATTATTATGAATACTGATCCAATAGCAGATTATTTAACAAGGTTGCGTAACGCAATTAAGGCGAACCACAGAATTGTGGAAATCCCTGCGTCTAACCTTAAAAAGGATATCACTAAGGTACTCTTTGACAAGGGATATATCTTAAACTTCAAGTTTGAAGATAATGGTCCTCAAGGAGTTATCAAGGTGGCTTTGAAATACCATCCTTTAACTAAAATCCCAGCAATTAGAGAGCTAAAAAGAATTAGCAAGCCTGGTTTAAGACAATACCGCGATTCTAAAAACTTACCACGTGTAATTAACGGATTAGGTATTGCTATTATGTCAACGTCTAAGGGCGTAATGACCGATAAAGAAGCAAGAAAAGAAAACGTAGGTGGCGAAGTACTTTGCTACGTATCATAAAGAAACAAAACGATGTCTAGAATAGGAAATAATCCAATTTCGATCCCAGGTGGAGTAGAAATTAAGTTTGATAACGGCGTAGTTTCTGTAAAGGGACCTAAAGGTGAATTGTCACAAAATATTGATAGCAGCATTGGTGTTGATATTGATGGAGACACTTTAACTGTAACGCGTTCCACTGAAGAAAAACAACACAAAGCAAACCATGGTTTGTACCGATCACTAATCAATAACATGGTTAAGGGTGTAACTGATGGGTATAAAACGCAACAAGAGTTGGTTGGTGTTGGTTACAAAGCAGATGTTAAGGGTCAAATATTGGAGATGAACCTCGGTTTCTCTCACAATATCTATGTGCAGATTCCTGCAGAAATTAAAATTACTGCAGAAACTGTTAAAGGTAAGAACCCAATTGTAACTATGGAAAGTCACGACAAGCAATTGATTGGTCAAGTGGCTGCGAAAATTCGTTCATTAAGAAAGCCTGAGCCGTTTAAGGGTAAAGGAGTTCGATTTGTTGGAGAACACATTAGAAGAAAAGCTGGTAAGTCAGCTGCTAAGTAAACGTATTTAATTATGTCGACTGTAAAGAATAAAAAGAGATTAAAGGTAAAAAGAAGAATCCGTAAAAATGTTTTCGGAACAGCTTCTAAACCTAGGTTGTCTGTTTTTCGAAGCAACAAGCAGATCTATGGTCAGCTTATTGATGATGAAAATCAGCGCACAATAATGGCATTCTCATCTGCTAAAGCGGGAGAAATTGCGGGTAACAAAGTTGCACAAGCTTACGAAGTAGGAAAGCAACTTGGAGCTCAAGCAGTGAGCAACGGTGTTGAAGAAGTAGTTTTTGATCGAAACGGTTATATCTACCATGGTAGAGTTAAAAGTTTTGGTGATGGCGCACGTGAAGGAGGATTAAAATTTTAAGAGATTATGGCAACGCAAACATTAAAAAGAATCAAAACCACTGATTTAGAACTTAAGGATACTGTTGTAGGTATTCAGCGAGTAGCTAAAGTAACTAAAGGTGGTCGTACTTTTAGCTTCACTGCAATTGTTGTAGTAGGAGATGGAAATGGTATCGTAGGTCATGGTCTTGGAAAAGCAAGTGAAGTAATTGATGCAATTCAAAAAGGTATTGAAGACGCAAAGAAAAACTTGATTAAGGTTCCTGTAATTAATGGAACTGTCCCTCACGAACAATACGGAAAATATAGCGGTGGTAAGGTCTTTATTAAGCCTGCTTCTCACGGTACTGGTGTAATTGCTGGTGGTGCGATGCGTGCAGTATTAGAATCAGCTGGTGTACATGATGTATTGGCTAAATCTAAAGGATCTTCTAACCCACACAACGTTGTTAAAGCGACAATTGATGCTTTAGCAAAATTGAGAGACCCTTACACAGTTGCAGAGCAACGAGGTGTTTCGTTGAAAAAAGTATTTAACGGTTAATATCAGTACAATGGGAAAGATTAAGGTAACGAAAGTTAGAAGTACGATAAAAAGACCTGCGGATCAAAAGCGCACAATGGAAGCGCTTGGTTTGAGAAAAATGAATCAATCCAATGAATTGAATGATTCTCCTCAGATCCGTGGAATGATAAGAAAAGTAAGTCACTTGATAAAAGTAGAAGAATAAGATGGATTTAAGTAGCTTAAAACCGGCCGAAGGGTCGGTAAAAAAGAGAAAACGTATTGGTCGTGGTCAGGGTTCTGGCAGAGGTGGAACTTCTACAAAAGGACACAAAGGAGCACAATCAAGAACAGGATATAGCAGAAAGGCTGGTTTCGAAGGAGGTCAGATGCCAATCCAACGTCGTTTGCCTAAACGTGGTTTTAAAAACCGCAACAGGGTAGCTTATACAGCATTGAACTTGAGTAAAATAGAAGAGTTAGTAGCTAAATACAACTTCAAAGAAATTACTCCAGAATTGCTTCAAGAGGCTAACTTAATAGGTAAAACTGAAAGAATTAAAGTATTGGCCCGTGGAGAAATCAAATCGGGATTAACTGTTAAAGCACACGCATTTTCAGATAAAGCTAAAGAAGCTATCGAAAAAGCAGGTGGTAACGTTGAAACCGTTTAGAATCAATGAAGAAGTTAATAGAAACGATTAAGAATATTTTCAGCATAGAAGAGCTGAGATCGCGTATTTTCAATACGCTTATTTTGTTGGCTGTATTTAGAGTAGGTACTTTTATCCGTATTCCGGGTATTGATAAAGTATTGCTAGATGAAATCAACAAAGGGAACCCTGCAAAAGGGTTAATGGGGCTTATTGATACTTTCGCTGGTGGAGCATTTGAACGTGCTTCTGTCTTTGCGTTAGGTATTATGCCTTATATCTCTGCTTCGATTGTAATTCAATTATTGACTGTTGCAGTTCCTTCCTTCCAAAAAATGTCGAAAGAAGGGGAAGACGGTCGTCAACGTATGAATCAAATTACGCGTTGGTTAACGATTGCTATTACCGCTGTTCAAGCGATTAGTTTCATTATTAGCTTCCAATCAGATCCAAATAAGAGCACAACTATATTGATGAGTAACTCATTTATGTTTATGGTTACTTCTGTAGTTGTTCTTGTTGCTGGTACCATGTTTACCATGTGGATTGGAGAACGTATTACTGATAGAGGATTAGGAAACGGTATTTCTTTAATCATCATGGTTGGTATCATATCTAAATTACCGCACTCATTATTGGCTGAATTTGCTAACAAAATGAGTAACAATGGTGGTCCAATCATCTTTATCTTAGAAATCGTTTTCTGGCTGCTGGTTATACTCTCAGTTATATTACTTGTTCAAGGTACGAGAAGAATCCCAGTACAATATGCAAAACGAATTGTAGGAAATCGTCAATTTGGTGGTGTGCGTCAGTACCTGCCATTAAAGGTGAATGCTGCAGGTGTAATGCCAATTATCTTTGCTCAAGCATTGATGTTTATTCCAAGTAGTGTTGCTGGTTTCTTCCAAGATAGTGACGGTTTGAGAAACTTCTTCTCAGGATTTGTTGACTTTACGTCGTTTACATACAACATTGTTTTCTTCTTTATGATTGTGTTGTTTACTTATTTCTATACAGCAATCACTGTTAATCCAAATCAGATAGCAGATGATCTAAAAAGAAATGGTGGATTTATTCCAGGTGTTAAACCTGGTAGAGCAACGGCAAATTTTGTTGATGCTGTGATGTCGAGAATTACATTGCCAGGAGCAATCTTCCTTGGTTTTGTTTCGATCTTCCCGGCCTTTGCAATCATCTTTGGCGTAAACAATCAGTTCGCACAATTTTATGGTGGAACATCGCTACTAATTATGGTGGGTGTTGTACTTGATACGTTGCAGCAAGTAGAGTCTCACTTGTTAATGAGACACTATGATGGCTTGATGAAAACAGGTAGAATTAAAGGTCGTTCTTCTACTGGAGGAGCAATAGCAGGTTAGAGTTGAAAATGAATTTTTTATTTGCTACTTTTGCAGCCCTTAAATAGTAGATGGCAAAACAAGAACCAATAAAGCAAGACGGAGTGATAACAGAAGCGTTATCAAATGCCCGTTTTAGAGTTGAATTAGAAAATGGACACGTAATACTGGCCACAATATCTGGGAAAATGCGGATGCACTACATCCGAATCCTTCCTGGAGATAAAGTTCAAGTGGAGATGACTCCATACGACTTAACACGCGGACGTATTACTTACCGATATAAATAAAAATTATGAAAGTTACAGCAGCCGTAAAAAAGCGCAGTGTTGATTGCAAAATTGTTAAACGAAACGGTAAGGTTTACGTGATTAACAAGAAGAACCCAAGATTTAAACAAAGACAAGGTTAATATTTAAGTAATGGCAAGGATTTCAGGTGTTGATTTACCTAAAAATAAAAGAGGCGTTATAGGGTTAACGTACATTTACGGGATTGGGCTTACTACTGCTCAAAACATTCTTACGAAAGGAAATATTTCTTGGGATAAGAAAGTAAACGAGTGGAATGACGACGATATCGCGTCAATTCGTGAGACTATTTCTCAAATGACCGTTGAAGGGGAATTGAGATCTCAAACACAAATGAACATCAAACGTATGATGGACATAGGTTGTTATAGAGGATTAAGACATAGAAAGGGATTGCCTTTAAGAGGGCAACGAACTAAAAACAATAGTCGAACTCGTAAGGGTAAACGTAAGACTGTTGCAGGTAAGAAAAAGGCCGTTAAGTAATAAATATTGAGTTATGGCAACTGGTAAAAAGGTAACGAAGAAAAGAAAAGTTAATGTTGAGTCCACTGGACAAGTACACATTAAGGCAAGTTTTAACAACTTGTTAATATCTATCACAAACAACCAAGGACAAGTTATTTCTTGGTCAAGTGCTGGGAAAATGGGATTCCGTGGTTCCAAGAAAAATACACCTTACGCAGGTCAAACAGCTTGTTTGGATTGTGCTAAGGTTGCAGCTGATGCTGGTTTAAGAAAGGTTGACGTGTTTGTTAAAGGTCCTGGTGCAGGTAGAGAGTCTGCAATCAGATCATTACAAACGGTTGGTATTGAAGTAACTTCTATTACAGATGTTACCCCATTGCCACACAACGGATGTCGTCCACCAAAGAGAAGAAGAGTTTAATACATTTAGAAGTAAAGATAAATGGCAAGATATACAGGTCCTAAGTCTAAAATCGCCCGAAAATTTAAAGAACCAATTTTCGGCCCTGATAAAGCACTGGAGAAAAAGAATTACCCTCCAGGACAGCATGGTAATGCGAGAAGAAGAGGCAAAAAATCTGAATACGCAGTTCAGCTAGCTGAAAAGCAGAAAGCAAAATACACGTATGGTGTGTTAGAGAAGCAATTCGCAAATCTGTTTGACAAAGCTGCGCGTAAA
This sequence comes from uncultured Bacteroidia bacterium, assembly GCA_905478335.1. Taxonomy (GTDB): domain Bacteria; phylum Bacteroidota; class Bacteroidia; order NS11-12g; family UBA9320; genus UBA987. The sequence goes on along the minus strand of CAJQIC010000049.1, from coordinate 96 downwards.
AAAGGAATTACTGGTGAGAACTTATTAAAGTTCTTGGAGTCACGTTAGACAATACAGTGTACCGTTTAGGTATTGCTAAAACTAGAAGTGGTGCAC
>CAJQIC010000048.1 GCA_905478335.1 uncultured Bacteroidia bacterium | reverse complement strand
TCATACAAGTTTTGGATTCTCAACACTCATTGTCGATTAGCCTCTCGCCTTTAGTCTTTCTTCGCTTAGGCTTATCAGCCTATAACCGATCCAACTTTTTGAGCGCAAAAAGTAGTCAAAAACGCTTCCCAAAAATATGCTCCCTAACACACTGGCCAGCGCGTCCCCCGCATTTTTGGTGGGCCGAGGCGCCTTAAATCATGCACGATTGAAAATGACCTTTGAAGTTTTCTGTAGAAATCGAGGAAGGCTTTTGTGTGTTGGCCTTGCGCTAAGCAGTCAGGAAAGCGTAGCGGCTTTGGCTGAGGGAAAGAAAAGCCTTTCGTAGAGTTCAAAGAAAACTTCTCAAGTCTTGATTTTTTTGTTTCGTTTTTTTATCAAGAAAAAAATGAAAGCCGGGTTTGGGGTGGCAACCCCTATGCAAGTAACAAATGGAATCCAAGGTTATAGGGCGGAAGCCCAAAGCAGCCACCCATCAAGAAAAAAATGAAAGCCGGGTTAAAGGGGTGGCAACCCCTAAGCCAGTAACAAATGGAATCCAAAGTTATAGGGCGAAAGCCCTAAGCGAACATCCATCAAGGAAAAAAAAGAACGCCGGGTCATAGGAGCCTGTCCGACCACCGGCGTAGTGGCAACCCCTAAGCGAGTAACAAATAGAATCCCGGGTTATAGGGCCGGCAGGCCCTAATGGACAAAAACAGTTTGGGACGAAAGCCCTAAAGAACATTAAATTCGCACCTTAATTTAAATGTATGTCGTTGCTTACCGCACTAAAAATTCCTACCAAATTTGTTCGATTGAAAAAGCACTTTGGCAACAAGGCTTTTACACTTTTGGACATTGGTTCAGGTAATAAATCTGCGACAGATTTTAAGACGTATTTCCCGAACGGCACCTACCACGGTGTAGATATGGTAAAAGACTATAACTATACCGAGGAAGACTTTGGGAAGATGGAGGCGTTTTATGAGATGGATTTAACCAAGTTAGATCTCGATGCAATTCCAGATAATCATTTCGACGCTATTCTAATGGCGCATATCATTGAGCATTTGCACAATGGCGACAAAGTGCTTGAAAAACTTGCACCCAAACTAAAGTCAGGTGGCGTTATGTATATCGAGTACCCTGGTGAGAAAAGTACAACATTGCCAAGCCGTAAAGGGACCTTGAATTTTTACGACGACGATACGCATGTAAGAGTTTATTCTGTTTCAGAAGTGACAAAAGTGTTGGAAGACGTCGGCATAAAGGTTAAAGCAGGAGGGTTACGCCGTAGTTATCGAAACATCTTCATGATGCCCATTAAGTTTATACATAATCGAATCAAGTACGGCTACATTATGGCAAGTGTGTTCTGGGATTGGTATGGCTTTGCCGAATACGTTTGGGCAGAGAAAGAGTAATTTCTAAGTTGAGAATTGAGAATTGAAAGTTGAAAGTTGAGATTGTCGAATTGGGATAGACCCAACGCAGATACGCACAAATTCAACGTTTTCAATTATCCATTATCAATTTAATGCATTAGCGTACACGGTCAAATGCATATCCAACCGCGTCATTAATGTCATTTGGATCAATGAATAAAGTATTATTACCTACTTGCATCTGATAGCGCATATCGTTGAATGGGTAGAGAATTTCTTTTGAATTCTGGTCAGGGACTAAATAAACAAGAATACCTTGATTCAAGTTCTCTTTGTCAATCTTTATACGGCCATATTCCAATAGCAACTGGTTTTTATACAGGCCATAAATTCCAAACGGCTTAAATTCAATAGCGTCAAAAATATAATCACTCCCATTTGAGTCCAAACCACCACTTATCCCACCTCCAACTAAAGTTAGACTCCAGTAGCCGTAAATATGTTTAATGGAATTGGGTAAAATCTCATTTTGGTAATAACGGGTTTTATTGACTGGCTGAATGCCATTTGGACTTATTGGGTCTTTTTGACAACTGTGAAGGATAACAGCTATGAGCACTAATAAACTGACGCAAAGTTTATGTTTCATGGTTAACTCAAATATATGAATTCCACCAGATTTGTTTATCAAAAATCAATACCTTTGCCGTTCTCAAAAAATACAGAATAAAAGTCATGGTTAGCGCGAAAGGCAATAAAAAAATTGAAGATCTATTAGCATCGGTTAGAAAGAAGTTTAACGGAGAAGAAATAATCGAAGCCTTAAAAGAAATTCGAGAAATCGCACGGGAAGAGAAAAACCCTGCATTGGTAAAGATTTGCCGGCTGTGTTACACCTACATCGAAGAGAACGAAAACTTTGACATCAATTTTGGTGATGAAGAGGAAGAGTTAGGCATGACTGACCTAGAATACTTGTTGGAGTTGATGTTGCAATCAGAACGTGAAGTGAACCTTCAAGAAATTCGAGAGATCAGAGATTTATTGACTACTGAACTTTACGGATAGTATTTGAAATACATGTATTCTATATTGGTTTTGGTTCTGACAGGTGTTGTGTCATATGGTCAGAACGAAGCACCAGAGATTCCTCCTAAAATAATTCCGGATTACCACTTTAACTTAAGTTATACGGCTGTAAGCAACACTGCTATCCAGCATGCCGAAATTGGTTTAAACAAAGATTTGTTTACCCTCATGTCGAACAAAGTGCGTCTTGGGTTAGGTTTACGCGCAGGCATTCAAGACAATAAAGACATTAGTTTCACCTCTGCGCACGGAGCCATTAAAGGCAACGCAAATCATCATGATACACTGTTTCACAGTCGCGTTCAATCTGCTGCGTTTAATCTCTATTTTAATGGGGAGTACCATTTGTCCAAGCATGTTGCTTTTGGATTGAACTTAGACTTGTTAGGAATAACTACCGGGTTGTCAACAGACGCCAATTACATTCCTGGCAGCACTTCTGAGGAATATGGATATTATGCAGTGGAAGATGTGGAGTCGATTCCCACAGCGGCCAATGCGTTTAGTTTTGGCGATTCAAAAGGAGGGCTAAATACACAATTGTATGTAAAATTGGCGCTGTCAAGAAAAGTAGCATTCCGAGCAGGTGTTTCTTATCTGTTTCAGGAATATTCAACCGAATTGGGATACGGTGCATTTAAGTCGTACCGATACGAATACAACACAATTGGTTATCACGTGGGATTCACATTTAATCGATTTAACGAAAAATAAATGACAAACGATCAGCTAGTTGAGTTAAAAGGCAGAATCAAGGCCTTGGGGAGGTATCTTTGACATACCTCAAAAAACCGCTATCATAGCACAAAAAGAAGTTGAATCACAGGACCCAACGTTCTGGGATGATCCTAAAAAAGCAGAAGCACATCTTCGCGCAACCAATAAAATTAAAGTTTGGACAGACAGTTTCAGTCAAGTCGAAAGTTTTGCTGACGACCTTGAGGTGCTGGCGGAATTTAAAGCCATGGGCGAAGTGGAAGATTCAGAAGTTGATGCGCAATACAATAAAACAATTCAAGCGTTAGAAGACCTCGAGTTTAAAAACATGATGAGCGATGAGGAAGATCAGCTCAACGCGGTAATTGAAATAAACGCGGGTGCCGGTGGAACCGAAAGTAATGACTGGGCCGAAATGCTCCAACGCATGTACTTGATGTGGGCTGAGCGCAACGGGTATAAAACAGAATTACTTGACCAAGTTGATGGAGATGTTGCTGGAATTAAATCTTGCAGCATAGAAGTTTCTGGCGAATTCGTTTATGGTTATTTGAAAGGTGAAAACGGTGTACACCGATTGGTCCGGATTTCGCCATTTAACGCGCAAGGAAAACGGCAAACGTCTTTTGCTTCCGTTTATGTATATCCGTTGGTTGACGACACCATCGAAATTGTAGTGAACCCTGCCGACATATCTTGGGATACTTTTAGGAGTAGTGGCAAAGGTGGGCAGAACGTAAATAAGGTGGAAACCGCCGTGCGTTTAAGACATGAACCATCGGGTTTGGTGATAGAGTGCCAACAGGCGCGTTCACAGCTTCAGAACAAAGATATGGCGATGAAAATGCTGAAGTCGCAATTGTATGAATTGGAGTTGCGTAAAAAGAATGAAGCACGTGCAGAGGTGGAATCTGATAAGATGAAGATAGAGTGGGGGAGTCAAATTCGAAATTATGTAATGCAGCCCTATAAATTGGTGAAAGATGTTCGTACAAGCTACGAAACCAGCAATGTGCAAGGCGTTATGGATGGGGACTTGAATGAGTTCTTTAAGGCGTTTTTGTTGAAGAGCAGTGGCGCAGCTGGTAGTTGATAGCTGATAGCTGAGAATTGAAAGTTGAAAGTTGAAAATGTGTTTGTTGACGCAGGACTTATTGACTCACGACGCATGACCGATTTATTCTCTATTCCGTAGTTTTTTTGTTCTTTTAGGGGTCCAATAATTCACAAATATTCATTCTCAACTACCAATGCTCAATCTATATCCTAATTTAATGTAAATTTTGAGATGAGTATTTTGAAACAAGGAAGAACCAATGAGTTTGTAGTATTTAGAGTTGGGATTTGAGAATTTGGGATGGCGTTTAGTCAAGGAAGAAATAATTATCAATTTTCAACTCTCAATTATCAATTCACATTAAATTTGTGCCGTCTCGAAACAACAACCTACCCAGGTGGTGAAATTGGTAGACACGCTACCTTGAGGGGGTAGTGACCTTACGGTCGTGCAAGTTCGAATCTTGTTCTGGGTACTAGATGATCAACGAATGAAATCAGCTTAAATAGCCAAAAAATCAAAGCTCGCTTTAGATTTTTTGAGCGATTTAAGATGAAAAAGCGAAGCTTTTAGATTCGTTGATCCACTACTCGACCTCTCATGATCGCGCCAGCAATCTTGTCTTAAAACGATGCACGCATCAGTTTTAGCTTGCTTCTGGAATCCAGTCTACACAACAGACTGATTCGTTGATCCACTGCTCGACCTCTCAAGATCGCGGTAGCACTCTTGTCTTAAAACGATGCACGCATCAGATTTAGCTTGCTTTTGGAATCCAGTCTACACAGCAGACTGATTCGTTGATCCACTGCTCGACCTCTCAAGATCGCGCCAGCAATCTTGTCTTAAAACGATGCACGTATCAGTTTTAGCTTGCTTTTGGAATCCAGTCTACACAGCAGACTGATTCGTTGATCCACTGCTCGACCTCTCAAGATCGCGGTAGCACTCTTGTCTTAAAACGATGCACGCATCAGATTTAGCTTGCTTTTGGAATCCAGTCTACACAGCAGGCTGATTCGTTGATCCACTGCTCGACCTCTCAAGATCGCGGTAGCAATCTTGTTCTGAGTGCTATATTTGCCGACATACTTAGATTCAAGTCATGCGTAAACTCTTACTTCTGTTATTCGTTGTCTCATTCATTGGTTGCTCCGCACCGAAAACACCAGATTTTAAAAAAATCAAAAATGCCCGCGTTACTAATGTTGATGGTAAGGTGTATACAGTTACTGCAGACGCGGTGTACAACAACCCCAATAGTATTGGTGGGAATCTAGTTGGAATGGAAATGGACGTGACCATTGATGACGTGTTAATCACGCATTTAAGTCAAACGAAATCGGCTGTCATCCAACCTGAAACGGATTTCGAAGTGCCGATTACTTTCGATGCGGACATCACAAAAATCATTGGCGAGAATAAAGGCTTCTTAAGAGGCGTGTTAGATAAACTGTTGAAGGAAGAGGTCGATGTAAACTACAAAGGACACTTAGAAGTGCAGTTTTTAAACAAGCGCTTTAAAATACCGGTTGATTACACAGAAGCCGTTTCTGTTGGCGCTAATTTTGATTAATCAGATAGGAGTTGATCTACTGCTCGCTCTCAACTATCATCTATCAGCTATCAATTCACCTTGTAGGGAAGATTCAATTCTTTTAGCGCTTTAATCCAATCGTTATTGACGTTGATTTTAAAGGATGAAGAGAACATGTCAACCATGTACTTGTCTTCAACGTCGGCAATTTCTAAGTTCAAACTTGCGTTGCCTTTTTCTCCACTGGCCAATTCATGTAATCGATTAACCAAATGATCGTCTAGCTGCTCGAGTTTAATTTTTAAAGTGAGCTTCTCTAAATATTTGTCACGGATGTCGTGAAGGAAATCAATGCTTAGAATCTTAACCTCTTTAACCGTTTCGTCGTAATACCTGCCTTGTATTTTAGCCGTTATAAAAAGCATGGAGTTTGGCGTTAAATACCCTTTAAACTTGGCGTAATCGTCACCAAACAGCGCAAACTCGAAGGTCCCAGTAAAGTCTTCCAAGTTAAATATGCCAAACGCTTTGCCGTTTTTACTCATTCGACTTTGATGCGCGGTAACAATGCCAGCGATTTTTAAACCACTTTTGTTTTGCATTTTGTCCAATTCACTCAAGTCCTCCAGTCGTGTATTGCAAAAGAAGTCAATGTCGTTTTTGTGATTATCTAATGGATGACCAGAAATATACATCCCAATAATCTCCTTCTCTTTATTCAACCGTTCCATTTTATTCCATGGCTCGACCTCGGGGAATTTAGGTTCGCTTAACGATACGGCCGAATCACCACCAAATAAGGATGCCTGGGCAGTAGCCTGCTGTGCTTGAAATTCATTACCAAAACGAAGTGCGAGTTCAATACCATTGGCGCCGTCGTTTATCTTTTCAACCAACAAGGATCGATGATATCCCTCAAACTGGTCGAAAGCACCAGCCAATGCCAAACCTTCTAAAGACTTCTTATTGACAGTCCGTAAGTTGGCTCTTCTGGTTAAATCAAACAAGCCATCGTAGTAACCATTTTCGTTTCTTTCTCTTACAATTTCTTCGGCAGCTGCTTCACCAACGCCTTTTATCGCGGCCATACCAACCCGAATATTGCCTTCTTTATTTACAGAAAATGATAGCAGGCTCTCGTTAATATCTGGGCTCAAAACCTCCAAGCGCATGTTTCTGCATTCCTCCATAAACATGGTGAGTTTCTTGATGTCACTCATATTATGTGTTAACACAGCTGCCATGTATTCCGCAGGATAATGTGCTTTTAAATAGGCCGTTTGAAAGGCCACCACAGAATAGCACGTCGCGTGACTTTTGTTAAATGCATATGCGGCAAATGCTTCCCAGTCTTTCCAAACTTTTTCCATCACTTCCGCTTCGTGTCCACGTTCTGCCGCTCCTTCGATAAACTTCGGCTTCATTTGGTCAATGATGGATTTCTTTTTCTTACCCATCGCCTTCCGCAGGCTATCGGCTTCACCTTTGGTAAAGCCTGCTAATTTCTGAGACAGCAACATTACTTGCTCTTGGTAGACCGTAATCCCGTACGTTTCTTCGAGATACTCTTTCATATCCGGATCGTCGTAAACGATCTCTTCTTTGCCATGTTTCCGGTTAACAAAGTTGGGTATATACTCCATGGGCCCTGGTCGGTATAAGGCGTTCATGGCAATTAAATCTTCAAATTTGGTAGGTTTCAGCGACCGCAAGTGTTTTTGCATGCCCTCACTCTCAAACTGGAAAATGCCGACGGTAGAGCCGCGCTGGAAAAGCGCATAGGTTTTCTCGTCATCTAGTGGAATATCATCCGGGTCAATTTCAACGCCATGGCGCAGTTTAACCAATGCTATGGCATCCTTGATAATGGAAAGGGTCCGTAAACCCAAGAAGTCCATTTTTAACAGTCCGGCATCTTCAACCACACTGTTGTCGAATTGCGTGACAAGTAGGTCTGAATCTTTAGCTGTTGTGACAGGTATTAAATTCGTAATTTCTTCTGGTGTTATGATGACACCACAGGCATGGATGCCCGTATTTCGGACAGATCCTTCAAGTGATACGGCCTGATTTAAAACTTGACTTTCCAGGTCGTTCCCATTTTTAATGGTGCGCAATTCTTCCACCTGAACCATCTGGTCCGAATTCAGTTTCTTTTTAAGCGCTTTGATGTCTTCGTTGAAGATTTTATTCAGTGAGATATCAGGGACTTTTTTGGCGATTTTGTCTACCACAGGCAAGGGCAAATCCAATACTCTGCCGACATCTCGAATACTTGATTTGGCAGCCATGGAACCATACGTGATGATTTGGGCGACATTGTTTTTGCCGTATTTGTCAATCACATAATCGATTACTTTACCACGCCCAACGTCATCGAAATCAATATCAATATCGGGTAACGAAACCCTTTCAGGATTCAGGAAACGCTCAAACAGTAAATCATATTTAATCGGATCTACATTCGTAATGCCGACACAATAAGCTACAGCAGAACCAGCGGCTGACCCTCTTCCAGGTCCAACGGCAACGCCAAGATTACGCGCTACTGTGGTGAAATCCTGTACAATTAAAAAGTATCCAGGATATCCAGTATTGGCAATTGTTGCCAATTCAAAATCGAGACGTTCTCGAATCGTCTCAGAAATTTCACCGTATCGCCGTTTTGCACCTTCGTAGGTTAGGTGGCGTAAATATTCATCTTGATCTTTAAACCCAGCAGGCAACACAAAGTGAGGCAGCAGCACATCTTGCTGCAACTTGGGCGGTGTAATTTTGTCCGCGATTAAATTCGTGTTGTCAATGGCATGTGGAACGTCTTTAAATTTTTCCAACATTTCTGCCTGCGATTTGAAATAAAACTGGCTGTTCGGAAATCCAAAACGATAATCTCTGCCTTCTCCCACCGGTGTGCTCTGCAGGTCACCTGTATTTATGCAGAGTAAAATATCGTGCGCATTGTAGTCTTCTTCATCAACATAGTGAGAGTCGTTCGTTGCTATTGCCGGAACATTGTATTTTTCAGACCATTTTAGCAATACTTGGTTGACGTCTTCTTGGCTCTTACCTGTTTTGTCTAGATCTTGTAAATCGTGACGCTGTAATTCTATGTAATAGTCTTCACCAAAAATATCTAACCACTCTAAGAATACTTTTTCTGCTTCTTCTTCGGATTTGTGGAGAATGGCTTGAGGTACTTCAGCACCGATACAACAGGTCGTGGCAATAATCCCTTCGCTGTGTTTGCGTATAAGGTCTTTGTCGATCCGTGGGTATTTACCATACAAGCCTTCTATAAAACCTAAAGAGCACAGTTTAGATAAATTCTTATATCCCTCTTGGTTTTTGGCGAGCATCAGTTGATGATATCGCTTGTCTTTTTTTCCTCCAGTAAACGACCGTTGAAAACGATCTTCGACCACATAAAATTCACATCCTACAATCGGCTTGATGCCTTGTCTTTCAGCTTCAACAACAAATTTGAATACACCAAACATGTTTCCATGATCTGTTAAAGCTACAGCCTTCATACCATCGGCCTTCGCTTTGGCCATCATACCAGGAATACTTGCTGCACCATCAAGCAATGAGAATTGAGAATGACAATGAAGGTGACAAAAATCGGGCATGGCGGCAAAGAATTATGATGTGTATTCGAAGATAAGTCGGTCGACGTTAACTTTTGGTAGTTTGTATAAAGTGTGGATTAATCGATGCAGGATTTAATTTGATTGCACAAGAATATAGAGGATAGACTTTTTGTAGGAATTAGCGAATATGAATTAGGGAAAGGTATTCAGTAAGTTGATATTGAAACAAGTGCTTTGTGAAATTAAAAATTAAAAATTAAAAATTCAGAATTTTACATTTCGCGACAGCGATAATCTTCAATCCGTCAATCCTTCATTCCCTTATTCCCTCTTCCAAAATCTCCCTATCTTTGACCCATGACGCTTACAGAACAAATAAATGAGCAGCTTAAGGCTGCAATGAAGGCTAAAGATCAAGCGACAATGCGCTCGCTTCGTGCAATAAAATCGGCACTGTTAATATTAAATACTTCTGGCGGAAGTGCTCCTACTGAAGCAGATGAAATCGCTGCTTTGGTTAAAATGGCGAAACAGAGAAAAGATTCATTAGCGTTGTATGTAGAGCAAAACAGACCTGATTTGGCTAAGATCGAAGAAGAAGAGTTGGCTGTTATAGAAACATTTCTACCAAAGCAACTTAGTGAGTCAGAAATCACTGACGCTGTTCAGGCAATTATGACACAGGTGAGCGCCCAAGGAATGAAAGATATGGGCAAGGTGATGGGTATGGCTAGTCAGCAATTAAAAGGAAAGGCCGATGGCAAACTGATTGCTGATATTGTCAAGAAACAACTCATGTCTTAATGGGTGATGCAGACCAATATGTAGAGCGGCAACAAAATATAATCGCTCGTTTTGTTACAAATGTATTTGGTCAGTTCTTTGGCTACATAAAACGTTATGTCAAGGAAGAATTTGATTGGAAATACCTCACCTTTCTTGTCGTTTTTTTGATCGGATATATTTACTGGGCTTACCCTGATGGCACCTACGGTGCGTATCGCACTTTTAGAAATGAACAGATCGGTAAAATTGGTCTTTTTTGGTACCATTTCTGCCTGTATGGATTGCCATTTTCTGTGGCGTATGGTGGATATATTGTGTCTAAACGCAGGTACGACCTGCTGAAAAACCCTGGGTTTATATTCCTGTCATTGTTTGCCGTTGGCGTGTTTAGTCTAAGACAATACATTGTGTGGAAGGTACATTTAGACGGGTTTGATGTCGGGCGATTTCCTCACTTTTCGAATAGAATTATTGGTGATTTATTGAAAATGGCCGCAGCTATGCTGCCTATAACCGTGTATTGGTTGTGGGATAGAAAGCAAATCGAAAGTCCGTATGGTTTTACAATAAAGAACTTCAATCTCAAACCGTATTTCTTAATACTGCTTATCATGCTGCCGTTTGTGGTGGGTTTTGGTTTGACTGATCATTTCGGAGGGTATTATCCAAGAGGTTTAAAAAATCTGACGTATTATTTTGGTTATGGGATAGAGCCCCCATCGGCGTATCTGCTTTTTTATGAGTTGATTTATGGTTTAGACTTCGTATCCATTGAGTATTTTTTCAGGGGATTCCTGGTCCTTGCTTTCTTGAAATATGTTGGTCCAGGGTCGATATTACCTATGGCGGCATTTTATGTGTCTATTCATTTTGGTAAACCTATGGTCGAAACCATTTCCTCTTTCTTTGGAGGCAGCCTATTGGGGATATTGGCTTTTTATTCCAGATCCATATGGGGTGGAATAGTTGTGCATATGGGTATTGCTTGGTTAATGGAATTGGGCGCATTTTTAGGTAAATTGGGTGACTGATAATCCAAGTAATTGAGCAGTTTTTTACAAACACCAATAGAGTTTTTGAAGGGCGTTGGGCCTCAACGCGCCGAACTTCTTCAACAAGAACTTGGCGTGTTTACATTTAACGACTTCCTTCAATATTACCCATTCCGCTACGTCGATCGGACCCATGTACATTTGGTGAAAGACTTGACCCCGGATATGCCCTATGTTCAACTGAAAGGCAAACTCTCTCAAATAAAAGTGCTCGGCAATGCAGGCAAGCAACGTCTAGTAGGCAAGTTTAGCGACAGTTCTGGATCCATAGATTTAATCTGGTTTAAAGGTGTTAAGTGGCTTCAAACCGCTCTCAAGTCCGGAGAAACCTATGTGCTATTTGGGAAGCCTGCGGTATTTAATAGAAGCTTAAACATTGCTCACCCTGAGTTAGAATCACCTGACTCGCAACTGGGGTTGCCTCGTTTTCAAGCTGTTTATCCAAATACTGAAAAACTTAGAAATCGGAAGATTGACAATAAGGTGTATCAAAAATGGTTTGCTAACATTTTTACAAATCCTGGTTTTCAAGTCAAAGAATATTTGCCCAATCAAATTATTGCCAGACAAAATTTGATTTCGCGCGAGTTGGCTTTTAAGTGGGTGCACAATCCAGCCAACAATACCGAACTAAACTCAGCTTTAGAAAGGTTAAAGTTTGACGAATTCTTCCTTTTGCAATTGTCTATTCTGCGGTTGAAAAAGAATCGTAAGGCGTATCCGGGTCTTGTGTTCAAAACAATTGGTAAGTTTTTCAATGCGTTTTTTACCGACCAACTCACCTTCGAATTGACAGGTGCCCAAAAACGTGTCATTAAAGAAATTAGGAGTGATTTAGGCAGTGGGCAACAAATGAATCGACTGCTACAAGGTGATGTGGGTAGCGGTAAAAGTATTGTTGCGATTCTCTCGTTGTTGATTGCCATCGACAATGGATACCAAGCGGCGTTAATGGCGCCTACAGAGATTTTGGCTAACCAACATTATGACGGATTTAAAGACAAGCTCGAGGCCATCGGATTGAAGGCGGCTTTGCTAACAGGCAGCACAAAGACCGCAGAAAGGAAGGAAATATTTGAGGGGCTATTGACTGGAGATATACATCTACTCATTGGCACGCATGCGCTGATTGAGGACAAAGTAAAATTCAAGAATCAAGGTATGGTGGTGATTGATGAACAACATCGATTTGGTGTTGCGCAACGGGCAAAACTCTGGGCAAAGTCGAAACACCCACCGCATGTCCTGGTTATGACCGCGACTCCAATTCCGCGAACCTTGGCGATGACCGTTTATGGCGATTTGGATGTGTCAAAAATAGATGAGCTACCAGGTGGAAGAAAACCAATTATTACAGCACACAGATCCGAAAGTCATCGATTGCGTGTTAGGGGTTTTATTAAAGAACAGGTCGATGCCGGTCGGCAAGCGTATATCGTGTTTCCGCTAATAGAGGAGTCTGAAACGCTGGATTATAAAAATCTCCAAGAAGGTTTCGATCATCTTATAGATTATTTCGAAAGGCCCAAATATCAAATTGATATGTTACACGGACGCATGAAACCAGACGAAAAAGACGCTGTGATGTTACGGTTTAAAGATGGCGTAAGTCATATCTTGGTTTCTACGACGGTTATCGAGGTAGGCATTAATGTGCCCAACGCAACGGTTATGGTTATTGAAAGCGCAGAAAAATTTGGACTGGCCCAATTACATCAGTTACGCGGACGGGTTGGTCGAGGCTCAGAGCAGTCTTTTTGCATATTGATGACAGGCAACAAACTAACCAAGGTGGCACGTAAGCGATTATCGGCCATGGTAGACACGACCGACGGCTTTGAAATAGCGGAGTATGATTTAAAACTTAGAGGTCCTGGCGATATTGAAGGTACGCGTCAAAGTGGATTATTGGACTTAAAGCTTGCCAGCATTACCAAAGACCAAGACTTGCTAGAAAGAGCACGTAATGAAGCGTTCTTGCTCCTTGAAGCAGACGCAACATTTGCTGCTCCTGAACATCAATCACTCAAGAGACACTTACAAGCTTCTAAGGGCTTTGTTGATTGGAGTCGAGTGAGCTAATAACCTCAACCAGTAGTTTTTCAGACACCAGCAGACTTAACGTTTCATTTGGCTTGTCATGATAAGATACAATCATACTGTTGTCGAACGGTTCAACCGAAACCAATTCCATTTCTGTATCCAACTGAAGTTCACGTTTGTTGAGGAATGACAAAAAATCAGCTGAGGAGTTTACTACGGCAGCTAGTCGAACACGATCACCAACTTTACATTCGGATAGTTTGGGGTAGTTTATCCAATCCACTTTTCCGTTTTTATCAGGAATCGGAGAACCATGCGGGTCGTGTTTCGGGTGATCTAAAAGTTCATCCATTCGATCAAATAAATCAGGCGATTTTACATGCTCCATCTGCTCGGCAATCTCATGGACGTTTTCCCATCCAAAACCCATTTTTTCTACCAAATACATTTCTGTAAGTCGGTGCTTACGTATTATAATTCCTGCAGCCTTTCGACCTTTTGCAGTTAGTTTGATGGGCTTGTAACTGGTGTATTGCACTAATCCTTTCGTTGAAAGTTTTTTCATCATGCTCGTAACTGTCGGCATTTTGATATCTAGTTTTTCCGACAAGTCTTTTACACTAACCTCACCTTGATCATTGGCATAGCTAAACAGCGCTTTCAGATAATTCTCTTCAATTAGTGAATTCACATTGCAAATGTAATCATCTTATTGCTTTTGTAATAGATGTGAAATAATTTTGTTAGATGCGTCTAACAATATACTTTTGTATTTGAAATATGAACTTGTCGAATAATAAATTATTGTTGGTGCTGTTTAGCATAGCGATTGCTTTAGCCGCTTGCGAAACGTTTGAACCTAAAGCTCCAGAAGAAAATGAGTTGTTGGATGGACCTATAGAAGGGCTAAGTTTTGAGGAGTCAAAAAGATTTCTAGATGGAGACATCGCGTTCAATGATGAGGTGTTTTTTCGTGAAACTGGATTAGGCCCAACCTTCGTCGCAACAAGTTGTGGGAGCTGCCATGCAGGTGATGGCAAGGGGCATCCATTTTCAACCTTAACACGATTTGGACAATCAGCGCCTGGACAGAACACTTTCCTTGATCACGGTGGGCCGCAACTTCAGAATAGGGCCTTGCCTGGATATAAACCTGAGTCTTTACCAAGCGGCGTTACGTTTTCTAGGTTTACGCCTCCTGCCAACACAGGGTTAGGTTATTTAGAAGCCGTTAGTGATGCAGACATTATAGGCATGGCGGATCCTAACGATAGTGACAATGATGGAATTTCTGGTAGGCCGCAATGGAAAGAGCTGGCTTCATTCATAGAGCCGAGTAATCGTGCAGTTGAAAGAAACGGAAAATACATTCACCGATTCGGTAAAAAAGCATCAGCTTATAACCTCTTACACCAGACTGTTGGGGCATACAGCGAAGACATGGGAGTTACCTCAACGTACCTGTCGAAAAGTGTGTATTCGGGTATAGAAACTGATCCAGAGGTGAGTAACCAAACCATAAATGACCTCGTGTTTTATTTGCAAACCTTGAAAGCACCTATTCGACGCCATCAAGACAAGCCTGCAGTAATTGCTGGAGAAAAGTTGTTTGTAGATATCAATTGTAGCGGTTGCCATAAATCAACGCTAAAGACAAGTTTTTCTCCGATAGGAGTCCTATCAAATAAAACCTTTCATCCCTATACCGACCTTTTACTGCATGATATGGGAACAGAGTTAGACGATGGATATACTGAGGGGAATGCACAAACTAGCGAGTGGCGCACACCTCCATTGTGGGGCCTTGGTTTATCGCCAAATTCGCAAGGTGGTCAATATTACTTAATGCATGATGGTAGAGCTACGTCAATTGAGGCAGCTATCTTGCTGCATGGCGGCGAAGCGAAAAATAGTCGCGACCAATTCAATAATTTGTCCGAATCTGACAAATCGAATCTACTAGGGTTTTTGGAGTCATTGTAGCCATGGACCGTAAAGAATTCTTAAAATTATGCGCAGGTGGTTGTCTGGGTCTTTTCGTTTTGGAAACCATGTTGTCTGGCTGTGCTGCCCAAAAGCAGGTCAATGCCTTAGTGGTCGATGAGAATTTAGAAGTCCCATTAGCGGCCTTTGCAAAAATGAAAGATGGAGAAATTACCTACTTAGATAGCGTTGTTGTAAGAAATCCGCAGCTTCAGTACCCTTTAGCTGTATTTCGATTTTCTGAAGACGTTTACGAAGCTTTGCTTATGAAATGTACCCACCAAGGCACGGAGTTAAAATTATATGGTGATACACTCCAATGCATTGCGCATGGAAGTGAGTTCGATAATAAGGGGCAAGTTACCACGGGTCCTGCCAGGGAAACATTAAGGAATTTTCCAGTGGTTAAGGCCAATCAAAAACTATTTATATCCCTAAAATGAAGTTAAACTTTTTATTCATTCTTGTATTTGTTGGTCAACTACAGGCTTTAGCTCAAATAGATAGCACGTTGTTGAAGCAAGCAGAGCCAACAAAAGATTCGTTAGCACTTAACATGGATGCAGTATACAATAGGCCCTTCATGCAAAGCGGTAAAACAACTGCTGTTGGTGGATATTTGGAAGCAAACTGGCAGCATTTAGGGACAGATGGCGTCTCTGACGGTCACCAATTTCAAGTGCGCAGAATGACATTGTTTGTAGCTTCTGCTATTAGCAGTAGAGTTTCTTTTATGAGTGAGATTGAATTTGAAGAGGGTGGTAAGGCAATCGCAATTGAGTTTGCAGCTGTGGATATCGAATTTAATCCGTTACTGAATCTACGTTCAGGCATTGTGATGAACCCGATTGGATCTTTTAATCAGAACCACGATGGTCCGAAGTGGGAGTTTACCGACCGACCGATTTCAGCTACTCAATTGTTGCCAGCAACATGGAGTAATGCTGGGTTTGGCTTGTTTGGGCAATACTATAAAAACGATTGGAAGTTGGGGTACGAAGGGTATGTTACAGGTGGGTTTGATGCTACAATTGTCGAGAACGAGTTTAATAGAACTTACCTTCCTGCTTCCAAAGTAAACGGAGAGCGGTTTATGGAAGGCAATGTACTGTTTACCGGAAAAATTGCGGCAAGACATAAGCGAATTGGAGAGCTTGGAATTTCCTACATGGCAGGACAATACAATAGAGATTTGGTCGACGGATTGCTGTTAGACGAAGCAAGATGGGTTAGGGCGGCTGCAATCGATTTTGGAACGATTTTGCCGAAGTTAAACACCAAAATAATAGGTGAAATCACTAACATTTGGATTGATGTACCTTCGACCTATTCTCAGCAATTTGGCGAAGCACAAATGGGTGGCTTTGTCGACTTGGTTCAACCCTTACTGATTCGGCCATTTTTAAATTATAATAATACCATCGTTAGTTTTGCCCTTCGACTTGAGTATGTTGATTGGAATGTTGGCACTTTCGAACAGACTGGTGGTGATATTGGGGATGAACTTTGGAGTGTGATGCCTGGGTTAAGTTTTAGGCCTACCCAGGAGACAGTTTTACGTTTAAACTACCGGTATATGAGTGAAGTTGATTTTATAGGAAACCCACCAGCTAAAACCGCTGGCTTTAGTTTCGGTGTGTCTTCCTACTTCTAAATACTTAGCTGGGTGCTATTTTTTTATCTCATGATTAGTGCGCTGCAACCAACCGATACAAAATTCATATCGATATTGATGCCTGAACCAATAACCCAATCCAATTGCAATCTATCGTTTATAAGATATGCTAATCCAGCGTCGTAGCCGAACATGTCTCCTAATTCGGGTACAACACTTACATTACTCAAATTAAGTTGCCCGTATTGCTCTGCAAAAACAGATAATTTGTCTGTCACTGAATAGCTAACGGCGCATGAATAATCAACATAATCGAGGGTGCCTGTACTGCGATATCCAAGATTATATCCCAGGCTAATGTTTTCTGCGAGTTGATGAGAAACACATAGTTTGCCAAAGAATTGTTGCTCTTTACGTGCAGTATTTCCTTTTGGGATGCTGTACTGACCTAGAATGAGTGCTTCAGTTTTAGCCCCTTCTTTACGATAAAGCTGAAATTTAGCCCCGACTTGAATGTCGCTGAATGAAGACCTGTAAGAAGGGTTTGTAACTCGTGGATTAAAGGTGCTATTGAGCTCAATTTGGCTCACAACGCGGAATTCAAACTTTTCTGTAAGACCCAATCGAAACACACTAATTGGTGCGGTGATTTGTCTATCTACTCCGTCATATTGGATGCCGCGTAGGCTGATGTAGTGCCGGTTGTAGCAAAACCCAACCCAGTTTCAATCTGTAAGCTTTTGGCTGGAACTACGGAGGAAGCTTCTGTTTGGTTTGGCCTATCGGTTTGAATAGTTTGTGCGAAGCCGCATAGCCAAAAACTGAGTGTGACAATTGTAGAAAATACCTTTTTCATGTGCACCAATTTAAGATTTCTTGCGCAGAATACCGGATTGCTCTGCGATCCAACAAGATCCCCAGCCCAAGTCTAGAGCCCTATCGGGCCATTAATCATTATAAAGTTCACTTACAAGCGAGCTTGACGTGCCCTTTATGAACGATTAACCACTACGTGGTCTGTTCTTGTGGAGAATACCGGATTGCTTCGCGATCCAACAAGATCCCCAGCCGAAGTCCAGAGCCCTATCGGGCCATTAATCATTATAAAGTTCACTTACAAGCGAGCTTGACGTGCCTTTTATGAACGATTAACCACTGCGTGGTCTGTTCTTGTGGAGAATACCGGATTCGAACCGGTGGCCTTTTGACTGCCAGTCAAACGCTCTAGCCAACTGAGCTAATCCCCCGTTATATATAATCTCTAAAACTTGGGTCAAAGTTAGGATAAAGATTTAAGTAAGGTTTTGAATTGAACATGTTTTAAATACAAAATTGTTGCTTAGGGCTTCCGCCCTATAACCCGATTTCATTTTTGAGACCAAAAACGAAACAAAAAGTCTTCCCAAAAATATGACTCCCTTCGCCGCGTCCTTCGCCGCCCCCGCATTTTTGGTGGGCCAACGCTCATTGAGTTCTGTATGTACTGAACTAAGAATTCGGATTTACTATCAACAATAAACACCCTATGCGTCATTCAAAGGGTTGAGGATAAGTAACCCGAAGAATCTCTTCCGGTTAGTTAGTCATCATATATGTATAAGATCGTTGATATGAGATTCTTCGCTACGCTCTGAATGACGCGTAGTAAAATCCAGCTATCAACTATCAATTGTCAACTCTCAATTGTCAACTCTCAACTAAATCACATGTATTCAGCAAAAAGAGCGCGAAGCTGCGCTTCATTGAGTCCACCCATTTTTGTCTTAACCTCTTTGCCGTCTTTAAACAACTTCAAAGTTGGGTAGCCTTTAATGTTATGTGCAGTAGATAAACTTACGTTCTTTTCTGCGTCGATTTTAACCACTTTCAGTTGGTTGTCTTCGTACTCGCCAGCAATCTTTTTCAAATGAGGTGCCATTTTTATGCAAGGTCTACACCATGTGGCATAAAAATCAACTACAACAAAAGGCTGAGAAGAAACCAAAGCATCGAAGTCTTCAACACTCATGTTGACGATTTCTTTATTGGCGTTACTTGATTTAGCCGCTTCGGAATCGGATTGTTCAACACCGTCTGATGTGTCGGTCGTTGTTTTCGTTTCCTTGTTTTTGTCTGTGCAGCTCGTAAATAGAAAAGCTATAATGGCAAATAGAGCCAGGCCTTTATTAATCATATTCATATGTATTAGTTCTGTTTGGTCGTATTCATTTTCGTATTCTGACAAACGATCTTAAATAAAACAACTGTATTAGGTAAAATACCTAAAGTCGTGACCAGCTTTTAATTGAATTAAAAACTCATACATCAACTTGATGCAGCCTTCAATATCGTCGTAGTCTACCATTTCTACAGTGGTATGCATGTATTTTAACGGAAGCGATATCAAGGCAGAAGCACGTCCGATATCACTAAAGGCAAATGCGTCCGTATCCGTTCCTGTCGAACGACTCGCAGCCATACGTTGGAAATTGATTTTCTTTTTTTCGGCAACGCCAATGACCATTTCCAACAAATTGTTCTGAACCGCAGGGCCAACTGTTACGCATGGACCTTTGCCACATTTTGTGTCGCCTTGTTGTTTTTTGTTATACATAGGAGAGTGCGTGTCATGACAAACATCGGTAACTATGGCAACGTCAGGTTTGATTCTTCTACTCACCATTTCAGCTCCGCGTAATCCTATTTCCTCCTGAACGGCATTTACAACATACAGCGTAAAGGGTAATTTCTTTTTGTTTTCGTGAAGCATTCGCGCTACTTCTGCAATCATAAATCCACCTGCGCGGTTATCTAATGCGCGGCCGACGATGTATTTTTTGTTGAGTTCCATGGCGTCTGCATCAAACGTTGCGACAGTGCCTACATGGATGCCCATTTTTTCTACTTCTTCTTTGCTGCTGGCGCCAACATCTATCGTTAAATTCTTCACCGAAGGTTGTTCCTCTTTGGCTCTGTCGCGCACATGGATTGCGGGCCAACCAAAAATGCCATCTACTTGTCCCTTTTTGGTATGCAGTTTAACACGCATACTCGGGGCTATCTGATGGTCACTTCCTCCGTTGCGAACGACATAAATATATCCGTTGTCGTCGATATAGTTTACAAACCAAGCTATTTCGTCTGCATGTGCCTCAATGACAACTTTGTATTCTTGACCTGGGTTAATGATGCCATAGGTCGTTCCATAAACATCAACCTCATAGTCGTCGATATATGGTTTTAAATAGTCTAACCACACTTTTTGACCCGCGGTTTCGAATCCAACTGGTGAGTTGGTATTTATATATTGTTTTAGAAAGTCTTTACTCTTTTTACGCATCGTTTATATTTTATGAAGGCAAATGTATGTTTTTGTATTTCTATACTTCAACCAGAAGTAGGTAGTTATTGTTTTTTTACGTCGGAGCCAAACATCCAAAAAGGCGTGTCTTTCATCGCTTCTTTAGATTCAGATTCTAGAAATCCACCAACCACTTCAGGTGGTTTGCTGAAAAAGGGTTGGAACTGGGCAATTTCTTCATCCTGCAGTATGTCCCATTTGGTATAGCCGCCCATGAAAGGGGAGGGTAGGGCAAAAACCACGCGGCTGATCTTGTACTCTCGTATCATAAACGAGCACATCGGACAAGGTTCGCAGCTTGTATATAAGGTGTGTTCACTTAAGTTGGAACTCCCCGTTTCGTTATGTGCATTGTGGAGCGCAATAACTTCAGCGTGTTCGGAAACCTTGTTCGCTGCATCGTTCAAACCTTCAGCAACGAGTGTGTCTCCTTTAGCCACAAGGCTACCAAAAGGAGCGTCACCATCTCGCCAACTTTGTTTAGCCAAGTCGATGCATCGGCGCATAAATTGAATATCTATTTCGGATTGAGTTTGTTCCATTATTAGCCAAATTAAAGCATAAAAAAAGAGCCGAACAAAGTGTCCGGCTCTTAATGAATAAGTTTATTTATGCTTTCGTCAACTTAGCGACTAGGTTTTTAACTTTTAATGTGCCTTTGTCTGAGATGTAATACATCACAGGCACAATAACCAAAGTAAGGAAGGTTGCAAATACCAACCCATAGATTACAGCCCAAGCCATAGGACCCCAGAACTCTGCGTTCTGTCCACCCATGTAAATATCTGGCTCAAAACTTGTCAATAGGCCGACAAAATTGACGTTAAATCCTACTGCCAATGGTAAAAGACCCAGAACTGTGGTAATCGCTGTAAGCAACACAGGTCGAAGCCTAGTTTTGCCCGATTCAACAATTGTCTCAACAATTTCGTTTGGCTCTAGTTTGCCTTTTCTTGGGTCTAACCCATTTTGTGCTCGTTTACGCTGTCGTAGCAAGTTGGTATAGTCGACCAGTACAATGGCATTATTAACGACAATACCCGCCAGCGATATGATACCAATGCCGGTCATCATGATAGAGAATGTAGTTTGCGTCAACGAGAATCCTAAGAACACACCAATTGTACTAAACAATACAGACAACAAGATAATAAACGGTCCAGCAACCGAGTTGAACTGCGTTACGATGACTAAGAATATTAAGAAAATAGCCAATTGCATGGCTCCAAGTAAGAAGGCCATGGATTCACCTTGTTCTTCTTGCTCACCTGAAAACTTAAACTCGTAACCATCTTTCATTTGATGATTTTCCAATAACTTTTTGTATTCAGCCACCAAGGCATTTGCATTTGCCCCTTCTTCTACTTCAGAAAAAATGCTAATGACACGGTCTAAGTCTTTACGTTTTACAGAACCATAGGTCGAATTGTATTTAACATCTGCCACTGCAGATATTGGTACTTGACTAATTTGACCTGTAGCCATGTTTCTAAAGGTGATTCGGGTATTCATCAAATTGTTAAGGTTGTAACGATATTCTTCTTTCAACCGTAGCTGTATTTCATAATCGTCTTCACCCTCTTTATATTTTGAGATTTCCTTACCTAGCAAGGCTGTACGAATGGTACCGGCAATTTGCATTGTGCTTAAGCCAAATCGTCTGGCAGATTCTTGATTAATCGATATCTCCAAAACGGGTTTACCCAATTCAAGATCTGTTTTAAGTTGGTCAACTCCTTTAAGGTTAAGATCTTCCATCTTCTTCTTGATTTTTTCAACTTCGCCAATAAGCGTTAAGTAGTCTTCCCCTTTTACCTCAACATTAATTGGTTTACCCACTGGAGGCCCCATATTGTCTTTGGCAAACGTCAGTTTGGCTTCCGGGAAATCACCACAAGCGTCCTTGATGACTTGCATCACGTCACTAGTCGTGCGATCTCCTTCCATCAAGTTTACACGTTTCTCGAATTCAAGAAAGGAAATGGTGATTCTAGCCTTATGAGGAGATGATCCGCTTTGAGGACCTTCGTTAGGGTCAGCTGTTTTTTCTCCAACCTGTGTTAATATCGCTTCCAAAATAGCGCTGTCTGGTTGTACCGCAGCAGCTATTCGTTTCTCTAGTTTCTTAGATATTTCATTTGTTCGCTCAATGTCTGTACCCAAAGGCGTTTCCACATATACGTTTACGTAGTTAGGTTGACTATCTGGGAAGAAAACAATAGGTGGTGGATGAACAGCAAATACACCCAGCGTTAGGATGAACAAAATAACCATACCAATTAAATAGATTACTGGTCGCATCCCACTTAACGCCTTGGTCAGAAAGTTTGCATAAGCAATTTCTATTTTGGGCATGATGTTGTTCATAAACCAGTTCCCAACAGGTGTTAAGTAAAATCTATTGATTATGGATATGATTACGCCAGCAATGAAAATACCGCCTAGAAGTCTCCAGCCAATCATGAACAGCAGTACAGCAACAATAACTGTGATGCCATTTTTTACCCAAAACTTGGAAGATTTAGATTTTTCTTTATTTCCAATTTTGATATAGTCAGACGTCAGCACTGGATTGATCACAAGTGCGACAAAAAGTGAAGACGATAGGACGATTATCAACGTAATAGGAAGATATTTGAAGAACTCTCCCATTAAGTCTTCCCAAAATAATAGGGGTATAAAAGCGGCAACTGTAGTTACGGTAGATGCAATTATGGCCGTTGCTACTTCTCCAACTCCTTCTTTAGACGCTTGGTCTTTTTCTTTTCCTTTTTCTGAGAACTGTCTGTAGATATTCTCGACAATTACAATCCCGTTATCCACCAGCATACCCAGTGCTAGGATTAATGAGAACAGAACCATCATATTTAATGTAGTACCTGTAAAGTTAAGAATGGCGATACCCATCAACATCGACATTGGAATTGCCATCCCCACAAACATGGAGTTACGCACACCTAAGAAGAAGACCAATACGCCAACAACGAGTAGAACACCCATGATGATGCTATTCTCTAAGTTGTTAACCATGTTTTTGGTCATTTTGCTTTGGTCGTTAGTGATAACAACTTCTAAGTCTTTTGGAAATATGTCGGTTTTTGCATCTGCAACAATTTGTTGAATTTTTTCTGCAGCATTTATTAAATTTCCACCACTTTTCTTAATGATGTCAAGTGTTACAACTGGGTTGCCATTCAATCGGGCAAAACTGGTTGCTTCTTTTGGACCAAAAGTAACGTCACCAATATCACGCAGATAAACGATGTTCTGGAATTCATTTTTAATGATAACATTTTCAATGTCTCTCCAGTCGTCAAATTCTCCATCAATACGAATGTTTCGTCGCGTGATGTCAGTCCCTTCAATACTTTTAATGTCACCACCACTCATGGTAATGTTTTCGCCTGCAATTGCCTGCTCAACGTCGTTAAGCGAAAGCTCAAGTGCTTCCATCTTAACGCGATCGATAGCAATCTCAACTTCCTCTTCGTTTAGACCGGAAAGGTCTACGGAAGACACTTCTGAAAGCGCCTCCATTTTGTCTTGAAGATATTCCGCGTATTCTTTAAGTTTCTCTTGTGGGTAATCACCAGACACGTTTACATTCATTACTGGGAATTCAGAGAAATTCATTTCCATCACAGAAGGGTCAGCTGGTAAATCGTTGGGTAAATCCATCGACGCACGGTCAATCCCGTCTTTAACTTCTTGCAGTGCTTTTTCACCTTCGACACTCAATTCGAATTCAGCAATAATTACTGAAAAGTCTTGAATACTCGTAGACTCCAACTTTTTTAATCCCGTAATGGAGTTAAGTTCTTTTTCTATCGGCCGTGTTACCAAGTTCTCCATGTCGATAGGAGAGTTGCCAGGGTACGCCGTGTTTACATAAACGATTGGCTGCTTTACTTCCGGGAAACTCTCTTTTGGCATTGAGCTGTAACTCCCCAATCCAATGATAAGGATGATAGCCATCATCACATACACACTGATTTTGTTGTTGACAGCCCAGCTGGAGAGTTTAAACTCTTTTATAATTTCTTTCATTTCATTCTGTTTTTAAGTTGCGCCATTTGCGATTAACCCTCGATCGAATCTTCGATGATATTTAATTCATCACCGACAATTACACTGGCAACACCATCGGTAATTAATAGGTCTCCTTCTGCAAGACCTGACTTGATTAATGTTTGACTTGGAAACTGTTTGTGGATTTCGATAAAACGTTTTTCAACGATTTTTTTCTGTCCTTGTGTTTTTACCACAAAAACAAAGGCTCTCTCTCCGTCCGTTCTTACCAATTTGGTTGGAATACTAATGGCCTCCTTATCTACATAATCATATGCAGTAATAAGTGTCAATAAGTTTGGCTTCAGTTTGTCTAAGTTTTTTGATGGCTTTACGTAAACAACAAAAGTTCTGTTGTTTACATCAATTACGTTACTTACGGCTGAAACTTTTTCCGTCATTTCCAATCCTAAGGATGGGAAATTCAATTGTACGGTTTGTCCTTTTTTGATTTGGCCGATATAGCGTTCAGACACGTTTGCCTTAATCTTAATGTCTTTCAAGTTTACAATTCTGGCTACTGGACCACTGGTCATGCCACCCACTAATTCTCCTGGGTTGGCCATGATTTCATCTACTGTTCCATAGATTGGTGAACGCAGCGTGTATTTGCCTAACTGGGCGCGTGCCGTATTTAAGCTTTTCTCCAAGTTTTCATATTGGTTCTTCGCTTGCAGGTATTGCATTTCGCTTCCAATCTTTTTGTTCCACAAACGTTCTTGTTTTTCGAAATTAATTTTGGCTAAGCTTAATGCGTTTTCTAATTCGCTAATTTGAGAACCTGCGATAGATCCATCAAGTGTCGCAATAACTTGTCCTTTAGAAACACGTTGACCTTCTTTAACCAATACAGAAACAACATTTCCAGGCACCTCAGGAGAAACCAATACGTTTTGGTCAGACTCTACTAAACCCTGAATTTGAAACGGGTTTTGAAATGCACCTTTTGCAATTTCTTTAACTTTTACTGGGAAAGTTTTGCTTCGAGCAGTGGTATCAAGCCCAGTAATTTCTTCTTTTATTCCTGCGATTACATTTTGAATAGAATCAAGCGCTTTTTCAGCATCCGCTAATTCTGTTCTTTTTTTATCTAAATCGGTTTCAGGTTTTGAAGAGCAACCCATAATGATCAAGGTTGCAATGGCGAATAAATTTAAATATTTCATGAATTTCATTATGTCTTTATTTAGTATTTGGTTGGCTAGTTCCTAAAGCCGTTTGTAATTCTATTTGTGCAACTATCACTTCGTACAAAGCATTGCTGTATGCTATTTCAGCTTGAGTTTGGTCGGTTTGAGCTTGGATAAGTTCGAAAGATGATCCCACACCTTCATCAAACTTAATTTTTGAAGTTTCATAAATCGATTGAGCTAAAGCCTTGTTGTTTTTCTGATTCTCCAGGTTTTGCTTTTTCATCGTAAGATTCATTTTGGCTTGTTCAACCTGAAACATTAACTGATTTCTTGTATGGTTATAGGTGTGCTTGTCTTTCTCGTAGGCCACACGTGCCTGAGATATTTTGGCTTTTTTATAGAACCCATCAAAAATCGGGATGCTAATATTTACCCCGTACATGGTGCCAGGGTTCCATGTTTTACCTAAACCTTGAAATTCTGCTGCTTCGGCAAAACTATTTTGTTGGTACGTAGCATTTAATCGAATTGTTGGATAGTAACCGACTTGGTAACGTCTGATGTTTAAGCTATCAAGAAGCAATGTCTGTTGCATTATTTTAGTCTCAATTCGACTGTCAATACTAAAGTTATCTGCATTGATGTTGGTTTGTTCCATCAGGTCTTCTGTAAGTTCTATGCGTTGATTTACATCCATTCCAATGCTAACTTTAAGCATATTCATTAGAATCTGTTTTTGCAGCGCTATGTTATTAATCTCAGTTTCTAGATTCGACTTGGCAAACTCAAGTCTGTCGACGTCAAGCTTCTCTGCATAACCAGCTTCGTACAATCCTTTCGTTTCCCGAAGTGTGTTGTTTAGGTTGGTAAGACTTTGTTGTAGCAAATCAGAATTCTGACCTGTGATAAGTGCGGCGTAATAAGATTTCTTAACGTTGTCGATGGCGG
>CAJQIC010000047.1 GCA_905478335.1 uncultured Bacteroidia bacterium | reverse complement strand
TCTTTGATGAGCACGTAATCGTTTGTGCCATCAAAATCTAGGCATTTATATGCTCCTGCATTTTGACTGAATCCAGCACCTGCAGAGAGAAACAAAAGAAATGCAAAAAGGAATCGACGGGTTGTAGGCTTATACATTGTAAGACAATTGAAGTTATACGAGTATAAGAAAAATTAAGGTAACAACGCCCTGACTATGGATAGTCTGACAAGCTTTAATGGAATTTTACCATTCCATCCAGTATACGAATTCCTAATTTCAGAAAAGAGCTGACACTACGTTAGGCTTATTTGCGTCCTAGCGCTTTTTCGATTTTCTTGAAGGAATTTCGAAATTGGTACAGTCGTCATACTTCTTTGCACCAATTGTTCTCTCGAGTTTTAAACCGATGAAATAGTAGTTGTCTTTCGATTGCGGATTACCGCGTTGGCTTCCTTCAACAGCAGTTACCCTGGATCTATTGCTTAATAAGCCAGCGACGGATCCACCTGCTTCTGCAATTTGAGAACTGTTCGCATAATTTGTACTAACGTCATCCAAATAGTCTGTAAATGATTTACGTAAACTTAAATCGACTTTCATGGTCGTAAATCGGTTGATGTTGATTTTGTAACCGGTACCAAAAGGAATAACAAGGCTAAATTTTTTATAGGGGTTTAATCCCGATATGTAGTTTTGTCCCTCAGTGCCTAGCGGGCGCAGCTTGTACCATGTTCCATCATACTTGGCTTTTGGTTGAAAATAGATGCCTCCCAACCCTGCATTAAAGTACAAACCTGCAAAGCGACTTCCTTTCTTAAACGGCATAACCTCTGACTTAATGTTGGCTTCTATTAAATCCGTTCGAACGCTCAAGTTTCTTGCGTTTCTTGAATTATTGTTGGTGTGAGCGTCGTTACCAACCAATTGTGTGAAAAGTATTTCAGAACTGTACGTCACGTTTCTTTTGTGGTGTTGTATGCCAACTCCGATTGCTGGACGCAATGCTTGGTAGTCGATGTCACGGAAGTCAGAATAAGAATTTTCAGCATTACCGCCTAAATCGCCTAATATATTGCTAGCCCCCAAATAAAACGAGTACGACCAAGAATTTCCTTTTACAAACTGTCCAAATGCCAAAGAACCAAAACCAATTGCGATGCTGAGAAAAATGTATCGTACCATAACTGCGTTATTTATTCCTAAACGTTTTGTTGCCTCATTTCGCATAATTGAACCAAATAATCAGTCAGATACTACGATTTGATGACGTTTCGTATTAGGTTAGTCCAATTTTGAGTGAAATCGTTGCATCACGTTCGTCACTAAAAAGTCTTAAATGCGATACATGACTAATTTATTTTGAATTCAAGCTTATTTTGGCGGAATCAAAAAAAACAGAATGAAAAACACAATTAAAGGATTAGTTATAGTAATGCTTGCCGGAACATTGATATACGCTTGTAATGACGAAACTACCACACCTTCCGCAATGGCACCTTCAAGTTTGAAATATGAGCCAAATTCAATCCGTACTGAAGAGGGAGTAGCTGTCGTTTCAGAAGCTCCGTCAGTGGATGGAACAACACCGATAACCTATTCCATTACCACTTCTCCTGACGCAGGTTCGAAGATTACGATTGATAAAAATTCAGGAGTTGTTTCTGCAAGTGCCGCAGTTACTGGAACCTATAAGGTAAGCGTGACAGCTACAAATGAGGCAGGTTCTAAAGAGTTTGCAGATGCATTGACAATCGAAGTTAAAGAGAAAGCCAAAATTACATTTAAGGCTAACATCCAACCTGCCATCGCCAACTCATGTAAACCTTGCCATGTAGCTGGTGGAGGCAATACAACCTATACGGAATTTGCCAAAGCGAGTGCAGGTGTAGACGGCATTTTAAACCGTGTGAACCGTGCAGAGGGAACTGCTGGATTTATGCCGTTTGGTGGCTCGAAACTAGACGCTGCTACCCTGGCCTTAATTGAACAATGGAAAACAGATGGCTTGCTAGAAGAATAGACAAGAAGTACCCTATAAAATCTAAAAGGTAATCCAGACAGGGTTACCTTTTTATGTTTTGGTAATAAAGTAGTATTAAAACATAATTCTATGAAACCCATCAAATTCATCTACTCCTTTAACTACTGTTGTTACAAACTCGATTTTTAGTTCCATTGAGACTGAGCACGGGAAACGATACAATGAAGCATGCGGCACTGCCCTTGTCATTTCAAGTTGATTCGCACAAAATTATCTCAATACCGATTGGTTGTTAGACCTAATCAATGCAGAAATATATTTTATTGTTTTTAGGTAATTACAGGATGCGTGCTGCCTCCGATTTTGACCATAAGAGGCTCAATGAACAACGAATACACGCGAGTTTAGCAATGCTACCACAAGTAGCACAACTATACCCAAGATGGTGACTTATTAGTAGGACACCATCTGTTTAACTTGAAGAATTTGATTGGATTTTGTTCTAAATAGAAACCAATGTGCACCTGTATTTTGAAATTCTAACTTCACCGTTCCGTCCAAGTTCAGATCCCAAACGAGCTGGCCATTAGATTCGTATACCGAAAGGTGCGAATAATCATTGCCAGTAATTTCCATGGTTCGTTGCCCTACTGTGGCCAAAATTGGGTCTTTCAAGTTTGAACGCTTGAACATCACAATCCGACTGAAATCAGCAGTCCCGTCGAAGTCGAATTGTTTTAATCTCAGATAAAAAAGAGAAAAATGTTCAGGTAAGGGGATTAAAGATAAATAATCCAATCGAACAAAACTGTTTCCTCCAGCGGCCTCAGATTCAACGATCTGAGATACGTCCCAATTAACACCGTCTCTACTCACATGAACTTCGAAATGGCTGTTATTTATTTCCGTAAGTGTTGACCACTTCAAATTTAAAGTTGACTGATTAAATTCTGTTACGCTCAAAGGACCCCAAGAAACAGGCAAAGCCCCATTAGCGTCTAAGCGCCCTGAATCGGTGACCGCAACTAAACTTGGAAGCGTTCCATTGGGGTCTGTATAGTTGTCGCTGGAACCAAAATACGTGTCGTCGCCGGTTGCATCGCCACTTCCAGTGGCAACAGCTGTATTGTCGATGAACAGGCATTTACGGCCCGAACATTTATCAGCCGTTATTTTACCTCCGTTTAGGATTACTACTTTCGAGTTTTGACCCAGCTTTAGTTCGACCCACTTATCACCTTTTTCTTTAAATTTCAGTTCCCCACCGTTCTTTATAACAATAGTCACTCCTATGGCGCTTAACTCAGTCCAACTGCCCTTTTTTAGCTTTAATTCCTTTTCAATGAATAGTGTGTCTCCACTTGACAGGTTACTCAATTGAGTGGATATGTCTGTCCAATATTTGTCCGAAGTAATACATTGATTGCTGGCTTGCACGGAAACTATTGATGTGCCGCAAACAAGGAACAATATGAGTAAATGCTTTATTGATTTCATTTTAACTACTTTTTTTAGGTATACCAATAATTCGACCAAAACAAGTAATGTCCTTTACCGACTGATCTATACCGTTCACCATTATATAGACGCCATTCACCGTTAACCCCCAAATGCGCAAACCCAAATTGAGACATATTTTCTAATATTGACACAAACAGGCATTTTACACGTACAATAAGGACAAGTGCAAGAATGGTATAAGTTAAAGTAATTCACGAACTATTAGAAAACCTAAATGCTAGATGCTGAGAGGTTTAGAAATCTTGATTTCGAGAACAACACTACTCCGGTATTTTCTATGGTTGATATGAGTGACAGGATTAAATCAACAGGAGACTTACGTCGGGTTTTAAAGCTATTGAAACTGCTTTATGCTAAACGATAGAGCGTTTTGCTGCCAAGTATTTAAAGTATCTTTGGTGAAGTGAAACTAAGTATAATTGGTGTTCTTTTGGTCGTTACAATTGGATGTTCATCTGTTAACGCACATACATCAAAAGTTTACCGGTTAGACCCGTCAGCCGCACAGCTTAATGAAGAACCGACTCCGCAAAACGGGCAATATGCTCCGACGGATTATTCTACAGTAACAAATGCTTTAGTGGCTGAATCATTCGCAGACAATTATGCTGTTGGTGTGCCTGCAGGATCCATTCATTTTGGAGCTTCAGGTGTAGATTCTGTATTTTATGGCGGTGACCTTCCAACGCAAACTGGATTTGGCGCATCAGCTGTACCTATTTATACCAAAGAAATTTTCGACAAAACAAACTTGCCAATTCAATTGACCAGTATGTTTTATTCCGATCAGGACATTCCAGCGTATGATGAAGCATACTTGTTTTTTATACCGGCGGATTACAAGCACTTCGGCTCTCCAACGTACTATGTCAACAATCAGGCGTCGCAAAAAGAGGGAATAAATATTGGAGGAAGACCATATCAAAGTTGGGTTCAGGATACCCGATCGGCAACTGACCCGTCAAGGGTGCTCATTGATGTAACCCATAACATAGCTCAAAATGGTGATTGGTATGAGTTGTCTTGTGTTATAGACATGTATAATGGGGAAACGTATTTGCGGAATGTCACTAATGACGGCAAACCAACTTTTACATCAGCTGTAAGATTAGGTGTACTTAAGTACATGGATAGCTTCAGAGTTGGCTTTGCTGCTGACGACTTAGCATATGGATTTAAAATTACCAGTAATTATCGCGATGTAGTAGCGGATTTTGCCATGGCTGACACAATTTGCGTTGGAACTTGTATTGATTTTGAGAATAAGACTACAGTTGAGAACACCACAATTCCGACATTGTACAACTGGATATTTGAAGGTGCAGAAACAACGCAATCGGCAACTAAGAACCCGACAGATATATGCTATAAAGTCCCTGGTAATTATTTGGTAACCCTTGTGAGTAGTAATCAGTTTGTTCGAGATACAATGTCAAAGTGGATGTACGTAAAACCCTTTGAAAATTTGGATTTAGGCAAAGACAGACCATTGTGCGACGGTGATTCTTTGGTCCTTTCTTTGGACATTAACAACGTTGCGTTTACATGGTCTAATGGAAGTTCAGATTCATTTATAACTATAAATAAACCAGGAGTTTACGCAGTAAAAATTGAACGGGATGGTTGCAGTGCCGTTGATAGCATAGAGATTTTTCGTGGAAGTAATTTGAATTTGGATCTGGGTTTGGACACATTGATTTGTGATGGAAGTGCATTTAGTTTAGATGCATCAGTCACAGGTGGGATTTCTTACCTCTGGAGTAACGCAGACCAAAACGCTAGAATTTCAGTGAATGAATCAGGGACATACGTTGTTGAAGTAGTCGGTGGTTGTGAAACGATAAGAGACAGTATTCATGTTCAAGTTGAGGGTTGTGATGGCATTAAAGTTTGTCTGCCAAATGCTTTTTCGCCCAATTCGGACAACCTGAATGAGATTTTCAAACCAATAATTACGTCAAATGTTTGTTGTCAAATTAACAGTTATCGCTTTAGGATATACAATCTCTGGGGCGAACTTTTATTTGAAACCGATGATATTTCAGACGGGTGGAATGGTAAAAGATTAGACACTATTGTTCAGCAAGATATTTATATTTGGATGATTGAGTTTAAAGATGTACACATGTCCAAACAGTATAAAGGAGAAGTTCATGTATTTCGTTAAGCCCTCAATCAGCTAAAAATCAATGCATTGTAAATGTTGAAATTATGAAAAAAGGAGTTTTTGTTATTGGAATGATCTTGACTGCGACCCTGTCCATGGCGCAAAATACCTGGAGTAAAAACGTAGCACAAATTGTCTATGACAATTGTTCGAATTGTCATAACCCAAATGGAATCGCGCCCTTTTCTTTGTTGTCCTATGCAGATGTTAAGCCGAATATTTTCAGTATAAAGGGTAGCATAGAATCTGGAAGTATGCCGCCTTGGATTGCAGACACAAAATATGAACGCTATGCGCATGAGCGTGTTTTAACAACAGAAGAGAAAGTAACAATTCTAGATTGGATTGATAAAGGCAGCCCAGAAGGAGATGCTTCTCAGACGCCACCACCACCTGTATACGGAACAAAAGGATTCATTACACAAAAGCCAGACTTGGAGCTTAAAATGCCTGTGTATGCCAGCAAGGCCACTGCAACTGGAGATGATTATGTTTGTTTCTCAGTGCCAACTGGGCTTACGAAAGATAAAAGAATTAGAGGCTTCGAGGTCATACCAGGTAATCATGCCATCGTACACCATGCTTTAGTTTACATAGATGGTACGGGAAACTATCCGACAGATACAACCGCTGGAGTATGCACGGGTCCTACTAAAGGACTCCTTGGAGGCTACGTACCTGGGTCTCCTCCAACGGTTTTTCCAACAAATGGAAGTGATTTTAACTTGGGATTTTCAATAAAAGCAGGTTCAAATATTGTTTTGGCCATGCACTATCCAGAGGGCTCATTTGGAATGGTAGATAGCACCATTATTCGTTTTTGGTTTTATGATGATGCGACCCAAATACGTGAAGTATCGACCAGTTCATTGATTGAGAATTGGCAATTTGTATTGCCCGCCAATAAAGAAACCAATGTAAATGCACAAACCAATATTGGCAATAATGAATATTCTATTCTAAGTGTTTTTCCTCACATGCATTTGCTAGGAAGTAGAATTGGATCTTATGCCATAACAAATACAAATGATACAATTCCATTTGTGAATATTCCGCATTGGGATTTTGAATGGCAAGAGTTCTTATTTTTCAAAAAGATTAAGAAGCTGCCCAAATACAGTACAATCCACGGACATGGTACTTACGACAATACAAGTAAAAACACACATAACCCCAGTAATCCTCCAGTAACGGTACGACCTGGGTTAAATACAACGGATGAAATGTTTTTGATATATTTTCATTATCTGCCTTATCAAACGGGAGATGAAGACAGAGATATAGAAGCTTTAACCACGTTAAGAGTTAATGAACTGGAAACAATACACATAATGGCCTATCCAAATCCAGCACAGAATAAGGTCCATTTTAGTCTCGGAGATTTGTCTTATCAATCACTTCACATTCGTATTTATGATGTTAACGGTAAGGTCTTGTATGACTTACAAAAGTCACAGTCTGATTCTGGTGATTTGATATGGGATATACCCGAAAATCTTGCCAATGGACAGTATTACTATTCAATCAATATGGATGGCAAGATTGGAAGCGGCCCTATTAGTGTGGTTCGGTAAAGGTGTAGATTTATCGTTTTGGTATTGTTTTGTAGGTGAAATGTATCGGAACGAATCGAAGTTAATCAACCGACTTCAAAAATTTGTAAAAACAAATGTTTTTGTCAATGTGCTTGTCAGCATTCGAACACCTCACAAAAAAAGCCTTGACTAATTTAATAATCAAGGCCTTACGTTGCTACTTATGTAGGGGGAATCAGAACGTTATCGAACTTTTAAATCTGAGGTCTACAATCTATTTTGAAGATCTATTAAAATTTGTTAGATTGCGTCAATACTAACGTAAAATCCAATGCAAAAAACGTACTTATT
>CAJQIC010000046.1 GCA_905478335.1 uncultured Bacteroidia bacterium | reverse complement strand
CACTGATTAGTGAACTTGTACTTTTCTTGTTTACCATTAAGGTTGATTTAAAAGGTTATAAATATATTAAATAACCCTCTCTTAAATCATAACCCCTATAAGTTCACTTTTTGCTGACGTCGAACACCGCCTTATGCGGAAACGATGATTGAAGTTGTAGTGTATTGTCTACCATGTGCCAGACACCAATAAAACTGAGATTTTTCCTCTGAACTAAACTTCTATAAAATGTTTGACAATTTTTCTCTAATTCAAGACTAGTTCCAATAGACAGAGACAATTCATAGACGTCTGCCAAGTCTGTCATTATTTTGGATATATCGTTATTCATTTATGACTGCTGAAAGTATTGCTTTATTATTAATTTCTAACCTCCCCTTACCATATGTCGAAATTTCGCCCATCGAAAGTAAACCTGACATTGGAACACGCCTACCACCTTTGTTGAACGCGTCAAAAATCACTCCCATCTCTTTATCAAAAGAATCACTTAAATACAATACACGCGTAACGCAATCAACTATGAGTCCAAGTTCAGGGTTTGTTTTGGACTCCGCAATTGCTGTTTTAGATGCTTTTTGTGCAGCGCTAATTAATCCAGGCTCATGTCCATAAAGTAAATAAAGCGCTGCGTTTGCAGGAACTTCATCAATACAAATTATATGGCCGGCTTCATTACAGCCTATTGGGTCTCGCACGATGTCTTCTTGTCCTTTTCTATTTATTCCTAACGGATATTTAGCGCACCATTCCGAGAAGTTTTCTGCATTTACCTCCTGACCGCAGTGTTCTGAAACATATCTTGAGTATACATCCATTGGGGTCTCCCAGTTTAACTCTATGATGACATTTTTCTCCACCTTAGTTGCGATAATCGGACCATTAATTCTTTCATATCCATGTGCAACACCCAAACTCATCGTTGTATCAAGAAGTAGCACAAATGCTGCGTCTTTGTGAATGCCATTCTTATTAAAAACGCACGGTGTTTGCTTAAGCGAGCTTGAACCAGCACCTGATCCGATAAAGTCAAAATCAGCACCAATATTGTAATTCAGCTCGTCAAGGAATTCTTGCTTGTCAGACGATAAACCATCTAAAATAATTAAACCTACACCCGTCTTTATCTCCCAATCTTTTAACTCTTGAAC
The DNA here is from genome assembly GCA_905478335.1 of uncultured Bacteroidia bacterium. Taxonomy (GTDB): domain Bacteria; phylum Bacteroidota; class Bacteroidia; order NS11-12g; family UBA9320; genus UBA987. Next base: position 49,257 of record CAJQIC010000046.1, on the reverse strand, counting down.
ATCTTTTGACGAATTGAAAAACCTCAAATCATACTCTTGCTCAAAATGTAAAAGCACATACCCTTCATAATACAATTTACATTCGTGTATAACACCTGGAAATTTTGCCCCAACTACGTCTATAGAAGCATTTTCTATTTTCTCATGAAGCTTTGAAAAATCAAAATTTTCCTCTGCCACAAACAATACAACTGCACCGGAGTTGATCTTAGAGAGGGCTGCCTCAACTTCTTTAACATTTGAACAATACATAATTAAATATCAACTTTATAACTCTGCCCGAGATGAGGAATTTCCACTTGTTGAAATTTATTGTCTTTCAATGCCGTTTCAAACAATTCTTGTCGATGAACATCGCCATGAACCAAGAATATTTTTTTCAGTTTGTGTCGATTAAGGTTATCTAAATAATCTAACATTTCCTGTTGGTCTCCATGCGCACTAAACGAGTCTAAGACCTTCACTTCAGCATTAACCTTGTAATGGGTACCATATATTCGAACCTCATCTGCTCCGTTCCGAATACGCCCACCTAAGGTTCCTGGAGAACAATAACCGACAACAAGAATTGTGTTTCGACGATCTTCAATGTTGTTTGCCAAATGGTGCTTTACACGACCCGCGCTCATCATCCCACTAGCACTAATGATAATCGCTGGCCCCTTCATCCCATTAATCGCCTTTGATTGTTCCACACTTCGTACATACTTTAACCCATTAAATCCGAAAGGGTTTGGGTCTTTGCTCATGTAATCCAAAATAGCGTCATCAAAGCATTCAGGATGCATGGTAAAAATGTCCGTCGCATTGACCGCTAACGGACTATCTACATACACTGGAATTCGAGGCAGTTTCTTTTCTGTCTCCAACTGGTCCAACATGTATACGATTTCCTGTGTTCTACCTACGCTAAAAGCAGGGATAATCAACTTCCCCTTTTTCTCGACACAGGTATGCTTAATAATGTCCAATAACTCTTGTTTGTTATCGGGCATACCACCGTGGGCTTTACCGCCATAAGTAGATTCACAAATAAGATAATCCAAATCATCCATGGGAACGGGGTTTCTTAATATCGGTCGATCCGGCCGACCAATATCACCAGTAAAGCCGAGGTAATTGTAGTACCCATCTTCTTTTTTTATTCTTAGCGTTACACTCGCACTTCCTAAAATGTGTCCGCTGTCACGAAAACGAACAGATATCGTGTTGTTTATAGCATACCATCTGTTATACCCAATTCCGACAAACTGGTCCATGCAGTTTCGTGCATCTTCAATGGTATATAACGCCTCAACCGGTTTTAGACCTAATCGTTCCTTTCTTCTATTTAGATAGACAACATCTTTTTCTTGGATATAGGCGCTATCCATTAGCATGATGGACGCCAAGTCTCGCGTGGCACTTGTGCAAACAATGTCGCCCTTGTAACCATCTTTAGATAACTTCGGGATACGTCCGCTATGATCTATATGCGCATGACTTAAAATCATATAATCAATCTCTTCAGGGTTAAAGCCCCACTCGCGATTGAAATTTTCGTACTTCTCTTCATTGCCTTGGTATAATCCGCAATCAAGTAAAATATTGGTCCCATCATCAAGTGTTACTAAATGACTACTTCCTGTTACCGTTTGTGCTGCACCACAGAATTTGATTTTTGCCATAATAAATTGTTCTTACAAGGATAACAAAAAAAAGAGAGTGCTGGTAGCACCCTCTTTCGAATTCTTACTGTATCCTTCGTTTACTCAATGCGAACGGCGTAGGATTCTTCTTCTCCATCTTCGGTAACTCCGTCAATAAGAATCGATCCGGTCTTTCCCTCGATTACTTTCACAACATCCTTAGTTGTGTAGACACGTTGCTTATCTATCATCGTGATAACAAAGCCTTCTGGAATACCTTTTTCTTTTAATGGGCCTTTGCCAATTGATTTTATCCTTACACCGTTTCTAACCTTCAGCTCCATCTTCTCTGTATGACCAAGGTTTTCAAACTTCCCTCCAAGTGCTGTCGCTTCATCTCTAACAGTTTCGGTAGAAATTTCTTTTTTGCCGTCTTTACTCAAAAGTTTAACCGTTTTTTCAATTTGTTTACCATCACGAACCAAGGTGACGTTTACGTCGTCGCCAGGATGGTATTTGCTAATTTCCTCTTGTAGTTCTGACGCTTTGTTTACTTCTTCACCATCAATGCGCACAATTACGTCCTCGGCCTTTATTCCGGCCTTTTCAGCTGCTCCGCCGTCAACCACTTCTGGAATGAATACACCTTTTATGTCTTCGATACCTTTATCAGCAGCAAGTTCTGCCGTGATGTCTTGAATTCTTACACCTAAAATAGCACGTTTCACCTCACCGTATTTACGCAAATCATCCAATACCTTTTTGGCAATATTAACTGGCACAGCAAACGAATATCCTGCGTACGAGCCTGTTTGAGAGGCAATCGCTGTATTAATACCTATAAGTTCTCCGCTCGTATTCACAAGTGCACCACCACTGTTGCCTGGGTTTACAGCAGCATCTGTTTGGATGAAGTTTTCTATGGCGTACTCGCTATTTTGTCTTAACAGATTAATATTTCTTCCTTTGGCACTTACAATGCCCGCCGTTACCGTACTTGTTAAGTTGAATGGGTTTCCAACGGCAATCACCCATTCTCCAACCTTTAAAGCATCTGAATTACCAAAACCTAAGAATGGTAATTCTTTCTCTTCGATCTTTAGTAAGGCTAAATCTGTTTCTGGGTCGCGTCCAACCAATTCAGCATCATAACTTCTTTTGTCGTTCAGAATCACTTCAATTTTGGTCGCATTGTCGATTACGTGGTTATTGGTTACGATATATCCATTATCCATAATTATAACCCCAGAGCCAGAACCTTGTCTGGGTTGGTTGTTTTTGAACCTTGGGTCATTGAAAAACCCAAATGGATCAAACATTTCACCCATTTCTCCTGATTTTTGCGACTGGATTTCTGTTTTGATATGCACCACTGTTGGCGTTGCATGTTCAGAAACGGCAACAAAATTAGTACCCGGTTGATCCGTTATTTTCTCTTGATTTGTAAATTGGACCTTTTGCTGTTCTTCAAAACTTTGCGGTTTCGATTCTTGTTTGAAAAAGGCTTGGTTAAGACCCAAAGCCATTGCTCCTCCGATTACAGCGATAAATAAAACGCCTAAGACTTTTTTAATTTTCATATTACTTTTCCTTATCAACAGACACAAATTTAGCGTTCCAACCAATTTGTGTCATAAATTTCGATATTTGTAACGTTCAAAAAGACAAATTGTATCTGCTTCATTTACCTATTTCGATTAAACAATATTAACGCTCTACAAAATGCTTCTAAATAAACGTTTTTCTGATTCTCAACTTGTTGAGGAAATAAAAGCAGGAAACGAAGAAGCGTTGGTGTCAATGCAAAAATCGTATTACGCTATGGTAAAGAGCTTTATTTTAAAAAACAACGGTAGTGAAGATGAAATTGATGATGTGCTACAAGACAGCATCATAGCTGTTTGGCGCAATGTCAATAAACCCCATTTCTCGTTAACGGTAAAAATGAGTACCTATTTGATGGCTATTGTCAAAAACTTATGGTACAAACAACTCAAAAAGAAAACTAGGTTTACAGTTGTTGACGAATCGTTACAAGAGAAAATTACCGCTGACGATATTAAAACTGATCATTTGGATCACAGAATCATTCATCAAATGGTGGCCGAATTAGACGAGACATGTATGAGACTTCTCGGTTACTTCTATTTTGACGGGTTCGACAATAAAACGATTGCCGAAAAAATGGGTTTTGCAAACACCGATACGGTGAAGTCAAAAAAATACCAATGTTTTAAGCGGCTACAGTCGTCCGTAACGACTAAATTTAACAAAGAAGATTTTTTCAATTAAATCATGGATAAGCAACAACATATTCACGAATTAATTGATCAATACCTCAATGGGGAATTGATAGGACAAGAATTGGACAAATTCAAGATCAGATTAAAGGATGATCCTGCATTTTTAAATCAAGTTCAGGTACAAAAAGCAATTATCAAGAGCGTTGAAACGGCGAGAAGAAACGAATTAAAAGCGATGCTCGTTGATGCGAAAAAACCTAAAAAAGGTTTTATCATCCCTTTTGGCAATAGGAGTTTAGCTGTTGCTGCTAGTATCTTATCCTTACTCGCATTTGGGTTGATTATCAAAACAATGTTACCACAAGGTGGTGAGGAACTGTCTCAAGCAGACAAAACAGAACAAGTTAAAACTGAAGAACCCGAAGAAAACCAAAAACCTGTACCTGTAACTGACTCCGCACAGATTGCTACAACGTTTAAAAATGATGAGCAGGATTCAATGATCTCGCCGCCACCGCCTGAAATTGCAATGGTTGAAGTTGTAGAAGATGATGAAGCCATTGACGATGCACGTGTTTTAACCACGGATTCGGATGAAGTCGATTTTGCTGAGTTAAAAAAGAATGAAGACGAAATTGATGGCGACAAGTTTAAAGCAAAACGCGACTCGATGCTGGGAAGCAAAAACGTCATGTTGTTGGTTGTTGCCTATGAAGTGCAAGAATCAACCCAAACGACAGACGTTAAACGTGCCAAAAAAGATGGCTTGTTCAATAGAAAAAGTAAGGACAAAACGGCTAAGGAAACTGAAGATGCTGAAAGCGTTACAACAAAATCCTTAAAAACATCTCCAAGTTTTGGTATTCGAGTAGAGTTTTGGGAGAGCATTGTAAATTTCAAAGGCTACAAGTTTGATGGCAAAAAACTGCTGCTTTTCGACACACCCGTGTCGACCCCAGTTGCCATTAAGTCGTTCACTAACACAACATACTTAAACAAGGCAGGAACATGGTACATGATCGTTCCTAACAATAGCTTTAACCAAATGGTGCGTGTTTCTAACGCAGAGGTTCTTAAAGTTTTAAATTCAAAATAGCCGTGGAAATACGATTTGAAAAATACCAGGGTACTGGTAATGACTTCATAATGATCGATAATCGACATGGGAAAATTGATGCATACAATTTGCCAATAACCGCCATGTGTGATAGAAAATTTGGTATAGGCGCAGACGGCGTAATTGTTATCGAATTGCACGAAACGGTAGATTTCAATATGATTTATTTCAATCCAGACGGGAGCCAAAGCTTCTGCGGAAATGGGAGTAGATGTGCTGTCGCATTCGCCAAAAGTTTAGACCTTATCAGTTCCGAAACTACGTTTTTATCGACCGACGGATTGCATGAAGCGAGTATTTCAAACAGTATCGTTGCACTAAAAATGCATGATGTTTCTGACGTTGTTACACACGGTGACGCCTTCGAATTGAATACAGGTTCCCCTCATTATATCGAATTTGTTGATGACGTTTCAACAATTGAAATTGTAGAACAAGCACAAAAAATTAGATACAACGACACATATAAAGACGCCGGTATAAACGTAAATTTTGTAGAGCAAGAACAAAGTGCTTTAAAAATTCGGACCTATGAAAGAGGCGTAGAAAATGAAACCTTGAGTTGCGGTACTGGTGTGACGGCTGCTGTTTTGGCCAATGCGTTCAAAGAGAAAAAAGTCGGCACAAAAATGAGCACTCAAGTACACGTAGAAGGTGGAGAATTGAAAGTAGAATTTACCTCAACCGACAATGGCTTTGAAGACATTTATCTGATTGGCCCAGCAAAAAAGACTTTTGAAGGTACTATAGAGATATAAAGCCAACCTGATTTTTATCTTTGCGCATGCATCGGTATACCAAACTTTTTTGGGGTCTTGTTTCTACTGGGTTTATAGTTCTATTTTTCTTTACCCATAACGATCTATTTTTTGGCGACGCAATATCAACAATCTCAAGAGCCAGTAATCAGATGTACAATTCTGATTTTACGCAGATTGCCTATCCAAAAAATCTTGACCCTGGCCACCCGTTAACCTTTTCCATACTGCATGCTGGTTTATGGCAAATCTTTGGTAAACACCTGTGGGTTAGTCATTTATTAAACCTCTTCATCGGTTTGCTTACATTAATTTTGTTTGTTCGGTGGGGCAAAAAATTAGGCTATGGCCATCGGACATATATCGGTGCAGGACTTCTTGCTGTAACCCCATTGTTTCTCTCACAAGTAGTCAACCCTAATTTACATTTACCTCTAACCCTGTTTGCTTTAGGCTTTGTTTACAGTCTTCAATTTGGAAAAAGATGGCACCAGGTGGTATTCGCTAGCGCAATGCTTTTGACACACCTGCAAGGTTTGTATTACCTTACACCAATTTGGCTTTGGTGGTTCTTTAAAGACCAATCGCTGTCTATGCCTCAACGCATAAAACAGACCACACAAATAATGATAATCCCGTTTTTGCTCTTTGTAGCCTGGTTGGTTTATCATCAGTCAATAACAGGCTGGTATCTTAGCTCACCAGACTATGCTGGACATAGGGGATTCCCTGGCATTAAGCGGTTTGTTATCAATTTAATAATGGCGGACTGGCGAATTGTGGACTACGGACAAGTCGCGCTTTGGCTGATTCCTGTATTGGCCATTTTTAGAAAAAGGATTGCTTGGAAGTGGGATCACCCCTTCAGCTTATTTATCATATTGTTTTTATTTAATGCACTGGCCATTGGATTTACAACCAAAACTGGGCCAATGCACCGATACTTATTACCCTGTGTCCCTTTTTTAATCATGGGTAACGTGTCTTGGCTATCGAATTTCAAACTACGAACAGTTGGAATTGTTTTTGCCCTATTGATAAGCGGTCATTTTTGGTTTTACCCTGGTAAGATTATGGGTGATGCGACCCTATCTTATAGAAGCGTATTTCCGTTGCTTGAACAAGCCAAAACAGATTTCGATCAAAAAACATTCTACTCCTATGCTCCTTTAGGCAATCCAAGTTTGGACACCAAGTTGGCTGATGAAAAAGAGGATTACAAACTACTGTATGATCAAGACATCACTAAAGCGCCGCTGGTCTTGTTTAGCAACATAAGCGGGGATTTTAGCCATAAAGAGATGACCTTATTGAATGCATGGCCATCCAAAACCTACCAACATGGTTACGTCTATGTTCAAATCTTTAGTAACCCTGAGATTATTAGCAACCCCAAAACCGGACCAAAAAGACAACCAAGTGCTTTTGAACAATGGTTCATAAAATTAAAAAATACCATTAAAGGCACAGATGGCGTTTAGTATAATACTGGCACGTGATTTGACATATATGATGTAAGATGAAGAAATTCCTATTCTCCTTTTTATTTATACTACATGTTTTACTTGCACTCGGTCAAACCGACTCAGCAAAAACTGAAACCGTCGACAAGTTGGGGCTAGATTCCATCGAGATTGTACGCATAATTGTTGACTCTGCAAGTGGTGACACTTTAATGTTTTACCGATTCGAAGAACTTGTCATGAAGGATTTTACAACACCTGAGCAACGCAAGGAATACAGAAAATTGAAGTATAACGTAAAAAAAGTAATGCCTTACGCAAAACTTGCTGCTTTTAGACTGCAAATGATGGAAGATAATTTGCACCTCATTCAGGATCCAAAAGCCAAAGAGAAATACATCAAGGAAACAGAGAAATCTTTAAAAAATGAGTTTATCGAAACGATGAAAAACTTCAGTCGATCGCAAGGTATTTTGCTCATTAAGCTGATTCATCGGGAGACCGGTAAAACTACCCATGAGTTACTAAAAGGTTATCGAGGAAGTATTGAAACTTTCTACTGGAGTGCATTCGCAAAACTTTACGATGCAAGTCTTAAAGAGGAGTACGATCCTATTGTAGATTACCAATTGGATATGATCATTAAGGCGTACGAATTGGAATAGAAGAACGCCTGGAGAACAACCTAAAGCGCTTGGTTAGGTTAGTTTGATTTCAAGAATATTCATGGTTTATCATTGTTCCATAAACCAACAACCATGAACTTATTCACCTCACATTTTTTTACAAGAACTACGGGCTTTATAGTATTGCTTGTATGTTCAACTTTTACTGGCTTTTCACAAGGTCCTAAATCAATAGGCTACGGCTTGTTTAGCTGTTATCACGCACTGATTCCCAACAATACCGGACAACCCTTAAACGTATTAAATGTCGGAACCTTTCATTTCGATTACGCACAGAATGCTGGTGTTCAGCCTGATTTTATACGCGTTCGCCTGTACGATGACAAAGGTGAATTCATTGGCTACGAATACGAGCATATGGGCTTAGGTGATGAGATGTACAATGTCACCCGTCATCCAGATTACGGGATGTTAGTAGCTGTGCATGGCTTAGACGTATGGAAAGAAAAATGGCTTGTCAACAAGAATGAATTTATTTTCTCCGACTATGTGGGCTCTGTTGAAATCACAACCTACCATTGGACAGGTGACGAGGGTAGCCGCACACTTGACCCAAGCTTGTATCAATTAAAATTGAACCTCGTATCAGCCGAAGAAGCTTTTAAACCCAATTCAAATAATGCCCCATGCCTCACTTTTGACAACTTTGATCTAGGCATCGATCACATCTTAAATGGATTTTGCGGGAGATTGGCTAACGCTTCAATTTCTCTTGCACCACCAGTACCTGTAGGATCGGGATGGACGTCACAGTTCAATCAGAACACACCAATGAACACACCGCTCACAATTAACCAACCTGTGCATACTAATGGCCAAAGTTGGTGTGAGAACGAATGCACTGGTGTCTCGGCACCAGCTCATGTTATAGAGCCAATATCATGTGGTTGTGTCGACTTTACCTTGAAGTGTACATTATTGCCTTGCACTGATGCAGATGCAAATTGCCCTGAAGTTGAAATTGAACTTCCACTCACTATATGCTGTGATTGTGATGTTCGTGAATCTTATCCTCAGAACTAATATAGTGTAACAATGAAAATTCAAATTACAACATTAATTGTGCTGCTGACTTGCCAAGTTAGTGTAAGCCAAGTATTTCGATATGCTGATCTAAAAGTCGAATTTACTTCCCCAAGCGAGAATACAATAGTGCATTCACCAGGCTTGATAACATTCCAATTCAAAATAGTCAATAACGGCCCAGACACTATTTTCCAAGGCGATTCAATCTTGTATTCCCCTAGCCACTCTTATTCAAAAACTACAACCGAAAGGAAACAAGCATTCAGAAAAACTCTTGCACCGAACGATTCTGTATTTTTTTCAGATTCCATTAAGATAAATGCACGTGCATTCAACAAAAACTTCTATCTCGCTTTTGCCCAAGTGCCAATGTCCTTTGGCCCCGATAATGGAAAACTATACCTTCAAAATGAATTCAGTGAAGATCGCTGGGACAATAAAGACCAAGTCAAATTATTTCACACAGGCAATCTTTCAAAAACCGCTGATATAAAGTATTCAGACGTACTTATATACCCGAACCCAGTGCATAATGGAAGCGTACACGTATCCGGTTCTGAACGCATTGAGTCAATTCATCTATTGAATGAATTCGGTCAAAAAGTCAACATACAATTGGTCAGAGTAAACAATAAAACTTACTCAATCAATACAAATGCAATCGCTAGTGGTGTTTATTTTGCACGAATAAAAACCACCGAAGGTATGGTCACTGAAAAACTCTTAATTCTATGAAATATCTCTTATCTCTTTGTCTATTGCTCTTACTATGCAACGACACGTTTGCACAAGGGCGTCAAATTGATTTATCCTGTGAAATAGTTGACCCAATGCCAGGTGATTCGTTTGTAAGTCCAGGCACAAGAAACATCAAAGTTCTAATTTATAATAATGGTCCTGACACGCTACAACCAATGGATGAATACTCAGTAAAATTTACGTTTAGTGCGTTTCACATGTTTCCAGAGTTTAAAAAGTTTAACGCATATTTAAAGCCAGGATATAGTACAGTGTATCAAAGAATAATAGATGTCGACTACTCTGGCGACGTGGCTGAAATGCAATTTTGTGCGGAAGCCTATGCTTATCGAATTGGTAGAGATTCTATTCAACAAGAGAAAAAAGAATCTCGTGATAACAACAAACACTGTGTTACTACTAGCCATATCGATTCAAACATAAACTCAACCAAAGAAATGGGAAAAAACTTTCAAATTACACTTTTCCCAAATCCAGTTATGTCGAATAATGTAACTGTTCATCATAAGCACGGGTGTTCAAAAATCGAAGTCTATAACTGTAATGCTCAATTAGCAAGGTCCCAATTTACTTCACCGAATAGTATTGTAACGACTGTAGATTGCGAAGGTCTTATCCCAGGTCTATACTACATTCAAGTATTAGGTAATAATGGCATAAGCAGGCAAAAGTTTATTGTTCAATAACATTCTATTGCATAATTCATAGCCGGTTCGCCGGCTTTTTTTTCGTCAACATTTATGAAGTAGCTTTGTTGTATCCTCATGGTAGAACAAAAGTTAGATATCTTAGCATTCGCAGCTCATCCGGATGATGCAGAATTAGCCTGTTCCGGCACACTAATCAAACACATCAAACAAGGTTACAGAGTTGGAATTGTCGACCTTACCCAAGGCGACTTAGGTACACGTGGAACAATCCAAATACGTGCTGAAGAAGCTGCTGCCTCTTCATCCATTATGGGCTTATCCGCACGCGAGAACTTAAAAATGCCAGATGGTTTCTTCTCTGAGTCAGACGAAAACCTTAAAAAAATTATTTATGCGATTCGCAAATATCAACCTGACGTGGTTTTAGCAAACGCAGTTTCAGATCGCCACCCAGATCATGGACGCGGTAGTCAAATAGTTTCGAGGGCATTTTTTCTAAGTGGATTGGTCCGGATTGAAACAGTTGACAATGGCGTTCCTCAAAAACCATGGCGACCAAAAAACATCTATCACTACATTCAGTTCAGGTATATCAAACCGGATTTTGTTGTTGACATTTCAGACGAATGGGAAACAAAATTAAACTCAATTAAGGCGTTTAAAAGTCAGTTCCATGACCCCAATTCCGACGAGCCTGAAACGCTAATCGCTTCTTCAAAGTTTATTAAATATATCGAAGCTCGAGCTATAGAGTTTGGATCATCTATAGAAGTAGAATATGGAGAAGGTTTCACAGTTGAGAGACCAATCGGTGTAGACAATATACTCGAGTTAAAATAACTAGACTTACCATGTAACCGTGAATACACTGCGGTCACGTGTTTTCTTGCCGACCAAGTCTATCGCTTCAAAATCGGCAACATAAATGCCTGGCGTTACAATACGTCCATGTTTGTCCAAGCAGTCCCATACAAAATTACTCGTGCCTGCTATTAGGTTAGTGTTTACAGGAAAAGCGACCAATCGACCCACGAGATCATAAATACGAAGGTGAGCTACATTTTCATTGGAAACAGTTACCGCAACAATTAATTGGTCGTTGTAACCATCAAAATTTGGACTGACAGGGTCGGTTTGAATTGTCAGTGTATTTAGATCTGGTGTTTCTTTTACTATATGCGAATTTTCAAACCCTGGAGTACCGAAATTGTGGTGTTGTGAGGCGCTTAGCCAATTCCTTTCCGAAAGCTGTGGTTTTAGTCGTTCCAAACTTACATCTTTCGTCTCACTCAGCAGTGGGAAATGAAATGCGTCAGAATATGTAAACGTATCAACTACGTCACCGTAAATCGTAGTTAATCCAACATGCCCACTTCCATTAACCAGCGTTGGTAGTTTATCTGACTGAATAATATGTACAGCATTCGTTTTACAGTCCTTTAAACGTATACTATCAGCACATATCGCGTAGTAGTTTTGAGATTTACAGGGCAGGCTTGATGTTCGAATCGGGTATAAATGCTTCCATTCATTTGATGAATCCTTAACCGCAAAATGAAGATCCGTAAAATCCAAAAGCTGTTCCGACACATTACATAACTCAATATACTCAACACAACTCTCCGACACATCGTACATGACTTCATTAATCAAAACATCACCATTGGCAGGTTTCTTGCCGATACCAAAGGTCACTAAAATTTCGTCCGCTATGTTCCCAAAACAGTCTTCAATGCCATAGATATGCATAGAATAAAGAACTCCTATATCCAAGTCTTCATCAAATACTACTTGCATCGTATTGTTCGTTGGTAAAGTGAATTCCCCAATGGATATATTGGGCACAGGGTCATCTTTGATTTCGATATCACTTGACAAGATTGATTCATTAAAAACTATCTCCACACTTCTTTTATGCGTCTCGACCAACATAACCTTGGGAGGATTCCTGTCTTCCAGTGCTGCCTTGACAGAATTCATTTGTCCGGGTGTGCCGCCGGTCGGATGTACGCTTGAGGTCCAGTTTTCGCTTTGTTTACATGGTCGGTTAACGTCAATCATTTCTAAACTCCAGCCACCAACTTGTTTCCATGTTGGCTGATGCCAATCAGACGAATAAAAAACTTCATGGATCATCTCTCCATTAACCCCTTTTAGCCACAAGCTATCTCCCGAGTTGTTCAAACCAATCAGATTGGTGACACCTAAGACATTCATTTTGGGTAAAAACGCGTCTATAGAATTGACATCACACAGAATCACTGTAGAGTCAGGCCACAACACGTAAGAAGGTAAAAAATTCCTTCTATTTCCATCTGTTAACTCCCAACCGTATAGATCCAACGTTTTACCACTGGTATTCGTCAATTCTACGTATTCGTGCATAGGCAAACCGACGGTGGGAGAATAGTCCGCGTAAATCTCCGAAATGACGACATCATGCCTCCCTTCGAAATCAAATAAGATGTGTTCAAATGGAATTTGCACATCACGCATAGCGTTTCCAAACGAATCTGACAACTGAGAAATAGTCAACAAATAACTACCCGTTTCAAATTTGGTCATGAAATACAACCTAAGCGTATCTTCAATTAACCTGACGAAAGTTGGTATTTTTCTGTCCGGCTGAACCATAAAATTTGTCGGTTTTAAGTCTTCACTTGAAATCCGTTCGTTCACGTGGAGTTGCAAAATTGAATCGTTGATTACTTGAATATTATCCACTTTTGGAGGAAGCGAATCCTTCCTTGGCGGCCCATAATAGAAATTATCAAAGTAATGCTTGTTGTGAAAGCTTTGCGTCGATTGTCTAATCGAAATACCCGTATAGCTAAAGCTGTCTACCCTATTCACGTGCAGACTGTCAGCACTAAACACCTTCTTTCCAGCATCACTGTAAAACGTCAGCTTGCCAATTCCAATGGAATCAACAAACATTACTAAACGACCTGATAATGAATGTGTTATTCCATTATCACTAGTGTTTAGCTGTGTTCTTGTCCCCTCATATACGTTGTATAAAACAATCGCATCTTTCGTATCTCCAATACGAACAAAACAGGCATATTGTGCATCAAACAAGCACGCCGAACTAGACCAGAAATACACGTCAACATAATTTGCTGAAGACGTTGATATACCCAAATCTAATTCAACAGACCATTCCGTTAAGACGCGTTTTTGAATCTGAAACGATAAACCAAAGGTGTCGTTAATGGTTCCGTTATTTGACCTTAGTTTTCCAGATTCATGAACAAATTTACTGGCATCACATAACCAATTTATTTCGTTAAAAGTGCTGTCAGAATCAAAGCTAAAAAGGTGATTTGTGATCTGGGCCTGAGTGAAAAAATTGGCATAGCAAAAAACTATACACAAAAGCATGCGTTTTACAGTATTCATAATCAAGTTTGGTTGTTACCCAAATTTAATGAATACGATTAAAAAGGCATTATTTGATGTAATTTTGCCGACTTATAAAATTGGCAAAACAAGAAGACATATTTGAGCATGGCTCAATTGAAATAATTGGTGCTCGTGAACACAATTTGCAAGACATCGATTTAACCATCCCAAGGGGTAAACTCGTTGTATTTACAGGTTTAAGTGGTAGTGGAAAATCATCTTTGGCATTCGACACCATCTTTGCAGAAGGTCAACGAAGATACATGGACACCTTCTCTGCTTATGCACGCCAATTTATTGGCGACATGAAACGGCCTGACGTTGACAAAATTGAAGGCTTGAGCCCGGTAATTGCCATAGAGCAAAAAACGGTAAGCAAAAATCCAAGATCAACGGTTGGAACCATAACAGAAATCTATGATTTCTTAAGGCTTTTATACGCACGTGCAGGAGATGCCTATAGTTATCTCACAAATAAGCCAATGATTCGCTTCTCTGAAGATGAAATTATAAACCTCATTTTAGAGAAATACGTTGGGAGTAAAGTCGCTGTTCTTGCACCGATTGTGAAAGGGCGGAAAGGTCATTATAGAGACCTGTTTGAACAATACGCCAAAAGAGGTTATTCCAAAATGCGTGTCGACGGAGAAATCGTAAGAATTGAACCCGGCATGCAGCTTGACAGGTATAAGGTCCATGACATTGAATTGGTTATTGACCGAATTGAAGTAGAAGCAGACAATAGATTTAGGGTCTCTGAATCTGTTAAATCTGCGTTGAAGTCAGGAAACGGTGTGTTGATGTTGTTTGACTTTGATAGTGAAGAGACACACCATTTCAGTAAAAATCTGATGGACCCTGAATCAGGGTTGGCTTACGACGAACCACAACCCAATACGTTCTCCTTTAATTCACCTTATGGTGCCTGCACAAAATGTAATGGCCTTGGCACCATTGCAGATATCGAAGAGGAATTAATTATACCAAATCCCAAACTGAGTATCAATAAAGGCGGCATCGCACCTTTAGGCCAGTTTAGATCTAATTGGACTTTCACTCAGTTACGAGCTATGGCTAAGCGGATGAAGTTCAGCCTTGCAGATCCAATTGAAAAATTAGACCGAAAGGTTCTGGATACCATATTAAATGGTAGCGAAGAAAAATTCGAAGTTACCTATACCTATTCTGGAGGAGGTCAGCAAACCTACGAAACAACCTTTAAGGGTGTCATTCCGATGGTTCAGAACTCTTACATGCAGAAATCACAAGACAGCTTATATCAATGGGCTGAAGAGTTTATGATTATGCGTAAGTGCCCGGATTGTGAAGGTTATAGACTAAAAAAGGAAGCCCTGCATTACTTCATAGCCAAACGACATATTGGCGAATTGGGCGAAATGAATATTTCTGAACTGGAAACCTGGTTGGCCGATTTGACCAATCAATTGTCAGACAGACAGAAAGTAATTGCCACTGAGCTTCTCAAAGAAATTAGCAATCGGGTAGGTTTTTTAACAAACGTTGGACTTGGATATCTTAGCCTAAACAACCCAGCAAGAACGCTATCTGGCGGTGAAGCGCAAAGAATAAGACTTGCCACGCAAATTGGTTCGCAACTGGAAGAAGTGTTATACATCTTAGACGAACCGAGTATTGGTCTTCATCAACGTGACAATATGCGACTAATCAAGTCGTTGCAAAAACTTAGGGATGTTGGAAATTCGGTTATTGTTGTAGAGCACGACAAAGACATGATTCTTGAAAGCGACTTTGTTGTTGACATTGGACCCAAGGCAGGTAAGTTTGGTGGTCAAATCACCGCTTCAGGACCATGGCAATCTATCAAGTCGTCTCACACCTTGACTTCTGACTATTTAAGTGGGGCAAAAGAGATTAAAATCCCATCAAAACGTCGTCGCGGTAACGGCAAAAAAATAACGCTGACAGGTTGTACAGGTAATAACCTTAAAAACGTGTCTGTATCCTTTCCTCTTGGCAAGTTTATATGTGTTACGGGTGTTTCCGGAAGTGGTAAGAGTACATTGATTAATGAAACCTTACATCCGATATTGTCGGAGTTCATCTATAACTCTCGCAGGAAGCCCTTGGCTTTCGAAAAAATCACTGGGATTAAGAGTATTGATAAGGTTATTAAAATCGACCAGTCACCCATTGGCCGGTCTCCACGCTCTAACCCTGCTACGTATGTCGGTTTCTTTACAGACATCAGGAATTTGTTTAGTGAGCTTCCAGAAGCTAAGATTCGTGGCTACAAACCAGGCCGATTTTCATTTAATGTCAAAGGTGGGCGCTGCGAAACGTGTAAAGGTGGTGGTAGAAGAGTCATAGAAATGAACTTCTTACCAGATGTTGAGGTTGAATGCGAAACGTGTCTAGGCAAACGATACAACCGAGACACACTCGAAATTCGCTATCGCGGAAAATCGATAAGTGATGTTTTAGACATGAGTGTTGAAGAAGCCACGAAATTCTTCGAAAACATTCCGTCGATCTATCGAAAGATCAAAGCACTAAAAGATGTTGGTTTAGGATACATCACCTTAGGCCAAAGCAGCACAACCATTTCTGGTGGCGAAGCACAACGTGTTAAGCTGTCAAGTGAGCTCAGCAAAATATCTACTGGTAACACGTTTTATATCTTAGATGAACCAACAACAGGGCTCCATTTTGAAGACATTAGCGTTCTTTTAGGCGTGCTTCAAAACCTTGCAGACCTGGGCAACACGGTGCTTGTGGTAGAGCACAATATGGATGTGATTAAGGTTGCTGATCATATTATAGACTTAGGCCCCGAAGGTGGTAAAGGTGGTGGCACTATCATGGTTGAAGGCAGCCCAGAGAAGGTTGTAGAGACGAAAATAGGACACACTGCCAAATTTTTGTCATTGGAATTTGACAATATCATGGCTTCAAATGCCTAATTACAAGTGTATTTACTTGTTTTTCTAAAGATTTACTATCAAATTCGAGCCCAATAGAGTTTTATACATTTATAATAGAATATGAAAAAGATTTTTTTACTTAGCGTCTTAGCCAGCATGGTAATGTTTGGCTGTTCAGACGACGGAACAACTGGTACTACTCCTGGTACATCATCGAACAATCCAACGATGGCATCTATGGAGAAGTCAAACCGAAATGCTGTTCTTGAAGATTTTACAGGTGTTAGATGTGGTTACTGTCCTGATGGTCACAGAATTGCGAACGACCTGTTAATTAACAACCCTGATAGAGTTGTTGTTATTGGTGTTAATGCTGGTAGTTATGCTGCTCCTGCTGCAGGATGGGCTAACTTCACAAGTTCTTACGGACAAGCATTAGTTGACCAAAGTGGTGTTGCTGGTTACCCAGCGGGTACCATGAACAGACAATATTTCCCAGGAAAAGCACAAAACAAAGGAACTGGTTTAGCAATGAGCCGTGGTTACTGGGCTGAAACTGCTGCTACGGTTATGGCAGAAGAGTCTCCAGTTAACATTGGTGCAAAAGCAGTTTTCAATTCTGCTAAATCTGAATTAACTGTAACTTACGAAGTGTATTACACTGGTGATGAGTCAGCTAACGAAAACAGAGTAAACATCGCATTATTGCAAAGTGGAATGATCGCTAAGCAAAGTGGTGGCGGGAACTCTTACGTACACAAGCACGTAATGAGAGATTTCTTAACTGGTCCTTGGGGTCATGAAGTACCTTCAGAAAACACTGCA
The DNA here is from genome assembly GCA_905478335.1 of uncultured Bacteroidia bacterium. Lineage (GTDB taxonomy): Bacteria > Bacteroidota > Bacteroidia > NS11-12g > UBA9320 > UBA987. The sequence goes on along the minus strand of CAJQIC010000046.1, from coordinate 31,794 downwards.
GAAGGCAAGTGGTACACTGAAACGGTAACGTACGATGTTCCTACTGATTACAACGGTGCAGTTATCCCTCCAGGTGGTGGAGAAGTTGTTGCTGAAGACTTAGACGTAGTTATCTTTGTTGCTAGAGGCAAAACTGACGTGATCACTGGTATCCACGTTGATTTAACAATTGAATAATATTTATATAATCAATATAAAAAGGCTCCGAGTTCGGGGCCTTTTTTTTGCCTTTTTCTCTGATTCAAATCAATACCTTTGCCACACATAATGAAGGCAGAAAGCAAGATCACATTAGTACCCACACCTATTGGTAATCTCGAAGACATGAGTATTCGAATGATCAATAACTTAAAAATGTGCGACCTCATACTTGCTGAAGATACGCGACAGACCAAAAAGTTGTTGAACCACTTTGAAATCAATACCAAAATAGAATCCTTCCACCAAAACAATGAGCATGCAAAATTGCCTTATGCAATGAGGTTGTTGACAGAAGGTAATCACATTTGTTATTGTTCAGACGCCGGAACACCCGGAATCTCTGATCCTGGTTATTTACTTGTTAGAGAAGCCATAGCCAATGATTTTGAAGTAGAATGTTTACCAGGACCAACGGCCTTAATTCCGGCTCTAGTTGTGTCTGGACTTCCTTGTGATCGTTTTGTATTTGAAGGCTTCCTTCCCCATAAAAAAGGTAGACAAAAAAGACTGCTTAACTTGGTTGATGAAGAACGGACAATAGTTTTTTATGAAAGCCCACACCGGATTATTAAAATGCTTAATCAACTTGGTGACACCTTTGACTTAACAAGAGAAGTAAGCGTATCTCGGGAGATATCCAAACTTCACGAAACACATTATAGGGGCACCATTGAGGAGGTTCTAAAGCTGGTTCAACAGCAACCCATAAAAGGAGAATTTGTCGTTTGCCTGGCCGGTAAGTCATGAAAAAAAGATTAATCTATATCCTTATCACCCTTTTGGGTGGATGCTTGCTCTCGATTGGTTGGCCAACCAATACATTGCCATTCTTATTATTTATAGGTCTTGTTCCTTTTCTGTATTTAGAAACTTTTTTCAGTAAAAAAGGTAGAGGTAAGTTCTACGGCTTATACACCTATTTAGGCCTATTTACCTTCAACCTCTTAACCACCTGGTGGGTATGGAACGCGTCAGCAGGCGGAGCCGTCTTTATGCTGATTGCAAATAGCTTTCTGATGTTGATTCCGTTTTTGCTTTACAGAGTTACCAAACGATTGATTGGTCAAGGTCGCGCATTGTTTTTCTTCATTGTCAGTTGGCTTACATTCGAATATCTTCATTTTCGATGGGGCTTAGCATATCCATGGTTAACCCTTGGAAACGGTTTTGCAACATCTCCAAATTTGGTTCAGTGGTACGAATACACGGGTGCTCTTGGTGGCAGCTTATGGATCCTCAGCGTTAACGCATTTGTTTTTAATTCATTTAGCAAATTCAGAAAGTTAACTACCGCTGCAGTTGTTGTTTTATTGGTGGCCCCCATACTTTGGTCTTCATATCTAAAAAACAAGCAATCCTTTTGTTTCCAGACGCATGAGATATTGGTTATCCAACCCAATATAGACCCGTATTTAAAGTTTGAATCTGAAACAAAACGTGCTCAGATAGACACGTTTATCTCCCTTTGCAAATCAGGGATTACAGAGAGCACTAAGCTAATCATTCTGCCAGAAACGGCCCTTGTAGGCAACATGAACGAAAAGTTCATCCATCAGGATTATGGCGTTCGAAGACTTAAATCATTTTTAGCAAACCACCCTGGAGTTGGTATGCTTGTTGGTGCTTCCACGCATCGTTTCTATGAAGATGGGGAAGAATTACCCCCTTATCCTCGATACTACGAACCTGCTGACAAATATTACGACTCTTATAATACGGCACTTCAAATTGACGCTGATGGTAAAACATCTACGTACCATAAGTCGAAACTTGTCCCGGGCGTAGAAAGTCTACCCTTTCCTTCAGTATTTAGAAAGTTCGACAACATATTGGACCTAAACTTGGGCGGTGTTTCTGGAAACTTAGGTAAAGACCCTTCGGCCAAAACCTTCCACTACACATTGGCCAAAAACACGAAGCTATCCATAGCGCCACTCATTTGCTACGAATCCGTATTCGGAGAGTATGTTGGAGACTTTGTTCAACAGAAAGCAGACGTTCTTGCCGTAATAACGAACGACGGATGGTGGGGCAATACCCCAGGACACAAGCAGCATATGCATTATGCTCGATTGCGTGCCATCGAATTCCGCAGATATGTGATTAGGAGTGCAAATACTGGCATAAGCTGTGTTATTGACGACAATGGAAAAGTATTAAACCAGTTGGGCTATTGGAAGCAGGGTTACCTCAAAGTCAAAGCACCCAAATTGACTTACGAAACCTTCTACAGCAAAACCGGAGACTATATTGGTAAGGTTGCCGTGTACATATTTTTAGTTCTTGGATTAAGCATTATTGTAAAATGGATCAATCAACAGATCAGTTAGTCATAGAAAGATTAGGCCTAATTGATTATGCCGAGGCTTGGACGTTGCAAAAAAAGCAAGTTTTATCTCGCCAATCGAATGAAACACAAGACACATTAAACCTATGTGAACACAATCACGTCTATACCTTTGGCAAAAGTGCGGACCAAAACAACTTGTTGATTAGTGATGCATTCTTAGCCTCTATAAATGCCCAGAAATACCAGATCGAGCGTGGTGGAGACATTACCTATCATGGGCCAGGACAACTTGTAGGTTATCCAATTCTGAACTTACATGATTTACAAATGGGCGTTAAGAAATATGTAGACCTCCTTGAACAGAGTATCATATCTACGCTTTCAACGTACGACATTCACACGAAAAGAATAGAAGGTATAACTGGAATATGGCTGGTGGATGGCCCTCCAAGAAAAATTGGTGCCATTGGCATCAAAGTTTCGCGAGGTATCACCATGCATGGTTTTGCCCTCAATGTGAATACGGATTTAACGTATTTTAATCATATCATCCCCTGTGGTATTGCGGATAAATCCGTGACTTCTATGAAACAGGAATTAGGCCTTGATGTGGATATGCATGAACTGCAAGACCGTTATGTTAACACCTTCAAAGACCTGTTCTTTTCTTAAGGGTTAATCAATTCTTTAATGAACTGTTGTGCGGCTGACCGGGGTGACTGTATGTTGCCTGATACATTTGTTTGATACACGTTCAATCTTTCTTGAATCTTATCATTGTTCTTCATAAGCATCCGAAAAACATGGTCTATGTGTTGGTTTAACCACAATACAGATTGCTGTTTTCTACCAGACTCAAAAAGCCCATTTGCTTTTTGTTTGGAAACGAAGGACTGAATTTGGTCGTAAATCACATGCATGTTATTTCCGCTCAACGCGTCTATCATTTCAACACTAACGTCCCATTCTGTCCTTGTACTTTGCATTAAATGGAGGGCATTCTTGTAATGTTGCTTAGCCTCCTTAGCAAGTTTAGGGCTGGCATCAGATTTATTTATGGCAATCATATCTGCCATTTCCACAATCCCACGTTTAATCCCTTGTAGCTCATCGCCTGCGCCAGGTAAAAGTAGTAATAGAAAAAAATCAACCATGTTGTGCACCAACGTCTCGCTTTGACCAACTCCAACCGTTTCTACCAAAATGACATCAAAACCAGCCGCTTCGCATAACAGAATAGTCTCTCTAGTTTCAGACGCCACACCTCCTAAGGTGTCTCCACTTGGCGAAGGCCGTACAAATGATCGATCAGATACAGACAAATAATTCATACGGGTTTTATCACCCAAAATGCTCCCTCTGGTTTTTTGACTCGTTGGATCAATGGCCAAAACGGCAACTTTCTTATCGTGATTTTCTATTAAATATTTTCCAAACGCATCTATAAATGTGCTTTTCCCAACTCCTGGAACACCAGTAACCGCAATACGAATAGAATCCCCTGTATGATGCAGGCATTTGTCTAGTAATTGATTGGCCAACTCTTGATGGCTTTCAAGCGTACTTTCAAGTAAGGTGATAGATTTGGACAAGGCTATTGTGCTGCCCTGAACAAGCGATGTGTATAGCTGATCTACATCCGATGTCGTCATCTATATCAGCATTTTACCAATCATAAAATATAAAAACAAGCCTAATAAATCATTGCTCGTTGTGATAAACGGACCCGTCGCTAAAGCTGGGTCTATCTTAAATCTGTCTAATATTAGAGGAACCACTGTACCGACTACGGCTGCAAGTAAGATGACCGCTAACAAGGCTATACTTACTGTTGTCATGATGCTATTGGTTTTGCCTGAAACCAAACCGTAACCCATTAATAGGGCAGAACAGACCAAACCGTTTATCAATGCCACCGTCAGCTCTTTGCCCAACTTTCCAAACACCGAGCTACTGTCTATGGTATTGTTTGCAAGACCTTGAACAATTATTGAAGAACTCTGAACGCCAATATTACCTGCCATTGCCATTATCAGCGGCATAAACAGTGCTAACTGAACATTTTCCTGTAGTTCCCCATCAAATTGTCCGATAACAATAGAACTTAACACACCCCCAAATAATCCAATGATTAACCACGGTAGTCTGGCTTTCGACAAAACCCATACCTTGTCTTTTACTTCAACGCTCTTACTAATACCAGAAAGCATTTGATAATCTTTATCGGCTTCCTCTTTTACAAAATCCAGAACATCATCGATCGTTACCCGGCCTAAAAGTCTGTTGAGTGAATCCACAATCGGCAGTGCAATCAAATCGTACTTCTGCATTGTAGTGGCGATGTCTTCGCCATCCGTAGTCACTGTGGCATATTTGATATTACTATCAAATATTTCAGATATGGGTGTTGAAGCCTTGGCTAATATGATTTTCTTAAGCGAAACCCACCCCAATAGTATATCACTATCATCTACCACATAAACGGTGTACACTCGAGACACCTCCTCAGCTTGTTTACGAATTTCTTCGGTACACTGAGCCACATTCCAGTTGATGTTGACTTTTATCAACTCACCTGCCATCAAACCACCTGCTGTGGTATCAGGATAACGCAGTAGTCTTGTTAGGTAAAGTGAATCTTGCTTATCAGGTATGTATGAAATGATTTCAGATGCAACCGTGGTATCCAACACACTCAAAACATCAACGGCATCATCACTGTCCATGTTTTGAATAAAATTCAGCGCAATTTCCTCACGTGTAAATCCTTCAAAAAATTTAATTTGAACCTCTGGATCTAACTCGGCTAAAACGTCAATCTTTTTATCTGCGTCAAGGAGTGATGTAACATAGACTGCTTGATTTAGAGATAAACTATCAAATGTTTCAGCAATATCGGCAGGAAACAAACGCTCCAACACAGGGATAAGTTCGTCCTCCTTTTGTAGGTCAAGTTGGGTAACAAACTCCTCTAAAAACTCCTTACTTAGCTCAAATGCTTCCATTATTGCGCCTGATTTTGCTCAATCAAATGGGTTAAACCGATAAAATCGGCAACCGATAAGTTCTCTGCACGCAATTTAAACATTTGATTATTGAGTCGGACGTCCTTTGGTAGGTTAAATTTCTTTAGTGCATTAGACAAGGTTTTTCTTCTTTGTTGAAACGCTGTTTTTACCACATCAAAAAACAACTTTACATTCCATTCCACATCTTGGTCGATACGGTAGCCATATATCACAGCTGATTGCACTTTGGGTGGTGGATTAAATGCTGTCGGAGGAATCTCAATCTCTAAGGTGATGTTGTAAAACGCTTGTACCAAAACAGACAATATGCCATATGTTTTATTATTGGGTTGGCCTGCAATGCGTTTAGCCACCTCCAATTGAAACATTCCAGCAAATGCAGGAACAACCAATCTGTTGTCAAGAATTTTGAATAGTATTTGAGACGATATATTGTACGGAAAGTTTCCAATCACCCCATATTCATTGTCGAAGAGTGCGCCAACATCTATCTTTAAAAAATCGGCCTCATGTACCTCTAGGGTTGGCATTTCCTTTTCTAAATATGTGACGGAATCTCGGTCCAATTCTACCGCTTTTAATTCAATAGGTTTTTCTATCAAATACTTCGTGAGCACGCCCATTCCTGGCCCTATTTCCAGCCAATTTTTGACCGAATTACGGCCTACTAGATTAGCCGTTTGCTCTGCTACACTTTCATCTTTTAGAAAATGCTGACCTAAAAACTTTTTTGCTCGAACTTGTTTAGGCATTTATTTTCTGGTCAATTAATTTCTTTAACAAATTGGGATCTGAAAAACCAAGTCTAATGGGTTGTATCCAAAAGGTCACATCAGGCTTTAAATCTAAGACAAACGTTTTGAGCTTAACCCAATCTTTTTCAGTCGTGATGATATTATTGTCCAAACGATCCGCATCATAAATCATTTGCTTTACCTCGGTGATGGAGTAATTCCTGTGATCCTTAAATCCTAGCAATACTGCATTCGGGTATTGGTTTTGTATGGTTTGCTGTAGTAATGAATTATCAGCTAACCCGCTTACAATTATAGGACGTTCCACTTGACGTTCCTCTCCAAATACTTTGATCAAATCTTCGTAATGCAACTGACTGCTCAAGGTCGGAAGTAAGTCACTCTTATGGTGTTGGTTTAAATCTGGTGACTTCGTATAGATTAAAACATCAGCCCTGTTTATGTTTTTGCGAAACTCCCGTAGTCTGCCCATTGGCATCACGAAATCGGTATGATAAGGGTTGGCATAGGTGCTTAGAAGTATAGATACATCGGGCTTAACATATTGGTGTTGGTAGGCATCATCCAAAATAATTAAGTCAATATCAGGATTGATCGCAAGCATCTCTGGTATTCCGAGCGCACGGTTTTCACAGACGGTAACAGTGGTATCTGGATACAAGGTTTTGATTTCCAAAGGCTCGTCCCCTACATTTTTGGCTAAAGAATCTATTTCGACAAGTCCAAAACCTTTAGTTATTCTTCCGTATCCGCGACTTAACACGCCTATTGTTTTGGTACCTTGATATTCCTGAATCAAATACTTAACCATTGGCGTTTTTCCAGTTCCACCAACAGCCAAATTTCCCACTGAAACAACGGGTACATCAAAAGAAACAGATTTAAGTAGCCCAACGCGAAAACCCCAGTTCCGCAGCTCCATTACCAAGCCGTAGGCAATTGAAAACGGCCACAATATCCATCTAATCCTGTTCAAGAGAGGCAAATTTAACGCATTAAGCATTAATAAATTTGCCACCATTTACACCGCATTTATACTATTTATTGTTGTTTTGTTGTGCAGTACAAAAGCTGCCACACCTATGAAACTTAATCATATTACAGGTTTACTTAGTGAACTCGCACCACCAAGTTTACAAGAATCATACGACAACGCTGGATTAATTGTTGGCGATTCAAATATGTTGGTTACCGGTATTCTGGTGTCACTTGATGCAACTGAATCTGTCGTTGACGAAGCCATTTCCAAAAACTGCAACCTAATCGTTGCGCATCATCCAATCGTTTTTAAAGGGTTGAAGAAAATTAATGGAAAGAATTATGTGGAACGTACCGTCATTAAAGCCATAAAAAACGACATCGCGATATACGCCATTCACACCAATCTAGACAATGTGTTGGAAGGCGGTGTCAATCAAAAAATTGGACAAAAGCTTGGCTTAGACCAAACGGAGATTTTGGCCAAAAAAACTGGAACAGTATTAAAATTAGCCGTGTACGTACCCAACGAGCATTTACAGCTTGTGCAGTCTGCCATGTTTAATTCTGGAGCTGGCCATATAGGTGATTATGATGAGTGCAGTTTTGTGAGTGAAGGAATCGGTAGTTTTAGAGGCGGTGCTAATGCAAAGCCTTTTGTAGGTGAACCAGGCGAAAGACATCTTGAACCAGAAACAAAACTGGAAGTTGTAATACCTAAACATCTACAAGATAAGGTCATTAATGCCATGTTAGAAGCACATCCTTATGAAGAAGTAGCATTTGATCTTCATCCATTAGAAAATAAATCTTTGCACGTTGGAGCGGGATTAATCGGAACATTAAAACAACCGTTAAACCCGCAAGATTTTTTGGCTTTTGTAAAGAACCAGCTGCAGGCTACAGTAGTGCGGTTCACTGATACAGATAAAAAGGAGATATCACGGGTGGCTGTTTGCGGCGGTTCTGGTAGCTTTTTGATAAATGTCGCAAAGGCTGCAGGAGCAGATGCTTATGTTACCGGAGACGTTAAATATCATGAGTTTTTTGACGGAGAAAATGAACTCATGATTTGCGATGTAGGCCACTTTGAAAGTGAGCAATTTACAATCGAATTATTACGTGATTTTTTATCGGAAAAAATACCTAATTTTGCAATCCTTTTCACGGAAACAGATACGAACCCGGTAAATTATTTTTACTAATTTATGGCATCAATAGAAGAAAAACTTCAAGGTCTTTGGAATCTACAAACCATCGATAAAAATTTAGATCAGTTACAAGCAGTTAGAGGCGAACTTCCTATGGAAGTGGCTGACTTGGAAGACGAACTTGCAGGCTTGCAAACGAGACTTGACAAATTTGAGCAAGAAATTGCTGATTTTGATTCAGACATCGTTGCAAACAAAGAGAAAATCAGCCAGGCACAACAGCTTAGTAAGCGATACAATGAGCAGTTAAACAAGGTTAAGAACAACCGTGAGTTTGACGCATTGAACAAAGAAATTGAAATTCAAGGTTTAGAAGTTCTTGCAGCTGAGAAGAAGATCGGCGAATTGCAAAACAGCATTACTTTGAAAAATGAATTGATTGAGGAAGTTAAGCAAGACTTAGATGGCCGTAAAATCGATTTAGAGAATAAGAAAAAAGAACTAGAAGAAATCAGCGCTGAAACCGAAAAGGAAGAAGGCAAGATTGCTAAAGATCGCGACAAAGCAGTTAAAGCTGCTGACGAGAAACTTCTGAAAGCTTACGAGCGTATTCGTAAGAACGTTTTCAATGGTTTAGGTGTAGCGCCAGTATTACGTGGTTCTTGCGGAGGTTGTTTCGCAAAAATTCCACCACAACTTCAGTCGGACATCAGACAACGTAAGAAAATCGTGATATGTGAACATTGCGGTCGAATCAACGTTGATGCTGAAATGGCTGGTATTGTTGAAGAAGTGGTTGAAGAAAAACCAAAATCAAGACGTCGAAAAAAAGCGTAACCACGTCTCTTTCGTATTAATTTCATGGAGGACAATGAATACCTTTGTCCAAATGCGTGTTACCAACTCTATACGCCTATCTGTTTTTGTGCTTTGCTGTGCAGCGTCACAGGCATGGGGTGCGAACGCTATTGTATTTTCTGAGCATTGCTTAGAGGCTCAAAAAGCTCTATTTAAATTTGAATTGGATGCTGCCGCATCACATCTAGCCATAGCATCAGAAACAAATCCAGAGAATGCTGCTGTCAACTACCTAATGGTTATGCATAGCATGTTATCTTTCACCACCAATGAAACGAAACAAGGGTTTGTCACCTTTGATTCGTTAAAAGGATTAGCCATTAAAAACATCTCTTCGGCGGCTGATAATGATGGTGCAAGAGATTTCCTTTTAGAAGAAGTTTACTTTTATTCTTCAGTTGTAAATGGCAAAAAAGGCAACAACTTGGCAGCAGCCAATGATGTAAGAAATTGTTACAAATACGGGACACAAGTCCTAAAAAACTACCCAAAGTACATTGCTGCGAAAAAATCGTTAGGCCTCCTGCAATCGGGTTTCGGTAGCTTACCCACTAATTATCAAAAACTAGTTCAATTCTTCGGTTTTGAATCGAGTATGGACAAAGGGCTTGAGGATCTTAACAGCTTTATTACAGCAAAAAGTGATCGCCCAGAATGGGATGTAATGAAAAAAGAAGCGCAATTTTTTGTCGCCTCTATTCACCTGTACCTTAAAAACGACAAAGTAACAGCTTGGGACCTTATTGATAGCCTAACCAAGGACCACAAACAAAACCCACTTAGTCGTTTCGCACGAGTCAATTTTGCAGATAAATGCAGAAAAAATGATGAAATAATACGCGTTATTTCCCAAGGTCAGCATAGCGCTACTCAAAAGCAAATCCCTTTTCTTTCCTTTATGTTGGGCAAGGCTAAACTGAACCGCTTAGACCCTGACGCGGACACCTATTTGTTGCAGTATATCGATCAGTATCAAGGCGAAAGTTACGTGAAAAGTTGCTATCAAAAACTCGTCTGGCATTCAGCGATCAATGGCAACGACGACAAGTACGACTACTACCTAAATCTATTAAAACAAACCGGTTCCACTGAACTTGAGGAAGATGAACAAGCGCAAAAGTTTGCAACGCAACGCTTAAACCTAAATTCTACGCTTTTAAAAACCAGATTGTTATTTGATGGCGGGTATTATGCAAAAGCGTTAAAAATTATTAGACCAAAAAAGGCTGGTGATTTTTCAAAAGGTATAGAACGAACAGAATATTTCTATCGAAAAGGCCGGATATACGACGTGCTTAACAACATAGACCTAGCCAAGGCATTTTATTTGGAAGCTATACAAGAAGGCATTCTGCTGCCGCAATACTATGCCTCCTATGCAACATTATATTTGGCAGAAATGTATGAACGAAATGGTGATGACGTGAATGCCAAAAAATACTTCAAAATGTCCATGTCTTACGATGCCAATAAAGAATACAAAAAAAGTATAGAACATAGGGCGAAAAATGGGTTAGATCGCATTGACCAGAATTAAGGAATCTACTTTATTTTTGACGACTTGAAATTTACGTTTTTCATAGTACTATCTATTCTCGCATTTGGTTGCAATACAAGTAGTGAGCGATCAACAAATCAAGACGCTTTTGTTGATGTTCAGCAGTTCTTTCAATCAGAAATTACGCTTCTTACCAAAAATCAAACAGGTTTGTACAAACGAACCAGAATGGACTCCACATCAAATAGTGACACTCTAAACAAACCGGAGTGGTCGAAGGAACTTTTTGCCTTTTTAGACATTAAGATCAAACCCGCTGTTTGGAAAACAGATTTCGTTCGTGTAGAAACTCATGACGATCCAAATGAAACAGCCAGTGTATATGAGACTACAAACCCGAACCAGAAAATTCAAAGCTTTAAGATTAAACTGAACCCAGACAGCTCTATAAACCGCTTTTCGGCACAAATTATAGACAAAGGGAAGATATCAACTTCAACAACAGGTATAAGCTATACGCAAAACGTTGGATATTCTGTCCACGTTAATCGATCTACGAAAATAATGGGTACGGAATCATACCAGATTGTAGGTCAATTTATACATCCTAAAACTCAAAACAATTAACACATATGACAAAGGCATACGTTTTTCCAGGACAAGGCGCTCAATTCACAGGAATGGGGAAAGATCTTTACGAATCTAATGCGACAGCAAAAGCAATGTTTGACCAAGCTAACGAGATACTTGGTTTTAACATTACAGATGTCATGTTTGAAGGTTCTGCCGAAGATTTAAAACAAACCAAAATCACTCAACCTGCTGTCTTCCTGCATTCTGTTATTGTTGCTAAAACCATGGAAGACTTTAATCCGAGCATGGTTGCAGGTCATTCTTTAGGTGAAATTTCTGCACTTGTTGCGGCTGATGTTTTGAGTTTTGAAGACGGATTAAAACTTGTTAGCACAAGGGCTACAGCAATGCAAAAAGCCTGCGAACAAAACCCATCTACAATGGCTGCTATTTTAGGTCTTGACGATGCGGATGTGGAGTCTGTTTGCGCTGAAATAGCGGATGAAGTTGTAGTTGCAGCCAATTACAATTGCCCCGGCCAATTGGTAATTTCAGGAAGCAATGAAGGTGTGAAAATAGCCTGTGAAAGACTGCTAGAAAAAGGTGCAAAACGGGCACTTCCGTTACCGGTCGGTGGTGCTTTTCACTCGCCGCTAATGGAACCAGCAAAAACAGAATTGGCTGATGCGATCAACAATGCCAATTTCAATACGCCTGCATGCCCTGTTTATCAAAACGTATCTACTGTTGGCGAAACTGACCCACAAACAATTAAAAACAATCTCATTGCGCAACTCACAGCGCCAGTGAAATGGACACAAAGTGTTCAGCATATGGTTGCTGACGGCGCTTCAGAATTCATTGAAGTAGGCCCTGGTCGTGCACTACAAGGAATGATTAAGAAGGTAGATCGTGCTCTTACTACGAGTGGGGTTTCTTAGTTGATAGTTGATAGTTGATAGTTGAAAGCTTCGTTCTTTTGGAACGGTTATAGGCTGTTAAGCCTAATGTAAGAACAAAAAAGCCTACTTCAACCTCCCCAATATACCATTCAACGTTTCACTTGGGCGCATAGCAACTGAAGTCAAAGCCTCGTTAGGCAAATAGTACCCTTCAATTTCAACCGGGCTACCTTGAACAGCTGTCAATTCAGTGTTTATTATTGATTCGTTCTGTTGCATTTCAGCAGCAACCTTAGCAAATGCGGCCTTCAACTCAGCATCTTTATCTTGGTTCGCTAAAGCTTCTGCCCAATACATCGCTAAATAAAAATGACTCCCTCTGTTGTCAATCTCACCGATCTTCCGCGCTGGAGATTTATCATTCTCCAAGAACTTCTCAGTTGCTTCGTCTAGGGCTTCACCTAAAACAATAGCCTTCGGGTTGTTGTAATTTGTCCCTAAGTGTTCTAAAGAAACGGCTAAGGCCAAAAACTCACCTAAAGAATCCCATCGCAGGTAGTTCTCTTCTACAAACTGTTGTACGTGTTTAGGAGCAGATCCGCCAGCACCTGTTTCAAACAAACCACCACCGTTCATTAACGGAACAATCGATAGCATTTTAGCACTGGTACCTAATTCCAGAATAGGAAATAAATCAGTCAAATAATCACGAAGCACATTACCCGTAACGGAAATCGTATCCTCTCCTTTTCGTATTCTATCTAAGGTAAATAGGGTTGCTTCGTAAGGACTCATAATGCGAATATCAAGTCCTGCAGTGTCGTGGTTCGGCAAATACGTGTTCACCTTTTCTATTAACTCTGCGTCGTGTGCTCTTTGGTTATCTAACCAGAAAATGGCAGGAACACCCGTTGCTTTTGCTCTACTTACAGCAAGTTTAACCCAATCCTGAACTGGAGCATCCTTTACCTGACACATTCTCCAAATATCTCCTTCTTCAACCTCGTGCTCAGTCAACACGTTGCCATTTCCATCAGTTACCCGAACAACACCTTTTGAAGATATCTCAAACGTTTTATCGTGGCTACCGTACTCTTCTGCCTTCTGAGCCATTAAGCCAACATTAGGGACCGTACCCATCGTAGTTGGATCAAAGGCACCGTGCTCAACACAAAAGTCAATTGTTGCTTGATAAACGCTTGCATAACTACTGTCTGGAATCACAGCCTTTGTATCTTGCACCTTACCCTCAGCGTCCCACATTTGACCACCATTGCGAATCATTGCCGGCATAGAAGCGTCAATGATTACGTCAGATGGAACATGCAAATTCGTGACTCCTTTATCAGAATTTACCATCGCCAAATTGGGGCCGTTTTGATACGCTGTATCGATGTCGGCTAAAATTTCGGTTTGTTTGTCTGCAGGCAATTGACCTAGCTTGTTGACTAAGTCTCCAAAGCCATTATTAAAATCAACGCCGATTTCATTTAATGTATCCTGATGTTTACCAATCAGTTCCTCAAAATAAACGCGAACTGCATGTCCGAAAATAATCGGGTCAGACACCTTCATCATGGTCGCTTTCATGTGTAACGAGAACAACACGTTATTCTTTTTGGCCTCCTTCACTTGCTCAGCTAAAAACGATGTCAAAGCGTTTTTACGCATTAAGGTAGAATCTATGACCTCACCAGCCAATAAAGGCATTTCAGACTTCAATGTTGTCACCTTGCCATTGACATCCTCATGCTTAATCTGAAATGTGGTCGCTTCAGCAATCGTAACAGATTTTTCATTCGATCTAAAATCTCCTGAATCCATCGTTGCAACATGTGTTTTGCTCGCTTTACTCCATGGAGCCATGCGATGTGGATTCTTCTTTGCGTAATTTTTTACCGCTTTAGGTGCTCTTCGATCTGAATTCCCTTCTCGCAAAACAGGGTTAACAGCACTTCCTTTTACCTTATTGTATTTGGCTGCAACCTCTTTCTCTTCTGGAGTTGTCGGATCAGCCGGGTAGCTCGGTATAGCAAACCCTCTATTTTGTAATTCCTTTATGGTTGCCTTTAATTGTGGCACAGAAGCCGAAATGTTAGGCAACTTAATGATGTTCGCCTCCGGAGTTTTTGCCAATTCACCGAGTTCAGCCAAATGGTCTCCGATTTGTTGTTCTGGAGTCAAATATTCAGAAAACTGAGCCAACACTCTCCCAGCTAAAGAAATATCGCGTGTTTGCACCTCAACATTAGCAGCTGAAGTAAACGCTTGTACAATTGGTAAAAAGGAGAATGTGGCCAACATTGGCGCCTCATCTGTTTTGGTATAAATTATCTTGTTTGACATTGCGAATTTTCGAACGGCAAAGATAATTGGAATTCTGTACGAAGCGGTTAGATTTTAGGATGAAAACAGGGGAATATTCGAAGTGGATAGGTACTATTCTTCTTCATTCAAAAGAAACAAAACCTCATCCTTTTTTTTCATTAAATACTGTTCTCGAGCAAACTTTTCAAGCATTTCCTCGTCTGTACTTAACTGCTTTTTTTGCTCCTTCAGTTTTACTATTTCAGCTTCGTAAAAAGCTTTCTCGACCTCTAGTGCAGTAATTTGTTTACGCAATTTGTACTGGTACACGAAGTTGTTTTGATCAAAAAATGTCAACCAGGCGGCCAACACCACAAAGACTATGAAATAACGATTTTTGTACAACGGACGCGACATAACACAAAGCTACACCAGAATGGCCTTCTTGCCAGACAGAATAATAAACATCAGAACGAAACCTGTACTAAACTGTAGATATTATGCGACCGTTAGCCGCTTGCATGCGCGATACCACAACTTCTTTCCCTAACAAAGCCAACATATCAAATATTGGTGGGCCTCCTGCCATTCCACTAACGGACAGTCTTAAAGGTTGCATTATAGACCCTGGAGATACGCCTTTCGCCTCTGCAAAAGCACTAAACTTCGCTTGAATATCATCGGCAGCAAATTGGTCCATACTGGAAAAGACTTCTGCTAGCGACAGGATAGTTTCTGGAGTTTCACCTTTCCATTTTTTCTTTACTGCCTTTTCATCGTATGAGGTCGGGTCAACAAAAAAGTATTCAGAAACATTTAAAATTTCGGGAGCAAAGTTTACTTTTTCCTTCACCATGGTTACTACATCAACCAAATAGTCGTTCTCACTCTCCCATCCTTTTTCGGCCATCATTGGTCTAACGATATCTGCTAACGCTTGGTTATCCATCGATTGCAAATACTTGTTGTTAAACCACTTCGCCTTATCTGCGTCAAATTTGGCGCCACTTTTTGACACTTTTTCAAGCGAAAAAGCTTCAACCAATTCCGTCAAAGTAAACATCTCTTGATTGTCTGATGGATGCCAACCTAAAAGTGCGAGCATGTTAATGACAGCATCGGGCAAGTATCCGCCTTCTCGATAACCTGAGCTAATTTCATTGGTTTTGGGGTCCTTCCATTCTAATGGAAAGACAGGGAATCCCAATCGATCTCCATCACGCTTGCTTAGTTTACCCTTACCATCCGGTTTTAAGAGTAACGATAGGTGGGCAAATTTGGGCATCGAATCTTCCCATCCGAAGTACCTATATAACAAAACATGTAAGGGCGCAGAAGGCAACCATTCTTCGCCACGTATCACATGGGTAATTTGCATAATATGGTCGTCTACTACGTTAGCCAAATGGTATGTCGGCAAGCCGTCTTGCTTCAGCAAAACCTTGTCGTCCATTTGACTTGTATGTACCACTACCCATCCTCTAACTTCGTCGTGAAACCGAACTTCTTCTTTACGAGGAAGCTTAATTCTAATCACATAAGGATCGCCATTTGCCAATCGTTTGTTCACTTCGTCTTGGCTCAAACTCAACGAATTCTTCATGTTCATTCGAGACGTGGCATCGTATTTAGCACTCATACGAGCCGCCTCTAACTTCTTGCGCATTTCATCCAACTCCTCAGAAGTATCAAATGCGTAATAGGCGTGACCTGCTTCAATCAACTGGTCAGCATACTGTTTATACATAGACATGCGTTCACTTTGGCGATACGGCGCATAATCTCCTCCTTGAACAACGCCTTCGTCTGGCGATATCCCTAACCATTCTAGCGATTCATTGATATAGGCTTCAGCGCCTTCAACGAATCTTTTTTGGTCGGTATCTTCAATTCTTAAAATGAAATCACCACCATGCTTTTTCGCAAACAAATAATTGAACAAGGCGGTGCGAACACCTCCGATGTGTAAAGGTCCTGTTGGACTAGGCGCAAAACGTACGCGAACTTTTCTATCCATGAGTAAAACGCCGCAAAAATAAGTCTTTGACTTGGGTAGAGAAAGCCCTAGAATTCGATAATTTACATACTTTTGTATTGCTTAAGGCAACATGGAATCCACCTTTATAGTCATTCTCCTAACCCTTCTTTTATCAGCCTTCTTCTCGGGGCTTGAAATCGCTTTCTTATCGGCGAACAAGTTGCGTATTGAATTAAAGAGCGGTCAAGGCGTAAAATGGGCCATGGTTTGCGCTCGATATATCAAGACACCTTCTCGATTTATCAGTACCATTCTTGTTGGCAACAACATTGCCATCGTGATTTATGGTTTAGCCATGGAGCGATTATTAAACCGTAGTCTTTCAGATGTGTTCGGGATTCACCTAGAAGGCATTGCACAAATGCTCATCATCACATTCATCTCGACCTTGGTTGTTTTGGTATTGGCCGAGTTTGTACCAAAAGCACTTTTTAGAATCAACCCAACGGGTATCCTGAGTGTGCTCATTTATCCGTTTCAATTTTTTGCGAAGCTTTTGTCGCCACTTGTACGTTTCACACTGTGGATGGCCAAGCGTATGCTTAGAATTTTCTTAAATAAAGAATTTACAGAAGAGAGTCCAACGTTTAGCCGTTTGGACCTAGACCATTATATCACTGAAAGCCAAAAACACAAACACGAAGATGATCGAGACGTTGACACCGACATTCTTAAAAATGCGTTGGACTTCGGTAGCGTTCAAATTAGAGAATGCATGGTACCGCGAACCGCACTTGTCGCTATAGACTTAAACAGTTCTGTACAAGAGCTGCTAACCTTGTTTATGGAAAGTGGCCACAGCAAGATTCTGGTTTATCGGGACACCATTGACAACATCATCGGTTACGTGCACCACATTGATTTATTCAAAGAGCCTAAAACCATAAGTTCAATTCTAATTCCAATTCTGATTACTACAGAGTCGAAACTGGCCAACGAAATGTTGAATGAGTTTACCATTAACAGAAAGAGTATTGCCGTTGTTGTTGACGAGTTTGGTGGCACGTCCGGAATTGTAACCACCGAAGATATTATCGAAGAAATCTTTGGCGAAATTGAAGACGAGCACGACGACCAAACGGACATAATCGATAAAAAAATATCTGATTTAGAATATGAATTGTCGTCTAAGTTAGAAGTGGACTTTCTTAACGAAAAGTATAACCTAAAGATTCCTGAAGGTGATTATGAAACCCTTGGTGGATTTATCATTTCTGAACATCAAAGCATTCCAAACGAGGGTGACACGATTGACCTTGGTCGGTTTATTTTTACCATCTTACATTCTGAAGACCACCGTATCGAAACGGTTAAGTTGAAGTTGGAGAACGACTAAAGAAGTGCAACAACCCAATCAAACATTAAGAATTAAAAATTAGGAGCTGCTCGTCAGCGTCTTCATCATCATTTCATCGACGATTTCGAAAAGATGCTCTGGTTTTTTGGTTTTCCAATTCCAGGTGTTCTCATCTTCTTCCTCCAAACGTATGAATTTGTCAATTCCAACCGATTCCATCTCTTGAAGGATGTGATCACGACAATGCAAAAAGGCTACCCAACCACCCGGTGTATCTTCCCACCATTCTTGATAGTACGCGTCATCACTAGGGTGAAAATTCAATATATTTTCTCCAAGGATGATAAACTTTTCGATACCAAGATCGATCATTTCATCAATCACTTCACGCTTCAAAATGGCTATGTCATTGTTAATGGTATCATTCCACTCACCAATCATTTCGATAACAGCATATTTGATATCGTAGTCAACAAAAAGGACTTTTAGCAACAACGTTTCACTGCCAAAAAAATCCCATTGAGGGTGGACCAAATAATTGTAAATCTTATTCGTGTACTCGAACTGGCTGTGCTGTGTTTGGTAGAACGGACTATTCTGGTCGTTACTTGCTTTATACACATGTCGCCATAGATAATGTGGCTCAATCTGATGCATCTGAAATATTAGAGTCTCTTACAATATACAAAGGACGATCCTTAATGTTTTCATTCATCCGACTTATATACTCACCGATTATTCCAATTCCAATAAGTTGAATGCCGCCAATAAATATTAAAGTAATCATCTGCGAAGCCCAACCTGCCTGATACGTTTCTGAATAATATTTAGAATATAGGGTGTACAAAATCAGAATGAATCCGACAAATGAAAATACAAACCCAGATATGGTAGCAATCCTGAGAGGCCAATTGCTAAAAGACGTGATCCCGTCTAACGCTAGCCGAATCATTCTTGCATACGTATATCCAGTTTCACCACTCATGCGTTCGTCACGTTTAAACGACACATACGTTTGGTTAAACCCAATCCAAGAAATCTGTCCGCGCAAGAATTTATGACGCTCTGGCATATTAATCAACTGATCCACTACTTTTCGATCCATTATTCTAAAATCACCTGTATCTAGCGGTATTTCAAAACTTGTAATACGATTAAGTACACGATAAAACCACTTGGCTGTGGCAATCTTCATGGCAGATTCGCCCTTCCTGCTTTCACGCTTTGCATAAACTACTTCGTAACCTTCTAGACTTTTTAAATAGAGTTCTTCGATTACTTCTGGTGGGTCTTGGCCATCGGCGTCAATCATCACCACTTTGTCTCCCTTGGCCTTGTCTAAACCAGCACTAACAGCCACTTGATGACCAAAGTTTCGGCTAAAGTTGATGTATTTTACGTCTGCATGTTGTTTCGCCAACTGCTTAATTACGTGTTCACTTTCGTCTGCACTTCCGTCGTTTACATAAATATATTCTCGCTTTATGTTTAGCTTATCAAACACAGCTTCCATGCGGTCATACATGGGTAGAATATTTTGTTCTTCGTTGTAAATCGGAATGATGACAGAAATCATGGTTCAAATAAACGACATTTAAATAGAAAAAAATGTAACTAATCGGTGCTTACATCGTATTACAATTATTCAACCCCTATTGATCTGTATCACTCATGTAAACACGTATTTCGTCTGTCTTAAAAAACCACAATACCATCTATTCTTAACCCTTTTATGTGCCCATATTTATTAAATTTGGGACTCTTAACCTAAAAACGAAATATATGTCAGACTCCTTTGACCTGTTGGACCAACTCGGAGACCAAAAAAAAGTAGAAAGCCTTAAAGCCAAACTTGAAAAAAAATCTGGAGGGGATATTTCCTCCAAACTAGACCAGATAGAAGCAGATATCGAAAAAGCAGTTGGTGAAAATCGATCAGCTGAAGAAATAGTTGATGGCATCATCAACGCTAACTTTAATTCACTTAACGGAGATGTTGAGGCTACAGAGCAGGACTTGCAAGAACTGATGCTTCACCTGCGTTCGATGCTTGACAGCTGTGGAGGTGAATTCTCTAAGCTTCAAGAACTAAACGCTTCTGAGCAAAAGCTGGTTGCCAATGCAACCAAAGCCAGAGAAGATGCAGAATTCGAGGCAAAAACTGCTGAAAACATGTCGAATGCATGGAATATTTTGTTTGGATATAAAAACAGCAAGGTTCGAAAAACCAAAGCAGAACTTGCCGACAAAATTGCAGACCTGAAAGCGGCAGAAGAAGAAGCACAACGCCGTTACCGCGATCGACTTAAAAATGCCGACATCGGAGAAAGCTTAAATCGAATCATCAGCCAAGTACAAGGCATGGTTGGAATCGTGGAGAATATGATACTTGACGTAGATACACAAATTGTATCCCTCAAAAACAGAAAAGAACTGGCTTTTGAAACCAAAGAAAAAGCTGCTTCGATTATGGAGGAACGTAAAGCGGATTTAGAAACCACCGAAAACCAGCTTAAACAAGCAGAAATTGAACTGACCGAGCTTCCAAATAATAGTCCAGAATACACCGCTCAAGAAAAGAAAGTTGCGGATTTAAAAGAGCAGCGTGCTGAGTTAAAAGGTAAGTTCAACATCGCTTTGGGTATATTTCAATCTAAAGAGCGATTCGTTGATCAAATAGTGATTCACCTAGAAGCACAAACAACAACCAAAAACAACTTGAAGCAATTGATTGGTCAGTTAAAAAGTGATACGGAAGAAAGAGTTGCTACATACGAATCAGGTCTACAATTGATTCAATCTGCGACAGCTCAAGAAGCCGCTTCTATGTATGAAGAAGCCGGTGTTAAAACGGATCAAAAAATTACTGAAATAGCCGCCAAAGTACTTGTAGGTTCTGAGAAAGACAGGATTGAACGTGTTAAAAAACACCCTAAACGTATGACAGAACTTCACCAGGTGTTGGTTGCCATGGCTGAGGCTACTGCCAAATACAAAGAAGAAGACGCCAAAATTATGGACCAACACAGTAAGAAGTTTGGCATCGACGTTTCGGAAACGTTCTCTTTTAAACATGAGGAAACGAATGAAACACCAAGCAATGATGATGCGCCTAAAAACAACGGAGAAGGGTCTGTTAATGATTTAATGGATTAACAATTCTTAGTGAAGACGATTGACATAAATAATCATTTTACGGAACTAGACAGGAGTGTTCTAGAAGGTGAAAACGCGTATGCGGACTACTTCAACTATGTGAAGAATTGTCTTGAGATTCTTTTAAACTCTATTGACAATTTGACTGGGCAAAGCCCACTCGAGGTAAAAGTACTAAAGCAATTTGCGCAGAAATTTCTAAACACTATTGAAGCGTTTAGACTGAAATACGCTTACGACAAGACGAATTCCATGTTGGTTGACCTCACAGAAAGTGGTTTCCCAAACTTCATGGAGTTTAAAAAGTTGAATGACGACATCGCAAAAAAAGACATCGCGTTGGCTCAATTGCCTAGCAAAGACTCTTTGAAACAGTCCATTTTAGACAACCTTATTCGTAAAAAGACCGATCCGCTCAAGCTGTTGAATCAACTCAGCAAGTCAAGTTATTATATTAGACTGCAATGGACTAATCTGTTTACTGAGTTTACACCAGGTGGTTTGGAATTGCTCAATCAACATACAGACGAAAACAAAACCCGCACGTATTTTTATTCATGGGCCTCGTACGATAGCGTTACCAACAAACCCTATGTGTATACCATGGTTTTTGACAATCCATTGAAGGCCAAAGAACCTACCTCTGATGTTACCCATGACGCGACGTTTGAGGAAACCATCAAGCGTTTAACACACAACTCGTCTCCTTTAAAGGTAATTGCGTCAGACATTGATAACGCGTATGAACACATTATGCCCAAGGTGCTTAAGCGGATAGAAATTGGGCCAATTTTTGGAAAATATAGTCGCGACAAACATGCCTATACCATCATGTTACGAAAACATTTTCCGGATGATCAGTTTTTAATGACCTATAAAACAGAGGTTGTTTTCTCGACGGGTGAACGGCGGACAAAGTCATTCTTGTCAAAAGGAGAATTAAGACAAATATTTCATATAGACGAGTCGAACAAAGAATGTATGGAGCGGATGATCTCTGATATGCATTCGTATATGATTACATCACACGACGTGCTGCAGTACTTGAATGACACAGAACCAGAAATGCTTAAAAGTTTGGCTGCGCCTGTACATGTGTATGATGAGTAGTTGAAAGGATTGAAGGATTGAAGGATTGAAGGATTGAAGGATTGAAGGAAATTAAAAAAAGAGAGTTTAAAACAATAATAAAAAGCACATAAACGCAATAAAGCAGTTAAGCATTATCGCATTGAAACATGGAAAAACAAGAATCATCATTACTAAAAATAAAAGAAGAAGATCTTAGTCAATACAAAGACGAGATAACAAACTATTTGAAACAAGTTGGGTGGAAACCCGACAACAAATCAACTTCCTCAAGCGGCATTGACTTAAACTTTCTTACCAACGTCAATAAAGCAATGAATCTTGCCCAAGAAGATGAGGCATCAGTGCTTAAGGCAGCCATTAAAATAAGTAATGATAGAATCATCCTGTCAAGTGCTAGCAGTCAAATACTGAATGCGGTGCGCACCGGGTATTGCATCGGCAAATACGTAGCCAGTCAATATGCAGAAGCCTGCGGCCTTGGTTTGTTGCAACAAAAGAATCAAAACGGGAGCTTGCATCAATCCGAACTTCCGGAGTTTCACGACAAAAGTCAAACACAAAGTGCAGTATTGTTGTTTTCTGCCGCGTCATATATTCAATATGCCTTACAAGATTATTTAGCCGACCAGGTGTCGTCAATTCAAATTGACTTTGGTGGAATCCCAGAGGTTAGCCTTACACGTCCAAGCAAAGCCATTCAATGCAGCCTATATTACTATGCTGCTTATATAGAGCGGTCTGGAATTGTGCATTCCGATTTACATTTTGTTAAGCTGACCTTGTTGTATTTTGAGCGGTTGATGGAAGAAATCATTCTTCGAAAAAATGCGTTAAAATATGCTGACGCTTTCTCACAGAATCACTACAAATTAGAAAACAGCGAGTTTGTATTGCAAGGCTTCGAAACGCAATCATCTGTACGCGTAAAAGGCATGCAGTTCAACCCGACGCGCATGGAAGCCATCGTTGCCAATAAACAAGCCAAACACTTGTTTAAGCGATACGCCGAACGTTTGTTGTGTTATGACTTTGACACAAAGAAAAACCCCATAAATGAATTGGGTGGTCTTCCTTCCATAACCATGGCAGAGGGTAAGCCAGGAACTGGTAAGAGTATGCTCATTGCCGCAACAGCTACTTTGATTCAAGAGCGGTGCGATCAACTGGGCTACCCTTTCTTATTTTGGCCATTGCCAGAAACCATTGTCTCTACTTTTCAAGGGGGAACAGCCGAGCGTGCGATGGAATGGTTTAAACCCATGCAAGACCCAAACAAGATCGTATTTGCACCCATAGATGATGCTGAAAACAACTTGGAAGAACGTACTAGACAAGGTGTTTCAGCAGGGGTTAGAGAATTTATCGGTGTATTCTTAAGAAACACAGAAGGTGCTTATGCCGTCAATCTTGGAAATCGACTAATTAGCCTTTTCACTAACATCCCTGATCAAATTGACAAGGCCGTTTTATCACGGATACAAATGCGCATATCAATGGAAGGTGCCTCAAGTAAGTATGATTTTATGGATCAAGACTATCTGTGGTGGAAGAAATACAAAGAATTGGATAAGAAGTTTGTCGACGGCAAAAATCCGAAGGACTATGACTACATGGATGCCCAGCAAGCAGCCAAATCCATCAACGAACTGGTAAATACAACGTATGAATTTGAACTACCTGAAGTTCAAGAATTATATCACAATGTGGGCAAACAAGTTGACACCACAGCGCACGAATTTTTCGGTCAGTTTTACAACCAAGTGTTAGAGAAGTATCCGTTTTTCTCCTCACGTGATTTACGGAATATTCAAAAGGCAGTAGACGCCCGATTAATCGACTTTGACCTCCCTGAAATTTGGTGGGACAATCCAGACGATTTCTTCACGCAACCATACACAAAGAAACTCGACATATTGAAAGACCTGATGAAACAAAACATGAAAGGTGTTTCATTTACCGATGTAAGACTTTATGAAGCACTGAATTACATTGAAAATTCAATCCGAATTAACCAAACTGGTGTGAATAGAGAAATTAAAGAGCAGGCCAAACGCATGTACATCCAACAACAGGCCAACAAAACTTTATTGAGCGGAGATATAAATGATTAAGCTGATTGAAAGTGAGTTGTTCGGACATAACCTCATAGAGGTTAGTAATCCAACGATGGTCAAACGTTACAACGAATGCCTTAACGACATTGGTCTGGCCCCAACTAAACTTAAAAAGTTCCATATAGATGGATGGGGATGGAGCCCAGAGATTGCTGACGAACAAGGGGATCGATATTATCTGTCACATGGGTTAGCCAATCCGTACGGCGTTGTTATATCACCAAAGCAAGCCGAGAGTGCTATCTATATGCCTTTCCACAGTTTTGACAGACAAATACACAAAAATCTATTCGCAGAATACGGCGCACAAATTGCCGACATCACCTCCAAAACAGGTTTATGGTTTGAACTAGATCAAGAAATCTCTGCTTACCGTTCACCCCAAGATTTACTTATGATGGACTATATCAAAGTAAACTTCTCGTCTGTAGGGCGTTTAATGAATGCAAGTAAAAAACAGCGTGCGTTAATTAGAGAATTTTATGACAAACCACAGGCTTGGTCAGATGATCAACTGCGGAGCGACATCATAGAATCATGTAAAAAATACGGCGATTTAAGGTATATGAAGTTCGAAATACCTGCGCACCCTTTTAACGATATCGACACATTTTATACAGCGGCATTTCAAGGCATTTATGTATTCAAACGGTTAAAAAATGACAAACCATTATTGGTATATGAGGGCGCTGAAACTGGCGTATCTGGCGAAATAGAACACGGCCATGTAGAATACAATATTAAAGATCCGAGCCTTATCAGTTATCTGTATAATGCTGGTTTGATCTCGAGTGATGTTTCACTTTTTGAATCAAACCCTGGTTTGGTGGAGGTAATGCAAGAACATGTTATGATGACGGCACTGTCCAAACTAGATTCCGATGTAGACTATACAGTACTGAATAGAAACCAACGAAAAGGGCTTGTAAACCGAATGGCTCAGGATGGCTCTCTGCCAGATGTTTATTTTGACTTTGAGCGTTTTCACGCACAACTGAAGGATAAAAGGCCGCTAAAAACAGCTGATATTTCCGAAACTTTGAGACCATATTTATTGAATCCGAATACAAATTTAGCTGGTCAAGAAAAAGCAGTACTGTGGCAACTTCTTTCAAATTACAACAATGCCAACCCAGTAATGATGTACTTGTTCGACAAGTCGAAATTCTATACGGAGTATCAGACTTGGAACGAACAACTCCAGGTTTGGACAATCAACAAAATACTGGCTCATAAACATATTTACAATCAACTAATCTAGCATTATGGATACGCTTTTATCATTAATCATCGGCCTTGTATTAGGCATCAGTTTCGTTCTTTGGGATCACAAAAAAGGATTGAAATGGCACAAACGGTGGTTTGATTTAACCCATAAAGAACGATTACCCGAGGGCACGGATTTGACCTTTATACGTAACCAACCTTTTTCAAAAAGACTTGTTCCAGCTATCCTAATCACCGGTGTGTTTATGTATATAACATGGTGGTTGGGCAACCTGAATCCATTAATCACCATGTTACACGGCGCAATTGCCCTAATAGCGGTTTTAATAGGTTTTTATGTTGGTCCGTTTATCGCCAAGAAACTGCCACAGGGCTTGGCCAAAGCCAACGAAACATTAAAAAAGATAGATGCGTTGGAAGCTGATTTAGGAGCTAAGGAAGCGCCTAAAAAAGTAATTGAGCCCGAAAAATTAGATAAGCCAGAACCCAAACAAGAAAAGAAAAAAGACGACGATTGGCGTAAAGGGGTGCAAGACTTTTTAGACAGGTAATCTGTATGGCAGCGAACAACGAAAAATCTGGAAACCGCATTTATTGGACCGTATATAATATTCGTAAACGGTTTGGCGCATTTCTTAAAACACAGATAAAGAAGCACCCTGTCAAAACCATTATTTGTTTGGTTTTGGTTCTAGCTTTGCTGTTTATCAACCGTGCCACTATTCAACCAGGTGTTTTGGCGGTTAGAAAATACGCCTTGTTGGTGATTATTGGATTGATCATCGCAATTTGGTATTTCAACGGATGGAGCAAACGCAGCAACAAAGACAATGTATTTTCGTCTGTAGTGCTCTTAGTATTTATTGCATTCTCTTATATGGCAGGCCCCAGCATATTCAAATATTTGAGTTTATACTATCATTATACCGGTATTGAAAAGGTGGTGTTACAAGCATTGCCAGAGACAGGACATGAGCGTATTCAACCTTTAAACTCTGTCAAAACGTTGATTAATCAAGAAGCCCTGTCTGAAACTGAAGATGCGACACCCCCTAGATTTATAAGAGGGAAAAACGACGCCTATTACTACAGTTGCGCTGTTGGACCATCGAAGGCATATAAACTGCAGCAACTGCAAAAAAATATGTACGAAGTCATTCACGTACCATCCAACCTGCCGGCCCCTGTTTTCTCAGCAAAGTACCGCAAGGATGTAAATTTCGATATTGGTGAATTACTGCTATTTAGTAAGAAAACCTCTTCCGCAGTGACTAAACGATTCTCTTTGTTGCAATATCTAAATTGTGAGACTGCGACTCCGTTTTATTTAGCAGATGAAGACAATCATTGGGTGCAAGTTGTACCCATTATACGATGGAAAGGTTTTTTGTTTCCAAGACCCGTTTTTGGAGGTGTTTTTGTCATTCATGAAAAAAGTGAGGACGACGCATATGTAACCCGTGTGCTTTTAGGTAGAGGTGATTATGTAGCCGTAGATAGTGTTCCTACCATTAGCTACCTAAAAGGCCAAAATTTAATCCCCAAACGCGTCGCTCGATTTACAGCTGAAAGCTTCAGATTCACGAATGGTTTCTTTGCACCAATGCCTTTTTACCACGAGGGCGATATTCGTATCCCAGAACTACCAAACGAGTCAAACCCACAACCGTTTGTGACATTTTTTAATGTAAATAAAGACGCAAAACTGTATAATTTCTTCGGTCTTGAACCGTATGAAGAATCTAAAAAAGGGTTAAGCTTGAGTTTGTTAATTCCTGGGGACAACGACAAAAAAGTGTATTTCGTTGATCACCGTAACTCCAAAGACCCCTTTATTGGAAGCAGTGCCATATCAGCAAAAATCATAGAAAGTAAAAAGAATTATGATTGGAGTAAAAACTATCCCGCTGAAAGTCGTCCATTTGTTCGTTTTGTCAATGGCACCCCTCGATTCATGTGGTTAAGCACTATTGTAACCAAAGCAGGTGACGATGGGGAATACATCGGAGGTAGCATCCCTGAATTGACCTTAACAGACGCGACACACGGCAAAGTAACGTGGATCAACCAAGACTCGTTAATCAACAACGACAGTTGGATTCGTCAAGCTGAGGCTCACATGAGCGCGTATTGGGGGGAGGAGTGAAGGAAGGTTTGAAGGGCTGAAGGATTGAAGGATTGAAGGAGGAATGAGTGAATGAGGAATGAGTGAATGGTCGTCTATTCTCTATGTTCTATTCTCTTTGTTCTTGTGCATTTAGCAAATTCATAGCAAACGTAACCCTAATTCCTACTAACGTTTCTGCTTAAGCATATCCTTCACATTCTCTACAAATTGAATCATACGGATATAGTCTTTGACTTGAGCGAGTGCAAGGTTTTTGCTCATAATCAGGATAGCTTCCCCGTTGCTTTCGAGGTGATGAATACCGCTAATCTCGATCAGGACCTTAAGTCGCTCCGATAGGAATGCGCCCATTTCGTCAACGTCGTTTACCTTCACAATGTAATCCTCAATCGCATCCTCGTAAACAATATAATCTATGTCCTTATGCTGAGCGATATGTAATACTTTATCTAAGAAATCTTTTTTCTCGATCGTGAACTTTGGAATCTTAAATGGCAGTTTTAACAGCCCAAGTGTTGTGCTATACTCATCAGGAAAAATGTCTGCACCTTCTTCGAAGCGCACATCCAATAAGCGCATATGCATATCCTTGTCATTGTCAGATATGCAGTTCTTCTGGATTTCTAATGGTCGCGTTTTGAAGAAGTAAAACGACTGGTAATATTCTAAATCTTCCTGGGGTTCAACCTCAAAATTCCACCCATAATTTTCGGCCATTTCTTTCAATAAATTCTGGCGTCTATTGAGTGGTTGCAGAATATTAGTCTTGATTTTTGTAGCGAGTTTATGATTGGTAGACGAAATGTGTTGATCTAAGCCCTTGATATTTAAGACACCACCGCTGTCTTTATGGCTTTTTCTAAAATCATATATGTCTTCTAACACTGTAGTCCCAATGAGCCTAGTTTCCGACAAATCGATAGTAGCATTTGAGCCAGCAGGTATTTGAGCAATCAGCTTTTTAATATTCAGGATGCTAAGAAAATTTGCCACCCCCCTAATCTTTAATATGTATGTTCCGTCAGGGTTTAAAACCACTATGGATCCAGAATCAAATATCATTTGGAAGAACCTAGGAATAGAAACACGAGATAAAATCCAATGACTCAGCAACGCCAATAAGAGCCCGCCTAACAACCCGATAAGCAGGTTGGTATATAAGGTTAACACCATAGTTCCGATGAAAAAAATCAGCTGTTCCACACCATGGTTGTAAACCTGTTTAAAGACCGAAGGTGAAGCGAGTTTGAAACCCGTGTAAACCAATAAAATAGCAAAAGCGCACAGCGGCACCTGTTGCATAATCGGACTCAACACCACAATAAAAAGCAACAAGATTAGGCCTTGATACATGTTCGACCATTTGGTCTTAGCCCCATTATGTACATTCACTGTACTTCTAATAATTACCGAGATAATGGGTAAACCGCCCAACATGCCTGCAGCCATTGTACTTAAACCTATCCCTGTTAAATCTTTATTTAAGTCTGTCTTTCGCTTGTATGGGTCTATTTTGTCAATCGCTTTGGCGATGGCCAGTGATTCTATGCTTGTGATGATGAGAATAGACACGACAGTAGTCCAGAATTCGATGGTATGTATCTTCCCAAAATTTGGATGCATAATGGAATCCATTATGTTATCCGGAATATCTAATAATAAATGTGGTCCTACGTCGTAGGATCTACCGAAAAAAGAAAGTGTTTGCGCATCGTGAAACCCAAAAATATACACCATGGGTATGGACAAAGCAATGACCCACATCGGAGTTGGTAAGAGGTGAAAAAAGTGGTAACTAATTTTAGAATGAAACAAGAGCAATAGCAACCCGAGTAGAGAAATAATTACGACAAAAGGGTTCGCCTCTGGCAACATTTTGACCGCGTCAATAAGGTTTTGCACGATGTTATGGCTATCAGAATGAGTGCCTAAGGCAACGTGTATTTGTTTGGCGAAAATGATGATACCGATAGCCGCCAGAAGTCCGTGAATGACAGAAGATTGGAATATATCTGCCAATCGTCCAAGTTTGAGCAGCCCTAAAACAACTTGAATCGCACCGGATACAACAATGGCTGCAAGGACATAGTTAAAAGCTTGCCCAGTCCCATCGTCCATTAAACCGATGCCTAATAAAATTACGGCAATTACCCCTTTTGCTGGACCATTTACTGAAATGTGTCCGCCCCGATAAAGTGTTGTCACCACACCACCCACAATTGCGGATATTATCCCAGACATGGCAGGAGCACCTGCTGCCAAAGCAATACCTAAAGACAGTGGCAACGCGATTAAGGCAACGCTGACCGCCGCGATTAAATCACTTTGCCAGTTTTCTATTAACCCTTTAAACCCCGCCTTAGGTGTGACTCTCGTTTTTTTCACGTATTACAATTTTGACCAAACATTAGCTTTGAAAAATAACACATTTTAATAAAAAATCCTTCGGATTGACTGAACATAGTGTGAAACACCGCTCATTGGGAAGGGTTTTAGAGGCTTATTTTCGTTTAAAGGAGGAGACAGTTATGCCCGTAAGATCTTTTCCATTTTACGACCCTTCGCTAATTCGTCAACGAGTTTGTCCATATAGCGGGTTTGTTTGGTCAAAGGTGTTACAATATCTTCTATCCGATAACCACAGATTACGCCTTTGATCAACGACGCATTTGGGTTTAAAGTCGCCCGCTGAAAAAACGTCTCAAACGTTGCTTTCTCTTGTATTAGCTCGTCTAAGTAGGCTTCATTAAAACCGGTTAGCCATTCAATCACTTGCAGCAATTCTTCTTTGCTTCTCCCTTTACTTTCTACTTTAGTTATGTAGTGAGGATAGACCGATGCAAAAGTTAATTTAGCTATGCGTTGGTCGTGTTCCGGTGTTGTCGTCATTGTAAATTCTTGTGATAGCTGCCTAATTTCACTTCCGAATTTAAATATCTCGTTTTATCTCTACAAGTTTTTTGATAGTCGTATCTCCATGGTTGTTCATCTCAATCGACTTGTAAAGTCCCACCCCTTTTAAATCTATTATTTCGCCTTTCGACGAATAGTTGAACGCTTCTTGTGTTTCCAATATCTCAAACCGCGTTTCTGTTTGATGTACAATTTTGATGCATGAATTTTCGTTCGACAAAGCGTTATCGACTGGTAAAAATCCCACAAACCCATTGTTGACGTTAACCGAAGTTGAGATTAACTGCCCGTTTACCATTGATCGATATTTAAAAATGTTTGTCATACGACCATTCAGTTCCCTTTTCCAAGGAAACATTAGGCTAGGGCTCACATCAGCTTTCACAAAATCATTGTTTTCCGTTTTGATAAAATGGCCCGCAACGTTTGCCCCTTTTTGGTCTAGAGTAAAGACTAAACTGTCTATTAAATTGTTTCTTTTATCGTATCTAGTGAACGCATAATTCCCATCGTCATGTCGCCTAAAAGTTAAACTCTCGTAATAGAATTCTGGTGATTTATCTTTTGATGCCGTTACCACCTCGTAGGTATAGGTTGTTGGTACCATGGTATCAGAAAGGGGAAAATAATACTCTTGTAAATTATGCTCCTCAACTTTTCTCTGGACAACTTCCTTTGTTTCTTGTGAAGGTTTTTTGCCGCAGCCTAATGCTACCAGAACCAACACTCCCAGAATTGTATTTTTCATGGGCCAAAATTACGTATAACGTGATTAGTTCTATGGCAGGTTAAGACATTAGTGTATCACTTGATGGTTTGCCGTATTTTTTCAAAATGATGATAGCTATGTCGAAGTGCGTGGTCCTCAATAAAGAATTGGGCGGTTAGTGGTGCATTTGCATTCAGTGACACTTTACCAGATTGATCTAGTTCTGCATCCGTAAAGGAACGAACCGAATCAGCCGCTTCTTTGCTATTTCTTCGCAGCAGTGATAGTGTTTCTTGTTTGCTTACATGCGCAAATTTCTCTGCATGTTGAGCATTCATTTCATTCACGACCTCGATAGGGGGAATCAGAACGTTATCGAACTTTTAAATCTGAGGTCTACAATCTATTTTAAGATTTATTGAAATTTGTTAGATTGCGGAACGTTTAACGTAAAATCCAATGCAAAAAACTTACTTATTTATTTTACTAGCATCTTTATGCTTTCTTTCCTTTGAAACACAAGCAACCGTAATATTTGTACACTATAGTTCTTCGGGTACTAATACTGGTGCATCCTG